>NZ_JBHSMC010000028.1:0-50788 GCF_042655485.1 Lederbergia graminis
ATAGGACCATCTTATAGAATTAAGAATCATTTAAAGCCTGATGACGAGTAAATTTGTACATTCTTAAACAATCAAAAGTGTACATAGTATTCTTGACATTTATACCCATCATCGAATAACCCTTCCCCAGCGTTGAAAAGGAAGCGGTGAGGATCGAAAAGGGTCCGTCCAGCGTTCAAAAGACATGTCTGAGCAGACAAAAGGATGCACCCAGCAATGAAAAGTAAACCCATCATCGAATAACCCTTCCCCAGCATCGAAAAGGAAACGGCGGCATCGAAAAGGGACCCTCCAGCGTTCAAAAGACATGTCTAAGCAGACATAAGAAGGGACCCAGCATCGAAAAGCAAACCCATCATCGAATAAACCTTCCCCAGCGTTGAAAAGAAAGCGTCAAGCGTCGAAAAGGGACCATCCAGCGTTCAAAAGACATGTCTGAGCAGACAAAAGGAGGATACCAGCATCCAAAAGAACAATCGAGAGCTACATCCACCATCCTATAGCACACCCCCCACCCTTCAAAAGCACATACTTCGTACAAGCAAATATCAATACTCAAAATGCAATGCTAAGTAGGATGATGCTTCCCTATTTCTATTCATAACTTGTCTACTTCCAGCATATGATGTGGAGAAAAAGCTTGTACAGATTTCATAATTGGAATTGTCACTAGGGGGATTAGACATGAATAGAAAATGGGTCATTATTATCGCCATTTGTTCTTTTTTATTAGGAGCTGGCGGTGTTTATGGTGGATTAACGTGGGTTGCTCCTTTATGGGCAGATGATGCAGATCAACTGGAGGTACAAGTTGGCGATGAGGATGGATTAAAAGGAAATTTGCAAAAGATTTCTCATGCATACGATATAATTCGTAATGCATATGTGGAAAAAGTAGAAGATGAAAAGTTAATTCAAGGTGCAATACAAGGCATGGTTGGTACATTGCAAGATCCATATTCTGTTTACATGGACGCAGCTACAACAGAACAATTTAATGATAGTATGGATACTTCCTTTGATGGGATTGGTGCTCAAATTTCCTTGAAGGATGGAAAACTCATTATTATTGCACCGATAAAAAACTCCCCTGCTGAAAAAGCTGGAATTAAAGCAAAGGATCAAATTACAAAAATAGACGGTAAAAGTGTGGATGGTCTAGATGCACATCAAGCATCATTATTAATTAGAGGGAAAAAAGGAACAACTGTACAACTAGAAATAGTGAGGGGCGATTTAGCAAATCCATTAATATTTGAAATTACTAGAGATGAGATCCCACTTTTAACAGTTTACTCAGAAATGAAAAATAATGGAGACAAAAATATTGGTTATATAGAAATTACCCAATTTGCCAAAGGAACAGCAAAAGAATTTTCAACTGAATTAAAAAAGCTAGAAAAACAAGGTATCGAAGGATTAATTATCGATGTACGTGGTAATCCGGGTGGGATGCTCTCAAGTGTAGAAGCTATTATGAGAGAACTCGTAACTGGAGAAAAACCATATGTTCAAATAGAAGAACGTTCAGGAAAAAGAGTTACGTATGCTTCTGACTTAAAGGAAAATAAAGATTATCCGATATCTGTCCTAATTGATGAAGGGAGTGCATCTGCTTCCGAAATCTTAGCTGGTGCTCTGAATGAGATTGAGGGATATGAGCTGATAGGGGAGAAAACATTCGGAAAAGGGACAGTACAACAAGCTCTTCCACTGGATGAACACAGTCAAATAAAGCTAACAATGGCAAAATGGCTTACTCCAAATGGAAATTGGATTCATGGGAAAGGAATAGAGCCGACAATAGAAGTCCAGCAACCAGCATCTTTTCATGTTCATTCATTACAAATCGAGGAAACATTAGTGAAAGACATGAACAATGAGAAAGTGAAGATAGCTCAAAATGTGTTAAAAGCTTTATCGTTTGCTCCAGGAAGAACCGATGGTTACTTCGATGAACAAACGGAACAAGCAGTACGAGCTTTTCAATCGATTCATAAGCTTCCGATTACAGGACAAATTGATGTAAAAACCGCCTTAAAAATGGAAGAAGCAATAGAAAGCAAGATTCAAAATGAGAAAAATGATCTTCAATTACAAGTAGCATTGAAATCCTTTGCAAAGTAAAAAAATAAGGTCGAGTATTCGTTGGGATTCCACGATGCTTGACCTTATATTTTTTTCCACTTTTGTCAGAACATCTGATAGAATAGGAGATAAGTTTACTTTATTTTAAAAAGGGTGTGGGCAATCGTGGAAGTATGGTTTCTGGAAATTATAAAAGCAATTGGAAGACTATTTTTGCATCCACTTTTATATTTTTCTATTTTATTAGTAATTGTTGCTGGTATGCTTCGTGTAAAAAGAGAACGAAAAGATTTTCATGTCCGTGTTCAAGATACATTACACGAACTAAAACACTTATTTCCATTAGGTATCATAACAGGTATCATTCTATCTATCGTTGCCGTAGGTGTTGGATTCACCATGCCTTTGCCTTTTATTATCATGATTGGGGCTATTACCATTTTATTTAGTCTAATCGGAAATGCACGCCTACTCTCCCCAGCACTTACGATTGGTGTTACATTATTAATTGCTAGTGCTTCCAAGCTATTTGAGTTTAACGTGCCTTTAATAGATGATGTACCATCTTTACATGAACATTATTTTATTGGATTAGCGCTTTTCCTTGCGATATTAACGCTTACTGAAGGATTCTTTATGTTGAAAAACGGACAAGTTGATATTTCGCCTAAACTGCGAAAGAGTAGACGCGGATTGACAGTAGGTGCTCATCAAGCGAAGCGCTTCTGGTTTTTACCAATCTTTTTCTTTATACCAACAGGACCAATTAGTCCATCTCTTGACTGGTGGCCGGTTATCGAGTGGGGAACGCAAAGTTATTCCCTTATACTAGTTCCGTTTTTACTCGGATTCCAACATCAAATTCAAAGTACACTTCCTCAGCGTGCAATCCATCGATTGAGCAAGCATGTTTTGGTACTAGGTGTTGTGTTAACGGTTGTTGCTGCTTCCGGATTCTTCTTCCCTACAATCATTCCTCTAGTTGTTGCGGTTATTGCAATTATGGGACGACTGTGGATTGCGTATCAGCATCGTGTAGAAGAGAATGCGACACTATATTATTTTACGCCACAAAATAAAGGAATTATGGTATTAGATGTAATACCAGGATCTCCTGCACATAAAATGGGATTGAAAATTGGGGAAATAATTGAATCCTGTAATGGAAGAAAGGTTAACAATAAACAAGATCTTTATATGGCATTACTTGTTAACCGTGCTTATTGTAAACTAGAAGTTTTTGATGTAAATGGAGAGATTCGCTTCTTACAAAGAGCTCTTTATGAGAGTGACCATCATGAATTAGGTATTCTTTTCATCGAAGAAAGAGCCAAACGTGAAAAGGTGGATGCTGGTTAAAACCAACTACATTTGTAGTCCAATTTGTGGAGGTGCAATTTGGGTAAACTTAGTCCAATTAACCATCGACTAAAATCAGTTTTCCTAGTATTGTTTATTGTTTGTTATGGTGTGATTTTCCTTTATGCTTGGCAACAGAAAAACGAAGCAGGTGTGCTGATGAATGATGTTGGCCAACTCGTTCCTATAAAAGTGAAAAAAGTTGTTCAAGGGAAAGAAATGGAACAAATTAGAGAACTTTTACAAGAAGCAAAGGAGAAAAATTTAAAGGTTTCAATTGCAGGCAAACAACATAGTCAAGGTGGCCACACATACTATAAAGATGCAATTGTGATTGATATGACAACATATAACAAAGTAATTCAGGTCCTTCCAGAAGAAAAGCTTGCTACCGTGCAAAGTGGTGCCACATGGTCGGATCTACAAGAGGCAATAAATCCTTTTCATTTATCCATAAAGACAATGCAAGCACCAAACATTTTCACAATCGGTGGTTCTATGAGTGTGAATGTTCACGGGAGAGATATTCGCTACGGCCCGCTAATTGACAGTATTCGGTCTTTTCGCTTGATGAATGCAGATGGGGATATTTTAAATGTGAGTAGAACTGAAAATGAAGAGTTATTCCGGTTAGTCAATGGTGGATACGGTTTATTCGGTATTATACTCGATGTCGATATTGAGCTTACGGAAGATGTTGTGTATAAAGAAACTTTTACATGGTTGGACTACCATGATTATCCACAGTATTTTAAAGAACAAGTATTAGCTAATCCTGATATTGAAATGCATAATACGAGAATATCTGTGACGCCAAAACAGTTCTTTACAGAAATGTATGTGAAAAACTATATTAGGTCAGAAGAAGATATAGAAGATCATGATGAACTATTAGATGAAAAATATATCGGTCGAAACAAATTTGCTTTTGGTTTATCACGACATTTTGATTGGGGAAAGAACCTTGTTTGGTATGTTCAAAAGAAGGCATTTCAAGGAGATAAGGTGAATTTTGTTTCTAGAAACAATCAAATGCGTCCAGGCATTAAATTTTTAGAGTATGAAGGCTATAGTGATACCGATTTATTACAAGAATATTTTGTCCCTGTGGAAGACTTTCCAGACTTCATTGATAGATTACGAGAATTGTTAACTGAGAATGAACTAAATATTTTAAATGCAACTGTTCGTTATGTTCCCAAAAATGAGGAGTCATACCTTTCCTATGCGAAAGAAGATATGTTTGCCATCGTATTTTTAATCAATCAAGGGCTTACCAATAAGGATATAGAGAAAACCGGAGAAGTAGTAAGATTAATAATCGACCTCGTTCTGGAATACAACGGGGCGTATTACTTACCATATTATCCCTACCCAACGAAGGAGCAAATGAGGGAAGCGTATCCACGAACAGATGAATTTTTCCAATTAAAAAGAAAATATGATCCAGAGGAACGTTTTATGAATCAGTTCTATGAGGAGTATGCCTAATGAGATGGATTGTCATATCCCAGAGTATTGCCATACTTGGAAGTAGTCTTGTATTTCCTTTTTATTTAATCTTTATAAAAGAAATTGGAGGTGGTTTCCTCCAATATGGAATTTCATATGGCCTGTTTACAATGAGCTCTGCTATTGTACATCTTTTTATTGGGAAAATTTCAGATAAAATTGGACGGAAATCTTTTTTATTAGTAAATAGTTGGGGAATGGCAATGCTACTATTAATCTTTCCAATTATTACGATGGTTTGGCAAGTGTATGTCATACAGATTTTCCTCGGAATAGTTGGTGCGATGCAGAAGACGAGTGAAAAAGCGATGTTGGCTGATTTTACGGAAGGGAATAACCGTGGTGCTGTAATAGGTCGCTATCATTTTTGGACTTCCATCTTTGCTGGGGCTGCTGTTATGTTGGGTGGATTTATTATTGATTTATTCACTCTCGATATCATCTTTTTCATTAGCTCGCTCATTTTATTTGTAAGTGGATTTTTTATTTTGAAAATAGACGAAAGCAAGAAAATGCCTGTCTAAACATGAAATGTCATGTTGTTCAGGCCTTTTTTATTTGATAGATGTTTTGTGTACTGCTTCATGGTAGAATGCTAAAATAGAGTATTTCGATTATAGAACAGGTAAGGTGAGTAACAGTGGCAAGAGTCCGAAAGTTTACAACGGAAGAATTATTTCAAGCAACAAAGCAAGGGCTGTTGCAATTTGGGTATGACAGCTTTACATTCAGTTTGTTAGCAGAACAATTAGAAGTTTCTAGAGGAACTTTATATAAGTATTACGAAAATAAGGAAGAGCTTATTACCGATTACATGCTGTTTGAAATGAATCTTTTTTTGCAAGAATTAAGAGAGATCCATCATCATGACAGTTTTGATGAGCAGTTTGATTTTTTATTTGACTTGATATTTAAGAATGAAGAAATCCATCAGTTAATTGCGATGGGAAATCAAATAAATACAAACATAAGCAATAAAGCGAATGAAAACAAAAAAGAACTGGATAGATTACATCTCGAAATGTATCAGATTTTAAGTGGTTTTATTCAGAATGGAAAAAAAGAGGGGCAACTGAAATCGGAATTACAAGACAGTTTATTGTTAGGAATTATTTTTCAAACAGTTGCCATCCCTAATCATAGTAGGATTCCAAAGGATCAATGGGTACGCTCCATTAAAGATATTATCCGCCATGGAATGTTCATTAATTAATAATTGACACTCGTGTCACTATGGCGGATAATTTAAAAATGGAATGATAAATTGTATTCAAAGTGACATCAGTGTCACTTTATAAGAAAACAAATTAAGGAGATTTTCAAATATGAAGGGATTACTTCAAGCACTGACAGACCGTATTGCAACCAAAAAAGGAATGTGGATTACATTAGCAATATGGTTTGCTATGACAATGATCTTAGCACTATTTGCACCAAGTGTGAAAGATTATCAAGTTACGAGTGTAGATACATTGCCAGACGATGTTCAATCGGTTATTGCTCAAAAGAAAGTGGATACTTATTTTAGTAATAATGATGGTCTACCGGCGATATTAGTTTTTCAGCATAAAGATGGATCAGAAATTCAACTAAGTGATTTAACAGCAATCACGGATAAGATTTCATCGGAAAAAATTGATGGGGTGGAACAAGTTATCCCGCTATCTCAGTTACCTCCACAAGCAGTCGAAGGCTTCTATTCTGAAGATAAAGCAACTGCAATTTTGCCTTTAACGTATAAAGGTGATTTGGATACAGGTAAAATTAAAGATTCGAATGAACAAATAATCTCTATTGTTAAAGATGTTACCGATTTAGAATTATATATTACTGGTCCTGCAGGTATCGCAACGGATACAGTAGATTTATTTTCGAAAGCTGATTTGGTCTTAATTTTTTCAACTATCGGTTTAATTTTGATCTTATTAGTAGTTATTTATCGTTCACCATTATTAGCGTTGATTCCGCTATTAGCTGCAGTATTTGTATATGAGGTCGTTATGCAAACCCTTGGATTAATGGGAAGTGCAGGTCTTGTAATGACAAGTCAAACAATATCAATTATGTCGATCTTATTATTTGCAGCCGTTATCGATTATTCATTATTTGTGTTTTCACGATTCCGAGAAGAGTTAAAGGAACATGAAGATAAATTTACTGCAATGAAGTTAGCTATGAGAGGAACAGGAATGCCAGTATTCTTCTCTGGGGGTACTGTTCTTGCAGCAATGCTAGTATTATTCTTTGCTCAGTTTGGAGACTATCGTAATTTTGCTGCACCATTTGCAACAACCATGGCAATTATTATGCTAGCATCTGTTACACTGGTTCCAGCTTTATTTACATTATTTGGTCGTAAATCATTCTGGCCAAAAGTTCCTAAAGTTGGCGATGAAAAGGTTAAAAGTAATTCGATTTGGAGTAAGATTGGTCGCTTTGTTGTTAAGAAACCAGGACTATCAGTTGCGGCAATTAGTTTATTTTTACTAGCATCAGCTAGTAACTTAATGAATCTAGAATATGAATTTGACACGATGAAGTCTTTCCCTGATGACATGCCTTCCCGTGTAGGTTATGAAATATTAGAAGATGAATTTGAAAAAGGTGATTTAGCTCCTACGACTGTTTTGTTTGAAGCAAAAGATGCAGTTACGGAACAAGATATTGCTGAATTACAAAGTAAATTAGCAGATCAACCATTAGTGAGCAATGTGCGTATTAATGGAATTTCAGAGGATTCAAAAGCAGTTAACTTTAATGTGACACTTCAGGAAAGTCCATATGCACTTGAGTCAATTGATGCAATGGAAGAAATGATTGATAATCGGGATAAAATTGTAAGTGACGTTGAGGCAGAAGGAACACTGTATTTTGCAGGAGAAACCGCTAATCTAGTGGATGAACGTACTGTTAATAATCGTGATATATTGGTAATCGTTATTCTCGAGACTATTTTGATATTTGGATTATTAATAGTGCTGACGAAATCATTTAAAATGCCAATTTACATGATGGGTACAATCCTTGTTTCATTTTTGGCAGCTTTAGGATTAGGAACGTTTCTATCTAATTTATTCTTCGATATAGGAACAATCAGTGATCGGGTTCCGTTATACGCTTTTGTATTCTTAGTAGCTCTCGGAATTGATTATAATATTATGCTTATTTCAAGATTCCAAGAAGAACGTAAACATCATCCTGTGAAGAAGGCAATAGAGATAGCCATAGCAAATACAGGAGGGGTAATTTCTTCTGCTGGTATAATATTGGCCGCGACTTTTGCAGTTTTAATGACACAACCAGTTCAATTACTTTTCGTGTTTGGATTTATCGTTGCAGTCGGTATATTGTTAGACACCTTCTTAATAAGAGGAATTTTATTACCAGGGTTAATTGTGTTATTGGAGAAAGATAAAAAGGTAAGTGAGAGTAAATAAAGTTAACATTAAATGAAAAAAGGGATGTCCAAGAGTCATGTTTGACTTAAGGACATCCTTTTTTCCATAAATGCTGATTTCCGCTTCAGGAGCTCGCTTTCCGCGGGCGGTTCGGTGAGCCTCCTCGACGCTTAACGCGTCTGTGGGGTCTCACGCTGACCCTTTATCCCGCAGGAGTCTCGCTCCTTCCGCTACAATCAACATTAGTAATAAATAACATTTTTTTCATTCTATAACTTATAAATGAGAGATAGTGGTCATCCCATTTATAATTCTTAGCCGTTATTCGCAAAGAATTCTCTTGCTTTTTCTAAGTATTTCTCATCTTCTGGAAGCATATCTTCTTCATGGAAGATTGCGTCTACTGGGCAAACTGCTACACAAGCTCCGCAGTCAATACATATATCTGGATCAATATAATATTGATCATCGCCTTCTAAGATACAATCTACTGGACAAACTTCCACACACTCTCCAAACTTTTCACCTTGACAAGGTGCAGTTATTACGTGAGACATTTCCAAAAACCACCTTTATTACGAAGTATATGTTAAAGAGATAATCTAATTACTATGTACTTTAATATAACAAAATATGTTTGTTCATTCAATCATACGTTATAATCTTTAGGAGATTGGTCACAATTTCTAATTTTTTTGTAAATTTGGGCTAATTTTTCGATGGAATGTATTGACACTTTACCTTACGACGCATACACTGAAGTTAATACATGAATATATATTCATATATAAATATAGGCGGTGTGGAATGTATGGAAAAAAACGAAAAGATGAATCCTAACCATATAGAAGAACTTGACGAAGAAACATTATTTATCGTAGCACAAACATTTAAAGCGTTATCTGAACCAACAAGAATCCGTATATTACATTTGCTTTCAGAAAGAGAATGTTCTGTAAATGAAATTGCAGAAAGGTTGTCATTGCTACAATCTACCGTTTCACATCAACTCCGTTTTTTGAAAAACTTGCGATTAGTCAAATATCGTAGAGAAGGTACAACACTATATTATTCACATGATGATACACATGTTATGACGATGTTAGAGCAAACAATTGACCATGCTAGACACCATTAATGTATTAGATAAGTTGAGCTTATAGGGTTCGGAGGGAGAAGGATGGCAGAATATAAACTCCAAGGTTTGTCTTGTGCAAATTGTGCAAGAGAAATGGAGGAGGAAATTCAAAAGCTAGATCACGGGCAAGATGCGAAAGTTTTATACAATTCTAGTAAATTGATTATATCGGATAAAATCGCTTTGGAAAAAGTGGAAAAGATATTATCAAGTGATGGTGCGTCCATTGTAAAAGAAAAAGATGATCATGAAGGACATGACCATTCGCATGAGCACAGTCATGGCAAACGACTGCTCCTTTTTATAGGATTTTCGGTTCTTTTATATGTAGCAGCAATGCTAACAGAAAAAAGTGTTGAAGGAATTGCCATTGCATTATATATAGCAGGTGCAGCTCTTAGTGGATATACAACTTTTATAAAAGGGCTTAAGAATTTATTTAAATTCAAATTTAATATAGATACGTTAATGACGATTGCATTAATTGGTGCTTTTGGAATCGGCGAATGGAAAGAGGGTACACTTGTTGCAATTTTATTCGGAATTAACGAATATTTAGAAGGGCTTGGTATGGAAAAAGCCCGTAAATCAATGGAAACTCTATTAAAGGTGGCACCGAAGGAAGCGACTGTAATTGTAAATGGGGAAGAAAAAGTTATTCCAATCGCTAATTTACAAGTTAATGATATTGTTCTCGTGAAGTCTGGAGAGAAGATTCCTTCAGATGGTACAGTTATTGATGGTAAAAGTTCCGTAAATGAAGCGGCGATTACGGGTGAATCCATGCCAGTTGATAAGAGTATCGGTGAGCATGTGTATGGTGGAAGTATTAACAATGAAGGTGTATTAAAAGTTAGCATAACGAAAGCGTATGAAGATTCATCATTAGCTAAAATCTTACATTTGGTAGAGGAAGCGCAAGAAACAAAAACCCCGACAGAACAATTTATTAATCGATTTGCAAAATATTACACACCACTTATTATGGTGATTGCTATCATTGTTATGATAGTGCCACCCCTATTTGGCGGTGACTGGGGCAGTTGGTTCTACCAAGGTCTTGCTGTATTAATTGTAGGTTGTCCGTGTGCGTTAATCATTTCTTCGCCAATCGCGATTATTTCAGGTATAGCGCGTAATGCACGCAATGGAATTTTAGTTAAAGGCGGAGTCTTTCTTGAACAACTTGGCAAAACTGATACGATTGCCTTTGATAAAACTGGTACTTTAACAAAGGGAGAACCACATGTAAGTAAAGTGTTAATGTATGAAAAGAACTTCTTGCAAATTGCTGGTTCCATCGAAAAATCATCTTCACACCCATTAGCAAAAGCGGTTATGAGGAAGGTGGAAGATGAATCGATTCCACTTTATGAACCATCAGCAATTGAAACAATAACTGGTGTAGGCATTAAAGCTACCATCAATGAAGAAGATTTTTGGCTTGGAAATGAATCAAGCATACCTTTCCAAGCATTTTCAGATAATGTGAAAGCGGATCTCAATAGCTTGAAAAATGAAGGGTATACAGTAGTTGCTGTATCGAATAAAAGCAAAGTGTTAGGCCTATTAGGTATAGAAGATGAAATAAGAACGGAAAGTAAAGAGATTGTGAAACAGTTGTACAAAGCCGGAATTAAACATACTGTGATGTTAACTGGCGATCATGAAAAGACTGCAGAAAAAGTAGCTAAATCAACTGGCTTAACAAATTACTTTGCTAATTTACTACCTGAGATGAAAGTAGAAAAGGTGAAAGAACTAACTCGTTCGAGTAAAGTTGCAATGGTTGGGGATGGCATTAATGATGCTCCTGCATTGGCTACAGCAGATCTTGGGATAGCGATGGGGAAAGGTACAGATAGTGCAATTGAAACGGCAGATATCGTCTTAATGCAAGATCATTTAGGAAAACTTCCATCTGCAATAAAAATATCAAAACGAGTAAATGCGATTATCAAATTGAATATCTCTTTGGCGCTTGGCCTTAAGATAATCGCCCTTTTATTAACGATTCCGGGGCTGCTTACATTATGGATTGCCATTCTATCTGACATGGGTGCAACCATTCTTGTAACATTAATTAGTTTGACAGTTTTACTGGAAAAACGTACATTAAAATAAATGATCCTAATAAAAATGGGTCAGACCTCTTTCCGGGGTCTGGCCTTTTAAAATAAGGGGGAATTCTTATGGAGACTATTTTAGTTGTAGATGACGAACCTTCCATCGTTACACTTTTACGCTTCAACCTAGAAAAAGCAGGGTATACCGTTATTACAGCAGAGGATGGGACGACCGGTTTGGATATGGCGATTAAGAAGAAGCCGGACCTAATTGTGTTGGATTTAATGTTACCTGGTATGGATGGCATGGACGTCTGCAAAACACTTAGACAAGAAAGAATTAGAATTCCGATACTTATGCTAACTGCAAAAGATGATGAATTTGATAAAGTGTTAGGTCTGGAATTAGGTGCAGATGACTATTTAACAAAGCCATTTAGCCCAAGAGAAGTTGTCGCACGTGTCAAAGCAATTTTAAGACGAACAACAAGAATCGATGAACCAGAAATTGAAAAAGATAAAGCGGATACCATACAGATTGGTGAGCTTACGATTTTACCAGAAAAATATGAAGCTAGAATGGCTGGTACTAAGTTAGATTTGACTCCGAAGGAATTTGAACTACTTCTTTATTTAGCGAATCATCAAGGAAAGGTATTAAATCGAAATCAACTGCTAGATTCAGTGTGGAATTATGATTTTGCTGGTGATTCAAGAATTGTAGACGTTCATATTAGTCATCTCCGTGAAAAAATAGAAGCTGATACGAAGCAACCACTTTATATTAAAACAATTCGTGGATTTGGATATAAATTGGAGAAACCTGATGCATAAGCTTTGGCTACGAATTACCTTCTCCTTTTTAATATTAATGTCGTTATTGCTATTTATCTCTGGTTTTTTCCTAGCTGATATGATGAAAGATACATATTATAAAGTGAAGGAAAACCAGTTGACTCAAGTTGCCGAGTTAGCGATTAATGCGATAGATATCGATCAGCAACAGATGAGCAATCTACAGAACGAAGTAGAGCTCTTAACACAAGATGTTAATGTCCGTATATCGATTATAAATAAAGATGGAGTAGTACTGGCAGATTCTGAAGAAGACCCAGTTGAAATGACGAATCATCGAGATAGACCAGAAGTAAAACAAATATTAGATGATGGACAAGTTAGTGGCCTTTCGACTCGTTATAGTGAAACACTCGGCTATAGTATGATGTATGTTACGATTCCTATAATGAATGAAGATGAATTAGTTGGGGTCATGAGGACATCCTTAACATTAGATACGATAAAACCTGCAGTTAGGAAAATGTGGGGAAGTGTTGCACTTATTCTCTTTGCTGCATTGCTTTTGACAGGGCTCATAGGTATGCGTCTTGCAAAAGATATTACAGAACCAATTGAGGATATGATACAAGTATCGGAGCAGCTGAAGGACAATGATTATTCAGCACGAGTAAAAACAGCTGCAAAAGGTGAGCTAAGGCAATTAGCTAATGCTATTAATGTACTAGCCTCTAGTTTACAAAACCAAATGATTGAAATTAAAGAAAATGAGCAGCGTCTTAGTGGAGTATTAGCTAATATGATGAGTGGCGTAATCCTTGTTAATGTGGAAGGGAGAATTGTACTCGCCAATAAAGCAATTGGTTCTATGCTTGGTAGAAACTCGGAATCATTAATAGGACAAATGCATGTAGAAGCTGGGCGAAACGCTTCTCTAAGTAATCTGATTGAACAATCACTAAAAACAAAAAAAGAAATAAGAGATGAAATTCATTTCTATTATCCAAAAGAAAGAATTTTGGATGTGCATCTAGCACCTTTTGTTGGGGAAAATGGAGATATGAGAGGGATTATCGTCGTTCTCCATGATGTGACCGATGTCAGACGACTGGAGAAAATGAGAAGTGACTTTGTTGCTAATGTGTCACATGAATTAAAAACACCAATCACTTCTGTAAAAGGCTTTGCAGAAACTTTATTAGATGGAGCAATGGAAGATACAGAACTTTGTCGTAGTTTTATTGAAATTATATACAAAGAAAGTGATCGATTGCATCGTCTGATTAAGGATATTTTATATTTATCTGGTATTGAGCATCATCGTGTTCCTTTAATTTCAGACCAGGTAAACATGGTAAATGCAATTAATGCTGCAGTAGATATGGTGAAGAATGCTGCTGCTAAAAAGAATATCCAGTTACATCTCCCGCCACAAGAGAATATCGTGATTGAAGGGGAGAAAGATCGTATTCATCAGATTATATTAAACCTCTTATCAAACGCTATTGCCTATACACCAGAGGGAGGAAAAGTAACAGTAACCTTATCTGCTACTGAATCCAAAATAAAATTTGGGATTGCAGATACAGGTATTGGAATTGCTCAGGCCGAGATTTCACGTATATTTGAACGTTTTTATCGTGTAGATAAAGCTCGCTCTCGTAATTCAGGAGGTACTGGATTAGGCCTTGCCATAGTAAAACACCTTGTCGATTCCCATAATGGGACGATTGAAGTCGATAGTATGGAAGGTGAAGGTACTACATTCACTGTTACATTGCCGATAAAGCAAGAATATATATAAACACACAATAAAGATATGAAAGTCGCTATTTGACTTTCATATCTTTTTTTTATTTATCATGTAGGATACTAATACTTGCTCCAACTAGTGCAAAAGCTCTAATTACTGCCAAAGTGTTTCCTTTTCTAACTGAAAAATCACCATACAAAAAATAGCATTCTATTAATCTTCATTTTATTTATACATAACCTTTACAATTCCTTAACGTTTCATTTATTAGATGTTTATAAACCTCTAGTAATATAGTCATTGTAAGAAATAAAAAAACCTAAACAGGGGGAAATCTTAAATGAAGTTGAAATCAGCACTTGCTACACTAACACTCTCATCTGCATTATTACTTGCAGCATGTGGAAATGGTGATGATACTACAAACGGAAACGGAAGCGGTAATTCATCCGATTCAGGTAACAAAACAGAACAATTATCAGGAACAGTAGGCATTGACGGATCTTCAACAGTTTTCCCGATTATGGAAGCTGTATCTGAAGAATATGGTAAACAAGCACCTAAAGTTAAAGCTCCTGTAGGCGTATCAGGAACTGGTGGAGGTTTTAATAAATTTATCGAAGGTGAAACAGATATTAGTAACGCATCTCGTCCCATTAAAGATGAAGAAAAAGAAAAATTAGAAGATGCTGGAATTGAATATACAGAATTTGAAATTGCATATGACGGTTTATCAGTAGTTATTAATAAAGATAATGACTTTGTAGATCACTTAACAATTGATGAATTGAAAAAAATGTGGTTAGAAGATGGTGGAGTGAAAACTTGGGCAGATGTTCGTGAAGGTTGGCCAGAAGAAGAAATCTCATTCTATAGCCCTGGAACAGACTCTGGAACATATGATTACTGGAACGAAGTAATTTTGGAAGATGAACAAATGAGAAGAGACGCACAACTTTCTGAAGATGACAACGTTCTTGTTCAAGGTGTAATGGGAGATAAAGGTGGAATTGCATTCTTCGGATATTCTTACTACCTAGAGAACAAAGATAATTTGAATATTGTTCCTATCGTTAATAGCAATGGTGAAGCAGTTACTCCAAACAATGAAACAATTATGAATGGAGTTTACGAACCACTTTCTCGTCCGCTATACATCTATGTTCGTAATGATTCTTTAGCTGACAAACCACAGGTTTATGATTATGTGAAATTTGCTTTAGAAAACGCAGGCACATTGGCAGAAGAAGTTGGTTATATTAGTTTACAACAAGCAGAATATGATGAAGCCCTTAAAGCGTTAGACGAAGCAGCGAAAAAATAATAAATAAAGGTGTCAGGCCCCTCTATTCAATATCATAAATGAAAAATTGAATGAAGAGGGGTCAAAAACCTTTTTACCGTGTTAAAAATATCTTTCGTTATTTTGAGATAGCCAATGTCAAGATATCTTGTCAGGTCTAACTCCATCTGTATTGCGCATTTGTTTTATCTAGTTTTAGGCGCCTTGCGCTTTTCTATATATGATTCTATGTGAGGAGTTTTCCTATGGATTTGAAGCAAGAAAAACTATCCGTTGCAAAAGTGATAGCTGAAAACAAAGTGAAAAATAAATATAAGCAAGGACTAGTGGAAAAATCAGTTCCGATTTTCCTCTTTATAATGGCAATAATTTCTATCCTAACAACAATTGGTATTGTTGTTACATTACTCTTGGAAACATTCACGTTCTTTAAACGTGTTGATCTTATACATTTCATTACAAGTAAAGAATGGTTCCCGTTCTTTGAGGCAGATCCACAGTATGGAATTGTAGCTCTCATCTCAGGGACATTACTCGTTGCAGTAATTGCAATGATTGTCGCTATTCCGATTGGTTTAGCAACTGCGATTTATTTAAGTGAGTATGCAAGTGAGCGAGTAAGAAGAATTGTAAAACCAATAATGGAAGTACTCGCGGGTATTCCAACAATTGTTTATGGATTCTTTGCTTTAACATTTGTCACACCATTATTACAAAAAGTAATTCCAGACCTGAACTTCTTTAATGCGTTGAGTCCCGGGATAGTGGTAGGGATTATGATTATTCCATCGATTGCTTCTTTATCTGAAGATGCTATGTCAGCTGTTCCACGTTCAATGCGAGAAGGTGCATTAGCACTAGGGTCTACTAAATTAGAAGTGTCATTAAAGGTTGTCTTACCAGCAGCATTATCAGGAATCATTGCATCATTTGTTTTAGCAATATCAAGGGCAATTGGAGAAACGATGATTGTAACGATTGCGGGTGGTTCAAGACCAGCATTAACGTTTGATCCGACAGAAACAATCCAGACGATGACTTCGTATATTGTCCAAGTAAGCTTAGGAGACGCAGGATTTGGCTCCACAATTTACTACAGCATTTACGCAGTAGGAATGACATTGTTCCTCTTTACATTGATCATGAACCTTATTGCACAATGGATCTCCAAGCGTTTTAGGGAGGAATATTAATGGGTTTAATTAATAAAGAAAAAGTAAAAAAAAGAATAGGCATGCGCTTATTTAAGAGCACGCTTTCCAGAGGATTATTTTTCCTAGCAACATCTTTTGGTTTAATAGTTCTTGCAATTTTAATTTATCGAGTAATAAACCAAGGTGCTGGGCATCTTTCACTTGATTTTTTCACTAATTTTGCCTCAAGAAAACCTGAAGAGGCTGGAATTAAAGCAGCAATATACGGAACTATTTGGTTAATGGCAATAACGGGACCGGTATCTCTTATTCTAGGTGTTGGTTGTGCTATTTATTTAGAGTTATATGCTAGAAAAAATAGATTTACACGCTTTATCCAAATGAATATATCTAATCTAGCAGGTGTTCCATCTATCGTTTTCGGATTACTAGGTTTAACTGTATTTGTTAGATTACTAAGTTTAGATCGTAGTGTACTTGCTGGGGGATTAACAATGAGTTTATTAATACTTCCAGTGATTGTAGTTGCAGCACAAGAAGCAATCCGTGCTGTACCAAAAGAGTTACAAGAGGCTTCATATGGAATGGGTGCTACAAAGTGGCAAACAATTCGACGAGTTATTTTACCTGCAGCAATTCCAGGAATATTAACAGGTGCAATTTTGGCATTATCCCGTGCAGTAGGTGAAACAGCGCCATTAATTATGATTGGTGCAATGACATATATTGCATTCGTTCCGGAAAATATTTGGTCAGCATTCACAGCTATGCCGATTCAAATTTATAACTGGACTAGCAGACCACAAGTTGCATTCCATGATGTGGCAGCAGCGGGAATTATCGTGCTGTTAGTAATGTTAATCCTGATGAATTCCATTGCAATCATTATCCGAAATAAATTTTCTAAACGTTATTAATAAGGAGGAACTCTTTTGGCAATAGTAGTAGAGGAAAAAAATAATAAAAAATCACAACAAAATACTGTATTCGCAGCTCGTAATTTTAATCTGTGGTACGGTGCAGATCAAGCATTAAAAAATATTAATTTTGATATGCTTGAAAATAATATAACAGCGATTATTGGACCATCTGGTTGTGGTAAGTCTACTTTTATAAAATCACTTAATCGAATGGTAGAGCTTGTTCCGATTGTAAAAATGTCTGGGGAACTGCTATATCGTGGAAAAAATATTCTTGATTCGAAATATGGTGTGGAAGAATTGAGAACGAAAGTGGGAATGGTATTCCAAAAACCGAATCCTTTCCCAAAATCTATTTATGAGAATGTTGCATATGGTCCGCGTATTCATGGCATTCGTGATAAAAAGCTTCTAGATGAAATAGTAGAAACAAGTTTAAAAGGAGCAGCAATCTGGGAAGAAGTTAAGGATCGTCTTAATGAAAATGCCTATGGACTCTCTGGTGGACAGCAACAACGACTTTGTATTGCGAGATGTTTAGCAATTGAACCTGATGTTATACTTATGGATGAACCGACATCAGCACTTGATCCAATCTCTACATTAAAAGTAGAAGAGCTTGTTCAGGAATTAAAGGAAAATTATAGTATTGTTATCGTTACACATAATATGCAACAAGCAGCTCGCATCTCAGATAAAACAGCATTTTTCTTAAGTGGGGAGCTTATAGAATATGATGAAACTTCCGTGATGTTCTCCAACCCAACAGATAAGCGTACAGAGGATTATATTACTGGTCGGTTTGGTTAAGATAGTTTTTAATAGTGGAGGAGGAAGTTCAGATGATTGTAAGAAGTCAATTTGATGAACAGCTAAGAGAGTTGCACGAACATTTACTTAAGATGGGGTCGTTAGTTGAAGAAGCTGTGCATCATGCTGTTAAATCGCTTGTCATTAAAGATGGGCAACTTGCGAATGACGTAGTAGAGGGCGACAAGTTAATAAATAGCGCAGAAATGGAAATTGAGAAAAAATGCTTTACATTGATTGCACTACAACAACCTGTTGGTAGTGATTTACGAAGAATAACAACTACTTTAAAAGTTTCTACTGATTTAGAAAGAATGGCAGACCATGCGGTAAGTATTGCGGAAACAACGATAAAACTGCAAAACGAAACTTACGCCAAACCATTAATTGATATCCCGAAAATGGGGGAACTTGTGAAAGAGATGGTGCATGAAGCTCTTACTGCTTATATTGATCTAGATCATGTGCAAGCATCTAAAATTGCAAAGCAAGATGATGTAATAGACTCCTACTACAATAAGATTTTTGCAGAATTAATTAATCTGATGGATAAAGATAAATCCTTAATAAACCAAGCAACTCACCTTCTACTAGTAGCGCAGTTTTTAGAAAGAATCGGTGATTATGTAACAAATATTTGTGAATCCATCATTTATTTGAAATCCGGAAAAATTGTCGAATTAAATAATTAAGTTACAGCTATAATTTCCGGACAAAAGAGGTACAGTGAATGAAAGCCAAACTATTCTTGAGTTATTTCAGGATAGTTTGGTTTTTTTCTATTAGCTCTGTTAAACTCTTTTGTTGATTTTCGCTCCTGTACACTCGCTTTCCGCGGGCACGGCCTCAGCTAACTTGGCAAAGAAAACCGCTTTGCCAAGTGGATCTTCGGCTCGTGCTGTTCCCGCAGGAGTCTCGTGTACATCCGCTACAATCAACTAAGTTGTTAACAACAATGAACTTTAACAGAGCTTTCTATTAAAAAAGATATTATCATAACTTCACCTTGACCTAATTACAAGGGAGACTCACTTCAATATGATGATTTAATAGTCATTGAATGTAAGTAACGAATGGTAGCACCTTAATTACTTTATTTTTTTGACTTCTAGCTTATTAAAATAGACGTGTCCCCAATACTTTTGATTGTATTACTTGCATTTTTCGTGATTATCGGAAAAACTGAATTTATCTACTAAATTGAGGTGGCGTATATGATAGATAAATTAATTTCCGCAATTTTTCTGCCAGCAATAATAATGGTCTTCTTTACAAGAGTAACATATAACAGAGTAGTAGCTTTTATTCTAACAGTGGCATTGATTATCGTGTCTGCTCATCGAGGGTATATTGATACATGGTGGTTAATTGTGATAGAAGCAGGTTCACTTACAATCGGACTTTACATAGCGAATGAAATGAAAAAGAAAAAACAAAAGAAATAAATTGGGAGAGATGAAAATGTTTACGACAAATGTACCACAGGAAAAAAGAAGAGAAATGATACAAGAAATACAAAACTACTTTTTAGAAGAAAGAGACGAAGTAATAGGAGAAATCGCTGCTGAAGCTTTTTGGGAGTTTATCAGAGATCGTTTTGGACCAGTTTTTTATAATTTGGCAATTAAAGATGCTCGCGACATAGTAGAACAAAGAATGCAGACGTTAGAGGAAGATTTATATGCATTAGAGAAACAACAATAAAAACAAAAAGCGAAAATATGTTCGTTTTTTGTGGTATTAGCATTCCATATTATGTTAATATATAGGCAGTGACTACAGATTTTGTCCAAATAAAAAAATGAACGGTATGAACTTCATAAGGAGGCGGCTATTATGAATAATAGATTTGAACTTGTTTCTAAATATAAGCCGGCTGGCGATCAACCGAAGGCTATTGAAAGTCTAGTCGCCGGCATTCGTTCTGGTAAGAAATATCAAACATTACTCGGTGCAACTGGTACAGGGAAAACGTTCACTGTATCGAATGTAATAAATGAAGTAAACAAGCCAACACTTGTTATAGCACATAATAAAACACTAGCAGGACAATTATATAGTGAGTTTAAAGAATTTTTTCCAAACAACGCAGTTGAATACTTTGTTAGTTATTATGATTATTATCAACCAGAAGCATATGTCCCACAAACGGATACTTTTATTGAGAAGGATGCAAGTATAAATGATGAAATTGATAAACTACGTCACTCTGCTACATCTGCACTTTTTGAACGGAAAGATGTAATTATCATTGCCAGTGTATCTTGTATTTACGGCCTCGGTTCGCCAGAAGAATATAAAGAACATGTGCTTTCCATTCGAACAGGTATGGAAATAGAGCGGAATCAGCTGCTCCGTCGCTTAGTGGATATACAATATGCTCGCAATGATATAGACTTCCAACGTGGTACTTTTCGCGTTCGCGGTGATGTAGTGGAAATTTTCCCAGTATCTCGTGATGAACACTGTATGCGGGTTGAATTTTTCGGTGATGAAATAGATCGGATTCGTGAGGTAGATGCGCTCACAGGAGAAATTATTGGTGAACGTGAACATGTTGCAGTTTTCCCAGCATCTCACTTCGTAACTGGTGAAGAGAAAATGAAAGTTGCGATTGAGAATATTGAAAAAGAGTTAGAGGAACGACTTCAAGAATTACGAGATAACGATAAATTATTGGAAGCACAAAGGCTAGAACAAAGAACACGCTATGATTTAGAAATGATGCGGGAGATGGGCTTTTGTTCAGGAATTGAAAACTATTCTAGACATTTAACGTTGCGCCCTCCCGGTGCGACTCCATATACATTAATAGATTATTTTCCGGATGATTTTCAAATTATTATTGATGAATCACATGTTACTTTACCACAAATACGCGGTATGTTTAACGGTGACCAAGCAAGGAAACAAGTACTAGTAGACCATGGATTCCGTTTACCATCAGCACTTGATAACCGCCCGCTACGATTTGAAGAGTTTGAAAAGCATATTAATCAGGCTATATTTGTTTCAGCAACTCCGGGCCCATATGAATTAGAACATACACCGGAAATGGTGGAGCAAATTATTAGGCCAACTGGTTTATTAGATCCAACCATTGAAGTGCGCCCAATAGAGGGGCAAATTGATGACTTATTAGGTGAAATTAATGAAAGAATTGCTCGAAACGAACGTGTTCTCATCACTACGTTAACAAAAAGAATGTCTGAGGATTTAACCGATTATTTAAAAGAAGTAGGTATAAAAGTTCAATATCTACATTCTGAAGTGAAAACGTTAGAGAGAATTGAAATTATTAGGGAACTTCGAGTAGGAACATATGATGTTTTAGTAGGAATTAACTTATTAAGGGAAGGTCTCGATATTCCGGAAGTTTCTCTTATCGCAATATTAGATGCAGATAAGGAAGGTTTCTTACGTTCTGAACGTTCATTGATACAGACAATTGGACGTGCTGCAAGGAATTCTAACGGTCATGTTATTATGTACGCGGACAAAATGACAGATTCCATGGAAAAAGCGATTAGTGAGACGAAACGTCGTCGTACCATACAAGAAGAATACAATAAAAAGCATGGCATCACTCCGACTACAATTCAGAAGGATATTCGTGATGTCATTAGAGCAACAGTTGCTGCAGAAGAAAAGGAAGAATACATTGCAAAATCCAAAGTGAAAAAGTATACGAAGAAAGAAAAAGAAAAACTGCTTGAGCAAATGGAAACGGAAATGAAAGAAGCTGCAAAAGCACTTGATTTTGAACGAGCAGCAATGCTTCGAGACGCCATTTTGGAATTGAAAGCGGAAGGATGAACGTAGATGGCACATGATCATATTATTATTCAAGGTGCAAGAGCCCATAACTTAAAAAATGTGGATGTGACGATTCCAAGAGATAAATTAGTTGTGTTAACTGGGCTGTCAGGTTCTGGGAAATCTTCCCTTGCATTTGACACTATTTATGCAGAGGGACAACGACGATATGTGGAATCATTATCAGCATATGCTCGTCAATTTCTAGGACAAATGGATAAACCAGATGTCGATGTTATTGAAGGTTTATCACCAGCGATTTCAATAGACCAAAAAACAACAAGTCGGAATCCTCGTTCTACGGTAGGAACAGTAACTGAAATATACGATTATTTACGTCTGCTCTATGCACGCGTTGGGAGACCTATTTGTCCAAAACATGGGATTGAAATAACATCACAAACAATTGAACAAATGGTAGATAGAATCATGGAATATCCTGAGCGTACAAAACTTCAAGTATTAGCACCAATTGTTTCAGGAAAAAAAGGGCAGCATGTAAAAGTGTTTGAGGATATTAAGAAGCAAGGATATGTTCGTGTGCGTGTAGACGGAGAGGTATTCGATGTTAGTGAAGAGATAACACTAGAGAAAAACAAAAAACACTCGATCGAAGTAATTATTGACCGGATTGTAGTAAAACAAGGTGTGGAATCACGATTAGCTGATTCATTAGAAGCAGCACTGAAACTCGGAGATGGTAAGGTTATTATTGATATTATTGGTGAGGAAGAGTTGCTCTTTAGTGAAAATCATGCTTGTCCTGAATGTGGTTTCTCCATTGATAAATTAGAGCCAAGAATGTTTTCTTTTAATAGTCCTTTTGGTGCTTGTCCTGCTTGTGATGGAATTGGCTCTAAGTTAGAAGTGGATCCTGAATTAGTTATTCCAGATTGGAATCTCTCCCTAAATGAGGATGCAATACTACCGTGGAAACCAATTAGTTCACAATATTATCCGCAATTATTAGAAGCGGTTTGCACACATTACAACATAGACATGGATGTCCCTGTAAAGGATTTACCAAAGGAAGATATGGATAAAATCCTTTATGGCTCTAAAGGCGAGAAAATTAAGTTTCGTTATGAGAGTGATTTCGGCCAAGTTCGTGAAAATGACATTATTTTTGAAGGTGTCCTTCAAAATATAGAACGACGTTATCAAGAAACAAGCTCTGATTATATCCGTGAACAAATGGAAAAGTTTATGGCACAGCAACCTTGTCCAAGTTGTAAAGGGTATCGCTTAAAAGAAGAAGCATTAGCTGTAAAAATAGCTGGGCAACATATTAGTGAGATTACTGAGCTATCTGTAAAGGACGCTAATAACTTTTTCCTTACAGTTGAACTAACAGAGAAAGAAAAGCAAATTGCGAATCTCGTTTTACGTGAAATTAGAGAAAGACTTGGTTTTCTTGTCAATGTGGGACTTGATTATTTAGCATTGAGTCGGGCAGCAGGTACCCTTTCTGGTGGGGAAGCACAACGGATTCGATTAGCAACACAAATAGGATCACGCCTAACAGGAGTATTGTATATTTTGGACGAACCATCTATCGGACTCCATCAGCGTGATAATGACCGCTTAATTAGCACTTTGCAAAGTATGCGTGATGCTGGTAATACACTGATAGTCGTAGAACATGACGAGGATACAATGCTGGCTGCTGACTACTTAATCGACATTGGCCCTGGTGCAGGAATACATGGTGGTGAAATTGTTGCAGTTGGAACACCAGAGGAAGTAGCAAATAATTCTGCATCACTAACTGGACAATATTTGATGGGCAAAAAGTTTATTCCGTTACCGACAGAGAGACGTAAGGCAGACGGAAGATATATTGAAATAAAAGGTGCTAGCGAAAATAATTTAAAAAATGTAAATGTCAAAATACCTCTTGGTATGTTCATAGCCGTGACTGGTGTATCAGGTTCTGGGAAGAGTACGTTAATTAATGAGATATTACAAAAAGCACTCGCCCACCACTTAAATCGTGCCAAAGCAAAACCAGGAAAGCATAAAGAGATTAAAGGGATTGACCATTTAGAAAAAGTGATTGATATCGATCAATCTCCAATTGGGAGAACTCCAAGATCTAATCCAGCTACCTATATCGGAGTATTTGATGATATTCGCGATGTATATTCCAATACAAATGAAGCGAAAGTTCGTGGTTATAAAAAAGGCCGATTCAGTTTTAATGTGAAAGGTGGCCGCTGTGAAGCATGTCGTGGAGATGGGATAATAAAAATTGAAATGCATTTTCTTCCTGATGTGTATGTTCCTTGTGAAGTGTGTCATGGTAAGAGGTATAATAGGGAAACATTGGAAGTAAAGTATAAAGGGAAGAATATCTCAGAAGTATTAGAAATGACAATCGAGGATGGACTAGAATTTTTCGAGAACATTCCAAAAATAAAACGAAAACTTCAAACGATTGTGGATGTAGGTCTTGGTTATATGAAACTTGGCCAACCAGCGACAACGTTGTCTGGTGGGGAAGCACAACGAGTGAAGCTTGCTTCAGAATTACACCGTCGCACGAATGGGCGTTCATTGTATATTCTAGATGAGCCTACTACTGGTCTTCATATTGATGATATTGCTCGTTTATTAACTGTTTTACAACGACTAGTGGAGAATGGCGATACAGTACTTGTGATTGAACATAATTTAGATGTAATTAAAACAGCCGATCATATAATTGACCTTGGCCCAGAAGGTGGGGACAAGGGTGGAACGATATTAGCGACTGGTACTCCTGAAAAAATAGCTGATACAGAGGGTTCTTATACTGGTAAATACTTAAAACCAATACTAGAGCGAGATCGCGACCGCATGAAGAAATGGATTAATGAGCAAGAAAACGTCGAACAACTTGTGACAAAATCATAAAGACGAAACTAATTGGTACATTCAATCGTATAGCTTTTTATAGGTAAGGAACGGAGAGAAGGTCACTAACTAACTGTACTTCATCTCCGTCCTGGAATAAAAAGGAGGAGTCGATATGAGTCAAGAACGGAAACGAATACTCGAAATGGTACAGGAAGGAAAACTTTCTGCCCAGGAGGCTATAATTCTACTCGATGCACTAGATGGTAAATCAGATGTAAAAGCATCAACTCAAGATTCCGCAACAACATCAACACCAGTTGAGGAAACTACACAAGAAGAAGAGTCTACTGGTAAACAAGAAGAAACGAATAAAAATAGTGAAAAGAAGGACAGTGATTCCTTTTACTCACAGCTAGAAAGTGCTGGAGAGCGCATCTTTGACTTTGTGAATAATGCCTTTAAAAAGATAAAAGATATAGATTTGCAATTCAATCAATCTGTAGATGTACCACATACATTCCAACAAGATGGCAGTGAGATTGAGCGCATTGATATTGATGTTGCAAATGGCCCTGTTAGAATTGTAGGGTGGGATCAACAAGATGTGCGAGTAGAATGTGATGCAAAGGTGTATCGTTCAGATGATCGAGAAAGTGCTCGAAACTACTTCCTAGAGAATACTGTATTTTCAGTGGATAATGGTCTCCTTATTTTTGGAACACAATCGAAATGGATGAAAGTAGAAACGGTTGTATATGTACCAAAGAAACAATATAAAAAGCTAAGTATCCGTATTTTTCATGGTGGAATTTCAGCAGAGGGAATGGATGCTGACTATGTTACACTTAAAACAACGAATGGAAAAGTTGACATTACCCGTATCAATGGAGAAAAAATTGATATAGAAACCGTTAACGGCCAAGTAAACGTGAAGCAATCACAAGCGAATAAATTAGAAATAGAAACAGTGAATGGAACGATTGATTTACCTACAGGTGTATATCAAGATATAGATGTGAAAACATTCAATGGTAATATCAATACTATTCTACCTTCATCAGGAACTAGAAAGATTGAAGCTAAAGTTGTTACTGGAAACATCTATTTAGATATTCCGAGAAGCGTATCGATTAATGGTGAAGTTAGTTCGAATCTAGGCAGCTATAAATTAGATTTACATGATATTAACGTCATGCATGAAAAGAGAGAAGTGATTCAAAAACAAGTATCGTTTAGAAGAACAGGCTTAGGGGAAGAAGTTATTTATGTTATAGCAGATACGAAGACAGGTACGGTCCAAGTACGAGATATTGATGTACAAGGTGAGTAAATGAAATGGTTTATTAGGATTCTAGTGAATGCCCTCTTATTTTTAGCCTTTGGTGGCTATTT
This sequence comes from Lederbergia graminis, assembly GCF_042655485.1. Taxonomy (NCBI): domain Bacteria; kingdom Bacillati; phylum Bacillota; class Bacilli; order Caryophanales; family Bacillaceae; genus Lederbergia; species Lederbergia graminis. Next base: position 26,343 of record NZ_JBHSMC010000028.1, read on the forward strand.
TGAGGGCTTTGTAATATCGAGTTTTATGGCTGCTATTGTTGCAAGCATTATATTATCCTTACTAAATATGCTAGTTAGACCTATTCTCATTATACTAACATTACCTGTTACTTTAATTTCATTAGGCTTTTTCTTATTTGTTATTAATGCATGTACTTTATTAATGACAGATGCGTTAATGGGTGAAAAGTTAGAAATAGAAGGCTTCGGATTAGCCTTGCTTATCGCTATCATCATGTCAATTGTTAACTTAATCATTCAAAAAACAGTAATAGAACCAAAGCGTGATAAATGATACTCAGACAAAGAATATAGATGAAATAAAAAGCAAAACTATTTCTTGAATTCAATTCAAGATAGTTTGCTTTTTTTGTAGGAAGAATTTGGGCAAAAATAGCTCCCACTTTAAAAGAAAAATATCCTTTTCTAGATAATATTAGAATTTTATGAATGGAATGGTGGAGTTTCTTACTGTTGTAATGCTAAAATAGAACAAGTGAAAAGTCGATCAGTCTAAATCTTACGAAGTGAACATAAAAATTAGGAGTGATTGCGTTGGCAAAGGTGAGAACAGATGACATCATCAAAGAATTGAAACTCGAGTTAATATCTGGAGAAGAAGGTATTTATAAACCAATTACGACAACAGATATATCAAGACCAGCCCTAGAGTTAGCAGGATTTTTTAACTACTATCCTGCGGAGAGAGTCCAATTGCTAGGTAGAACGGAGATAGATTTTTGTGGACGTTTAACGGCTACAGAAAGAATGGAACGAATGGAAAAACTATGTGACCCAGCAACACCAGGCATCATTATTTCTAGAGGTTTAGATATTCCAGAAGAGCTTTTGATTGCTGCAGAGAAGCATAGTGTTCCACTTATGAGAACAACGATGAAAACTACTCGTTTTTCTAGTAAATTAACCAACTATTTAGAGAGTAGACTAGCTCCATCTACTGCTGTTCATGGAGTACTCGTTGATATATATGGGGTTGGTGTACTTATTACTGGCCAAAGTGGTGTTGGTAAAAGTGAAACTGCTCTTGCTTTAGTTGAACGTGGTCACCAGTTGGTTGCCGATGATTGTGTAGAAATTCGTGAAGAAGATGAAGAAGTATTAATTGGAACTGCACCAGAATTATTGGAGCAATTGTTAGAGATTCGTGGTTTAGGTATTATTAACGTCATGACATTGTTTGGAGCGGGTGCTGTTAGACCAAGTAAGAAAATATCACTATCCATTCATTTAGAGCTATGGGATGATCATAAACATTATGATCGCGTCGGCTTAGACGAAGAAAAAATAAAAATAATTAACACCGAAATTACGAAATTAACGATTCCGGTACGACCTGGGCGAAACTTAGCAGTAATTATTGAAGTAGCAGCAATGAATTATCGATTGAAAAGATTAGGTGTAAATGCAGCTCAACAATTTACGGAGCGATTAACACAAGTGATAAGCGGTGAAAATAATCTAGATTAGTTATTTATATGGGAGGGGAATTTATGAATATAGAACCGATAAATCCGGTTGCCTTTAATTTAGGACCAATACCAGTCCATTGGTATGGGATAATAATTGGAGTTGGAATTGGATTAGCCCTTTTTTTAGCAATTAGAGAGAGTGATAAACACGGTTTACATAAAGATACATTTACCGACTTGTTAATATGGGCAATTCCTATTTCGATTATTTCTGCAAGAATTTATTACGTTATATTTAAATGGGATTACTATTCTCAAAACCCAGGTGATATTATTAAAATCTGGGAAGGTGGAATTGCAATCCATGGTGCGTTAATTGGTGCAGTTATTACAGCGATTGTGTTTACTAGAAAGAAAGGCATATCCTTTTGGAAATTAGCAGATATTGCGGCGCCAAGTATTATTCTTGGACAAGCTATAGGTCGTTGGGGAAACTTTATCAATCAAGAAGCACATGGTGGTGAGGTATCTAGAGCATTTTTAGAAAGCTTACACTTACCACAATTTATTATCGACCAGATGTATATTCAGGGAGTGTATTATCACCCTACTTTTTTATATGAATCCATTTGGAATATCATCGGCTTTGTTATTTTAATATTGTTACGTAAAGTAAATCTTCGCAGGGGAGAAATATTCTTAAGTTATGTGATTTGGTATTCCATTGGACGAGCTTTTATAGAAAGCATGCGTACAGATAGCTTAATGTTAGGTGATTTGAAATTTGCTGTAGTATTCTCTGTATCACTTGTCATTATTGCGATAATCATATGGGTATATAGAAGAATGTCCGGCTTAGCTAATAAACGCTACTACGAAAAGTAAAAATATAAGCATCCCAGATTGGACAGCAGAAAGGAAGTTTCTTAATGAAGAAAATTACCACATTATTATTTGATCTCGACGGAACCTTGATTGATACAAATGAACTAATTGTTTCTTCGTATCTACATACACTGGAACAATATTATCCGGGTCAATATACTAGAAATGATGTGTTGCCATTTATGGGACCAACATTACATGATGTTTTCATGGGGATAAATCCTGAAAAAGCAGAGGAAATGATTTCGGTATACCGAAAGTATAATCTGGAAAAACATGATTTATTAGTAAAAGAATTCAATGGTGTCTTTGAAACGATAAGGACACTACACGAGAATGGCTATAAATTAGCAATCGTATCAACAAAAGTTGGAAGTACCGTGATGAAAGGGCTCAAACTTACTAATTTGGATCAGTTTTTCGATGTCGTCATTTCTTTGGATGAAGTAGAGAATCCAAAGCCACATCCAGAGCCATTGATTAAAGCCCTATCTCAACTAGAATCAGAACCTGGTGAAGCAATCATGATAGGCGATAACCACCATGATATTGATGGTGGAAAAAACGCTGGTACATTTACTTGTGGTGTTGCGTGGTCATTAAAAGGAAGAGAGTATTTAGAACAATTTGACCCAGATTATATTATTGAAAATATGTCTGAACTTCTTGATATTGTAGAGGTAACTCCTCAATGAGAAGAACGGAACGATTTCCAGTAACAGGTGCAAATTCTCTTTGGCACGTGTATAAAACAGTGCCGTTCTGGAAGGTAGTCCGTAATTTCCTCGTTATTCAAATTGCTAGATACACACCTTTCTTACGTGTGAAAAATTGGTTGTATCGAGTTTTCTTAAAAATGAAGGTTGGAGATCAAACATCATTTGCATTAATGGTGATGCTCGATGTTATGTTCCCTGAGAAAATTTCAGTTGGCACAAATACAGTGATAGGCTATAATACTACTATTTTAGCTCATGAGTATTTAATTAAAGAATACCGTCTAGGTAATGTAGAGATAGGTAGTGGTGTGATGATAGGAGCTAATTCTACCATTTTGCCCGGAGTTAACATTGGCGACAATGCCATTGTTTCTGCTGGGACCCTTGTTCATAAAGATGTTCCTGAAGGAGCCTTTGTTGGGGGAAACCCAATGAAGATTATTTATACAAAGGAAGAATTAGCTGCTCGTTGGAAAGATGATTTTATATATGGAAGTAATGAAGATGACACCTGATGCGTCCATGCATCAGGTTTTTAATATGACAAAGAAAAGGGCTTGGAATTAATTTTTCCAGCATTTATAGTCGTTAACGTGGTTTAAAACAGCACATATAATATGTTATACTACAAAAAGCGACATAGGAATATAACAACGGAGGATCTGCATGTTTAAAGACTCGAAAGCACACGCTGAGAAAGCAAAAATTCTCCCGTTTATACCAACAGGTGAATATTATTTTAATAAAGGCTTAAAAGCATATGACCGCTATGATATAAACAAAGCGAAGAAATATTTAAAAAGGGCTTGGGAACTAGAGCCTTATGAGCCAATGATTGCTTGTCAACTCGCTATTGTATATACAGAAGCAGAAGAGTATGAGGAATCTAATAGGTTGTTATTTACAGTCCTTGAAGAATTAGATGCAAGAATGACCGAGTGTCATTATTTCATTGCTAACAACTTCGCTCATTTAGGTATGTTTACAGAAAGCTATAAGCATGCTCAGCTTTACTTAGAGAATGATACAGTTGGAGAATTTGCTGAAGATGCGGAAGAACTGATGAGTCTAATCGGATTTGATGATGAAAACATCGAGGTTCTTGAGAAGCAAGATGAAATTATTAACAGACTAGATGAAGCGAGACTTCTTTTAGAGACAGGTGAATTTAACAAAGCAGTTGAAATGTTGGAGCAGGCAGTTATTGATTATCCTGAATTTTGGCCAGCCCATAATAATTTAGCTTTAGCGTACTTTTATGAAGGGGATACGGGAAAAGCTACAGGGGTTTTAGAAAAAGTATTTGAGAATAACCCTGGCAATTTACATGCACTTTGTAATTTAGCGGTTTTTCTTTTCTATGAACATGAAACGGAAAAACTAAAAGAATTGCTTACAGCTCTTGAAAAAGTGCAACCAATATTACTAGAACATAGATATAAATTAGGTGCAACCTTTGCATTAACTGGTAAGTATGAACAAGCGTACTATTGGTTACGTCAAATTCAAAAACAGGGCTTCCACGGGGATCCTGGTTTTTATTATTGGCTTGCTAAGTCAGCCTATTTTACAGGAAATGAAAAAGTTGCTCAGCACGCGTGGAAAGATCTTGCCAATTTGAATCCTGATTATGAAAAAATGGAGCCATGGAACGAGATTACGAAACAGGATCCGCGGACAAGTGATGGGGATTCCTCGATTATGAAAATGCTAAGAAGTGATCGTTTAGAAGAACGGTTGTACGGCATATTTATGATTGCAATTTCGAATCGCAAACAAGAATTAATCACACATGCTGATTTTAAACAAATAGATGAATTTTCATTAACAGAAAAAATATATTTAGCGATTGTGCTTCAAACTGGAAATAAAGATAAAGTAGATCCTGAAGGCGATATAAATCGTTGTCATGAAGTGGCCCTAATCTTGTATGAAAAATATAAGGATAAAGGATATTTATCTCGCAATTTACTACTATCTTGGTTTTCCATCTTTATTAGTTGTATGAAAGCTGAAGAGACTTTACGTAATACGCTAGGAATTGCTGCAGCGGTAGAGTATATTTGGCTAAAACACAGAAATAATAAGAAAACACAAAAGACAATTGCAGAAGAATATGCTATTTCGCCATCTACATTGAGGAAATACATCCAATTACTAGAAGTTCACTTGGTATGAGCAAAAACATGGACTTATGGAGCAGTTGTCTTATAGGATAATGATAAGATGAAAACTGCAAACATTGGCTTGCAATAAGGAGTGTAACAACTATGTCTGAAGATAAAATTTATGATGTTATTATTATTGGCGCCGGTCCTGCTGGTATGACTGCTGCTGTTTATACATCACGTGCTGATTTATCAACTTTGATGATTGAACGTGGTATTCCAGGTGGACAAATGGCGAATACAGAAGATATAGAAAATTATCCAGGCTTCGATAACATTCTTGGACCAGATTTATCTACAAAAATGTTTGAGCATGCGAAGAAGTTTGGAGCAGAGTATGCTTATGGCGATATTAAAGAAGTCATTAATGGTGAAGAATATAAAATTGTAAAAGCTGGGAATAAAGAATATAAAACTCGTGCTATCATCATTACAACTGGTGCGGAATACCGTAAATTAGGTGTTCCAGGAGAATCAGAATTAGGTGGACGCGGTGTATCCTATTGTGCAGTCTGTGATGGTGCTTTCTTTAAAGGCAAAGACTTAGTCGTTGTTGGCGGCGGGGATTCCGCTGTTGAGGAAGGTACATTCCTTACAAGATTTGCGAACAAAGTTACTATTGTTCATCGTCGTGATGAATTACGTGCTCAAAAAATTCTTCAAGATCGTGCATTTGCAAACGAAAAGGTAGATTTTATTTGGAACCATACGGTAAAAGAAATTAATGGGGAAAATGGTAAAGTTGGCTCTGTAACGCTTGTTTCTACAGAAAATGGTGAAGAAAAAGAATTTAAGACTGATGGAGTATTTGTATATATCGGTATGGATCCACTGACAGCGCCATTTGAAAACTTAGGAATTACAAATGAAGCAGGATATATTGAAACAAATGAAGTAATGGAAACAAAAATCCCAGGAATTTTTGCAGCTGGAGACGTAAGAGAAAAATTATTACGTCAAATTGTTACAGCGACTGGTGATGGAAGTATTGCAGCGCAAAGTGCTCAACTGTATGTAGAAGAATTAAAAGAAAAGTTGGCAACCGTTTAACGTAATACTTACAAAAAAGTAATCAGGTCTTAATAGTATTGTAACAGTAGTGAAATGATTTTAGGGTACATTATATATATGAGATATTGACCCCCTTTTTATACAATATCCCTTCTAAAGCACGGGCTATGCTCGTGCTCTTTTTTTGTCTTCCTACGGGTTAGAGGCGCCTTCCGCATTTCTTGGTAAAGAACTGTTATTTGCTTCATATAAATTGTATAATAGACATAAGTAAAACATTCGACTTACTGAATTGGAGTGGGAGAAATGAACGCAGTGACAGCAGATGAAATACAATTAGTAATTATTACGGGAATGTCTGGAGCTGGAAAAACTGTGGCAATTCATAGTTTTGAGGACCTTGGCTTCTTTTGTGTGGATAATTTGCCACCAGCGCTCATGCCGAAATTCCTAGAATTAATGAAAGAATCCGGTAATAAAATGAATAAAGTAGCGCTCGTAATGGATCTAAGAGGTAGAGAATTCTTCGATACATTATTACTTGTGCTAGATGAATTATCTGAGTCTACATGGGTAACTCCACAAATTCTATTCCTTGATGCGGATGATGCCGCATTGGTTCGAAGATATAAAGAAACTAGACGTTCACATCCACTTGCACCTGCGAACCTACCACTCGAGGGAATAAAGCAAGAAAGAAATTTGTTAAGTGACTTAAAAGGTCGCGCACAAACAATATATAACACATCTAATATGAAACCGAAGGAATTACGCGAGAAAATCATATCCGAATTCGCAGTAAATAAACAAACGGTTTTTACCGTGAATGTAATGTCCTTTGGCTTTAAACATGGGATACCAATTGATGCTGACCTTGTATTTGATGTTCGATTTTTACCTAATCCACATTATATAGAGCATTTAAAACCGAAAACTGGTTTAGAAGAAGACGTTTCTAGCTATGTTTTAAAATGGAATGACACGCAAAAATTCCTTGCAAAAACAACAGATTTACTATCCTTTATGCTTCCTCATTATAAGCGGGAAGGAAAAAGTCAACTTGTAATTGCTATTGGCTGTACTGGTGGTCAACATAGATCTGTAGCACTTGCAGAGTATTTCGCGAAATTCTTTGAGAATGACTACCATACACAAGTTACGCATCGAGATATTCAGAATAGAAAGGACTTGGCTAAATGAAGCAATTAAATAAGCCCAAGATAGTGGTAATAGGTGGTGGCACAGGTCTTCCTGTACTTCTACGCGGGTTAAAAAAACTACAAGTTGATTTATCCGCTATTGTAACAGTAGCAGATGATGGTGGAAGCTCAGGAAGACTTAGAAATGAAATGGAAATTCCACCCCCAGGTGACATTAGAAATGTACTAGCTGCGCTTTCTGATGTCGAACCACTAGTAGAAGAAATGTTCCAACATCGCTTTAAAACAGCAAATGAATTAGCGGGACATTCTTTAGGCAACTTAATAATTGCTGCACTTACTTCTATTACAGGTGATTTTGTTCATGCTGTACAAGAAATGAGCAGAGTACTAAATGTACATGGAAAGGTTCTACCTGCTGCAAATCAAAGTGTTGTCCTCCATGCAGAAATGGAAGATGGTACAATTGTGCAGGGGGAATCTAAAATTCCAGAAGCAGGAAAGAAAATTAAGCGTGTTTTTTTAACACCAGATGATATCACACCTTTACCAGAATCAATTCGCGCAATCCGAGAAGCAGATTTAATTGTCATCGGACCAGGAAGCTTATATACAAGTATTCTGCCTAATCTACTCGTCCCTGGAATTGGGGAAGAAGTGTGTAAATCGAAAGCGAAAAAAGTGTATATTTGTAATTTAATGACTCAACCAGGTGAAACACTTGGATACACGGCAAGTAATCATGTGGAAGCATTGAATGACCATATGAATCGTCGTTTCATCGATATAGCACTCGTAAATAATGAAACAGTACCTGAAGATATAGAAAATCGCTATAAAGAAGAAATGGCACAGCCAGTTCGCTATGATATAGAACGTTTACTTGATTTAGGATTAGAAGTAATTCCAGATCAAATCATTAGCTATGATGGTAGCTTAATTAGACATGACACAGATAAAGTAGCTAATATACTATATTCACTTTTGCCTAAGCAATAAGACTTAGAGAATGAACCTTTGTAAAAGGGATAGGGGGTGAAAGGGATGTCGTTTGCTTCAGAGACTAAGAAGGAACTTACAACTCTAGAAACAAAAGATTGTTGTGCAAAAGCTGAACTTTCAGCTCTAATTAGAATGAATGGATCGCTTTCATTTTCCAATCGATTGTTAATCGTAAATATTCAAACGGAAAATGCTGCGATTGCACGTCGTATTTATATATTGATTAAAAAACTATTTGCAGTAAATGTAGAATTACTTGTAAGAAAGAAAATGCGTCTCAAGAAAAATAATGTGTATATTGTAAGGTTAAAAGAGAACGCGGAAAATATATTAAGGGAATTGAAAATTTTAGGCGAGGGCTTCACTCTCATTCATAATATTGAAGAAAGCTTAATAAAGAAAAAATGCTGTAAACGCTCCTATTTACGTGGGGCCTTTTTAGCAGGTGGTTCTGTTAATAATCCGGAAACATCCTCCTATCATCTCGAGATTTTCTCTTTATATAAAGAGCATAATGATTCATTATGTGAACATATGAACGACTTTGGTTTAAACAGTAAAACATTAGAAAGAAAGAATGGCTACATCACATATTTGAAAGAAGCTGAGAAAATAACGGAATTTCTCAATATAATAGGAGCGCATAATGCACTACTTCGCTTCGAAGACGTAAGAATAGTTAGGGATATGAGAAATTCTGTCAATCGCCTTGTTAATTGTGAAACTGCCAACTTAAATAAAACAATAGGTGCAGCACTTCGCCAAGTAGAAAACATTCGCTATATTGAAAAGGTTGCTGGCTTAGAAGTATTACCAGAAAAACTACGTGAAATTGCTATTCTCCGTGTTGAACATCAAGATGTGACTTTAAAGGAACTTGGCGAGATGGTTTCAAGTGGACCTATAAGTAAATCTGGTATTAACCATCGTCTACGCAAAATTGATGAAATTGCAGACAAGATTCGCAGAGGCGAGGGAGAAAAAAATATAATTTCATAAGGGAGTGGGAGATTTGGTTGAAAAAAGTATTGAGGTTAAATTAAAAGCAGGATTACAAGCAAGAGCAGCATCTATTTTTGTGCAGGAGGCAAGTCGTTACTCTTCTGAAATCTTTTTGGAAAGAGATGGAAGAAAGGTAAATGCTAAAAGTATCATGGGCTTAATGAGTCTAGCAATTGGACCAGATACTGAAATTAATCTTTCTGCTGATGGGGAAGATGAAGAAGAAGCAATTGCTGCATTATCCAAATTAATAGAAAATGAGAATTAAAAAACTTAAGAGTGTTAAATGAATATCATTTAGCACTCTTTTTTCGGTTTTTAGACAAAAAGGGGTACATCTTCATGCTTAGAAAATTCTTCTCTTATTATAAACCGCATAAACGATTATTTATTATTGATTTCACTAGTGCGGTTGTAGTCGCAATACTAGAGTTAGCTTTTCCAGTAGCTGTTCAATGGTTTATTGATCAGTTATTACCTAGTGGGGATTGGAATCAAATTTTAACAGTAGGTGCTTTATTATTACTCGTTTATATTTTAAGTACAGTTCTACAATTTATCGTTAGTTATTTAGGTCATAAACTCGGAATCAATATTGAAACTGATATGAGGGAACAATTATTCACACATGTCCAAAGGCAATCATTCCGTTTCTTTGATAATACAAAAACGGGACATGTAATGAGTCGCGTTACAAATGATTTATTCGATATCGGAGAGTTAGCTCATCATGGTCCAGAGGATTTTTTCATTGCTATCATGACATTCTTCGGTGCGTTCGCTATCATGTTTCAGATTAATCCAGAACTTGCTGTTATTGCAGTAATTATGGTGCCATTCTTATGTTGGTTAGTTGCCTATTGTAATATAAAAATGAACCAAGCTTGGAAGAACATGTATAGTAAAATAGCAGACGTTAATGCAAGAGTAGAGGATAGTGTATCAGGTGCACGAGTAGTGCAATCTTTTACTAATGAAGAATTTGAAATTAATCGTTTTAAAGTAGATAATGGTGGCTTTCGTCTAGCGAAGCTGAAGGCTTATAAAGTAATGGCAGGAACACATTCGAGTATATACATGATGACTAGACTTGTAACACTTGTCATTTTAGTAGTAGGTGCATGGTTTAGTTTTAATCGCAATTTGTCGTATGGAGAATTTGTTAGTTTTATATTATTTGTAAATGTATTAATTAAGCCTGTGGATAAAATTAGTGCTCTACTGGAGCTTTATCCGAAAGGAATGGCTGGGTTTAAGAGATTTCTTGATTTAATCAATCAAGAGCCCGAAATTAAAAACCGCCCTGATGCAGTAGAAGTAGAAAGCTTACATGGTAATATTATATTTGATGATGTGCACTTCAAGTATGATGAACATAAGGAAGTCCTTCAGGGGATTGACTTAGCCATTCGTCCTGGAGAAACAGTTGCTTTCGTTGGACCTTCAGGAGCTGGTAAAACAACCATTTGTTCTTTAATCCCACGTTTCTATGATGTGGACAAAGGGGCAATTATGATTGACGGTATTGACATTCGTGATATGACGACACATTCACTACGTTCACAAATAGGAATTGTTCAGCAGGATGTATTTTTATTTACCGGAACAATACGTGAAAATATTGCATATGGGAAACTAGATGCTACGGATAGTGAAATTTACGAGGCTGCTAGAAAAGCTCACTTACAAGACTTTATTGCGTCACTCCCAGATGGATATGAAACGCAAATAGGAGAACGTGGTTTAAAACTCTCAGGTGGTCAAAAACAAAGATTAGCCATCGCAAGGATGTTTTTAAAGAACCCACCAATCTTAATCTTGGATGAGGCAACTTCGGCTCTCGATACGGAAACAGAGAAAATCATACAACAAGCACTAAATGAGCTTGCAGAAAATCGGACAACATTAATTATTGCACACCGATTAGCAACCATTCGTGATGCCGATCGCGTTATTGTCGTAACAGAAGATGGAATTGCGGAAGATGGCACATATGAGGAACTAGTTGAAAAAGGCGGTATTTTTGCAAATCTGCATCATATCCAATTCCAACAAATCGGACACTAGAAAAGATGGAGTTCGATCGTCTAAATAAAAACAGGTGGAGAATATACATCATATTCTCCACCTGTTTCTTAGATTATATATTATTTTTTAATATCGTTACGGTGTAAAATGTGGTCAATTAAACCGTATTCGAGTGCTTTTTCAGCAGTCATAAAGTTATCACGATCTGTATCGCGCTCGATTACTTCTAATGGTTGACCAGTACGTTCTGCAAGGATTTTATTTAATTTCTCGCGTAAGAAAAGAATGCGTTTTGCAGCAATTTCAATTTCTGTTGCTTGACCTTGAGCTCCTCCTAGTGGTTGGTGAATCATTACTTCACTGTTAGGAAGTGCAAAACGTTTACCTTCTGTACCAGCAGCTAGTAGGAATGCTCCCATTGATGCAGCCATCCCGATACAAATTGTTTGTACATTAGGTTTAATAAATTGCATTGTATCATATATTGCCATTCCAGCAGTGATACTTCCACCAGGGCTATTAATATAAATGGATATATCTTTTTCAGGATTTTCTGCTTCTAGGAAAAGTAGTTGGGCAACGATGGAGTTTGCAACATTATCATCGATTGCACTACCAAGCATAATAATACGATCCTTTAATAAACGAGAATAAATGTCATATGCACGTTCTCCGCGGTTTGTTTGTTCAATAACTGTAGGAATTAAATTCATTCTTTCTCCTCCTTTTATTAGGTATTGACCTATTATGGATGAAATGTTAATAAAACTTATGTAAATACATCATACAATAATGGTCAGTAAAGGTCAAATGAGTAGCATTTATATAAAACATAATATCCAAATTCGCAAATTTTAAACTTTTATCTACTTGCCAAGGATATTTTTTTAGCATATAATCATTTATCGTACGGTTCCAAATCTTGCCCTCGTAGTGTAACGGATAACACGCAAGATTCCGGTTCTTGTAATGGGGGTTCGATTCCCTCCGAGGGCGTATATAAATCTAATTATCAAATAATGAAAGGACATTTGTAAAGGTTGATTTTATCAACACTTTATGAGTGTCCTTCTTTTTTTATCCTTAATAATACATGTTATTCAAAAGTATGTTTTCTTAATCCTCATTGTTTTAAATGATTATAAAATTCCTTGAAATCAAATGGAAAGTATTTTTGCTTAAAAGACAAAAAGAAATTAATTGATGCAATATGTAAGACAATAAGCTTTGCATTATTTATAATCAATATGGAGCGGATTTTTTAATTGCTTTATATACTCTAGATGTTTATTTTTCTTCAATAAAGTAATTCATTTTTATCGCTTTCCGCGGGCGTAGAAAAGTGTTAGGCGCCTACTAATCGGCGACAAGCACATGTTCTGATTCGAGCCCCTACAGCGGAAATCAACAGTCAAGATTAGAATCAATCAATATACAAATATATTCAGGAGTGTTTTAAGATGGAAATAACTTTCTATACTCGAAATCAATGTCCACTTTGTCAGGATGCGAAATTAGTTTTACTTGAATTGAAAAAAGAATATCCTGCATTAACCATTGATGAAAGAAACATTGAAGAAAAGGATGAATGGACAGAAAAATATGGCTTAATGATCCCAGTGGTCGAAATGAATGGAGAGCTTATTCAATATGGCATCATTGACCCATTTACAATAGAAGAAAGATTTAAAAAAGGAATAAATTGATAATTATCGACATTAGTGCTAAAATAAATGTCAGTTGGTAAATTTTTTTATGACTATGGGACATAATATGGCTTACTGGGACACATAGCGACCAACAGTTTTAAAGGAGCAATAAAATGCACAAATTAATAAAGATGCAATCTTACCTTGTGCCTGATATGCTAAAGCAGATGCAGAAGCGTTATCAAATCCTTCGCTCCATAAATATGACAGAGCCTGTCGGGCGCCGAACCTTAGCAGAAATGCTAGGGATGACAGAGCGAGTTCTAAGAAGCGAAGCAGAATTTTTAAAAACGCAGAAGTTAATCGATGCTAAAACCATCGGAATGATTGTAACAGCAAAAGGTAAAAAACTACTAATTGAACTCGAAGAAATGATGCGGGAAATTTCCGGTATCAATTTAATCGAGGAACAATTAACTGAGATTCTCGGTATCCAAAAGGTAATTATTGTACCTGGAGACAGTGACGAGACCAATTTCGTGAAAGAGGAAATTGGAAAAGCGTGTGCCGACATGCTCGCCAGTTGTCTAGGGAAAGAAAATATAATTGCCGTTACTGGTGGTACAACAATGGCATGTACAGCACAAATGCTAACGAGGAAAATGGGTGAAGGTAGGAAAATGCTGTTCGTTCCTGCTCGTGGTGGTATCGGTGAAGATGTGAAAAACCAAGCAAATGTTATCTGTGCAACAATGGCCGAAAAAACAGGCGGAACACATCGAGTTCTATATGTACCTGATCAAGTTGGTCGAGAAGCATATGAATCCCTATTGAAAGAACCAACTATCACAGAAGTATTAGATATTATTAATTCTTCTTCAATAGTTCTTCATGGAATTGGGGATGCTATTACAATGGCGCAACGAAGAAGAACAGAAGAATCTGTCATGAAAATAATAGTAGAAGAAAATGCAGTTGGTGAAGCATTTGGATACTATTTTAACGAAAATGGGGAAATAGTACATAAGGTACCTACTATTGGCATGCAGATAGAAGACTTAGAAAGTAAACGCTATGTGATTGCTGCTGCTGGTGGAAAATCAAAAGCAAAAGCTATTAAGTCCTATTTAAAAAGTGCCCCAACTAAAACAATCCTAATTACAGACGAAGGCGCAGCTAAAGAGTTTTTAAAAGGCGCATCCTAGATGTATCCTTTTAAATATAGATTTTAATTTTAATGTTTCAAATTAAAGGAGGATATTAACATGGCAGTAAAAGTTGGTATTAATGGTTTTGGAAGAATCGGGAGAAATGTTTTCCGTGCAGCACTAAACAATCCTGAAGTTGAAATTGTAGCTGTTAACGACTTAACAGATGCTAATATGCTTGCACACTTATTACAACATGACACTGTTCACGGTAAACTAGATCAAAAGGTTTCTGTTGACGGTGATACAATTGTTGTAGGAGATCAAAAAATTAAGGTTCTTGCTGAACGTGACCCAGCTCAACTTGGATGGGGCGATCTAGGCGTAGATATCGTTGTTGAATCTACTGGTCGTTTCACAAAACGCGATGATGCTGCAAAACACATCGAAGCTGGAGCTAAAAAAGTAATCATTTCTGCACCTGCAAACGGTGAAGATATCACAATCGTTATGGGTGTTAACGAAGATAAATATGATGCTGCAAGTCATCATGTTCTTTCTAACGCATCTTGTACAACTAACTGTCTTGCTCCATTTGCAAAAGTACTTAATGACAAATTTGGTATTAAGCGCGGAATGATGACAACAGTTCACGCGTACACAAATGATCAACAAATTTTAGACTTACCACATAAAGATTACCGTCGTGCTCGCGCAGCAGCTGAAAACATTATTCCTACTTCAACAGGAGCAGCTAAAGCAGTTGCACTTGTACTTCCTGAATTAAAAGGAAAATTAAACGGTATGGCAATGCGTGTTCCTACTCCAAACGTATCTGTAGTAGACCTTGTTGCTGAACTTGAAAAAGATGTTACTGCAGAAGAAGTAAATGCAGCTCTTCAAGCAGCAGCTGAAGGCGAATTAAAAGGTATTTTAGCTTATACTGAAGAGCCACTTGTATCAACTGACTACAATGGTGATACTCACTCTTCTACAATTGATGCATTATCTACTATGGTAATGGAAGGTAACATGGTAAAAGTTCTTTCTTGGTATGACAATGAAACTGGATACTCTAACCGCGTAGTAGACCTTGCTGCATACATTGCAAAACAAGGACTGTAAGATAATCTGAACCGAGCATTTTTTAATCGGTAATCGGATAAATTTTGCAGTGATAACTATAATAACAGTGTGACGGGGAGCGGGGAACAATCCCCCTCCTTTTATTTGTGTAAATAAACAGAAATAATAAAGTTTCATTGTTTCTGTATGACCAAAGAGGAGGCAGGCACCATGAACAAAAAGTCAATCAAAGATATTGAACTAAAAGGGAAACGTGTATTTTGCCGCGTTGATTTCAACGTTCCAATGGAAGATGGTAATGTAACAGATGACACAAGAATCCGTGCAGCATTGCCAACTATTCAATACTTATCTGAACAAGGTGCTATTGTTATTTTAGCAAGTCATCTTGGACGCCCTAAAGGTGAAGTGAAAGAAGAGTTAAGATTAACACCTGTAGCAAATCGTTTAGCTGAGTTAATCGGTAAGGATGTAAAGAAGGCTGACGAAGCTCATGGTGAAAGTGTAAAAGCACAAATTGCTGAATTAAATGAAGGGGACATTCTTTTACTTGAAAATGTTCGCTTCTATCCTGGAGAAGAAAAGAATGATCCTGAATTAGCAAAAGCTTTTGCTGAACTTGCAGATGTATATGTAAATGATGCATTTGGTGCAGCTCACCGTGCACATGCTTCAACAGAAGGTATTGCTAAGTACTTACCATCAGCAGCTGGATTCTTAATGGATAAAGAGCTTGAAGTTCTTGGGAAAGCACTATCTAATCCAGAAAGACCTTTCACAGCTATTATTGGTGGAGCGAAAGTAAAAGATAAAATCGGTGTTATCGAACATTTACTTGATAAAGTGGACAACCTCATTATCGGTGGTGGTCTTGCTTATACATTTATCAAATCACAAGGTCATGAAATTGGTAAATCTCTATTAGAAGAAGACAAAATGGAGCTTGCACAATCATTCCTCGCTAAAGCAAAAGAAAAAGGTGTAAACTTCTATATGCCACAAGATGTAATTGTAGCAGACGACTTCTCTAATGACGCCAATACAAAAGTAGTATCTATTGAAGAAATTCCTGCTGACTGGGAAGCTCTTGATATTGGACCGAAAACACGTGAAGCATATCGCGATGTTATCCAAAGCTCAAAACTAGTTATTTGGAATGGACCAATGGGAGTATTTGAAATAGATGCGTTTGCGAATGGAACGAAAGCAGTAGCAACAGCCCTTGCTGAAGCAACTGATACATATTCGATTATCGGGGGCGGAGATTCAGCAGCAGCAGTAGAAAAGTTTGGTCTTGCAGAAAAGATGAGTCATATTTCTACAGGTGGCGGTGCTTCTCTAGAGTTTATGGAAGGTAAAACATTACCTGGCGTTGCGGCACTTGATGATAAATAAGTTTTAAAATAAGGACGCTTTATGCGTTCTCTGTTATGGAAGGATGAAATCGTATGAGAAAACCGATTATTGCCGGTAACTGGAAAATGAATAAAACATTACAGGAATCACTCGATTTTGCAAATGAAGTAAAAGGAGCAGTTCCTTCACAAGATAAAGTAGATGCAGTTATTTGTTCACCAGCTTTATTTTTAGGTCAATTAGTTGATGCTGTTGCTAATACTGATGTAAAAATAGGTGCTCAAAATATGCATTTTGAAGAAAATGGTGCATTTACTGGTGAGGTTAGCCCGGTTGCTTTAAAAGATCTTGGTGTTTCTTACGTTATTCTAGGTCATTCTGAGCGTCGTGAAATGTTTGCTGAAACGGATGAGACAGTTAACCAAAAAACACACGCTGCTTTCAAACATGGTTTAACACCAATTGTTTGTGTAGGGGAAACATTAGAACAACGTGAAAATAATGAAACTACGCAACTTGTAGGCACTCAAGTGGAAAAAGCACTTCAAGGTTTAACTGAAGAGCAAGTAAAAGAAACTGTTATTGCTTATGAACCAATTTGGGCAATTGGAACAGGTAAATCTTCTACAGCAGAAGATGCAAATGAAGTTTGCGCACATATCCGCCAAGTAGTGGAGAAATTATTCTCTAAAGCAGCTGCAGATGCGATTAGAATCCAATATGGTGGTAGTGTAAAACCTGAAAACATTAAAGAATATATGAATCAACCAGATATTGATGGAGCACTTGTTGGTGGTGCGAGTTTAGAAGCTGCTTCTTTCCTTCAATTATTGGAGGCAAGTGGCAATGAGTAAGAAAGCACCAGTTGCACTCATTATTCTAGATGGTTTCGGTTGCCGTACTGAAACAATGGGTAATGCAGTAGCTCAAGCAAACAAACCGAATTTTGATCGTTATTGGAATACATTCCCTCATAATCAGCTCACTGCTAGTGGTGAAGCTGTTGGCCTTCCGGAAGGACAAATGGGGAATTCCGAAGTAGGTCACTTAAATATCGGTGCAGGAAGAATTGTTTATCAAAGTTTAACACGTGTAAACCTTGCGATTCGGAATGGAGAATTTGTAAAAAATGATACATTCCAAGAAGCAATTAATCATGTGAAGAAAAACGGCAAAAAGCTTCATTTATTCGGTCTACTTTCAGATGGCGGC
Organism: Lederbergia graminis; assembly: GCF_042655485.1. NCBI lineage: Bacteria > Bacillati > Bacillota > Bacilli > Caryophanales > Bacillaceae > Lederbergia > Lederbergia graminis. Next base: position 44,199 of record NZ_JBHSMC010000028.1, read on the forward strand.
GTACACAGTCATATTGAACATCTTTTTGCTTTGCTAAAATTAGCTGCGGATCAAGATGTAAAAGATGTATACATCCATGCATTTTTAGACGGCCGTGATGTTGGACCAAAAACCGCTGAAAAATATATTAAAGCAACTCAAGAAAAGATTGCTGAATACGGTGTAGGTAAAATTGCTACGATTTCAGGGCGCTTTTATTCCATGGATAGAGACAAGCGTTGGGATCGTGTAGAAAAAGCTTACCGTGCAATGGCTTATGGAGAAGGACCAGTATATTCTGATCCATTAGAGATGATCAAAGATTCTTATGATCACGGAATTTTTGATGAGTTTGCGATTCCATCTGTGATGACAGATGCAGATGGGAAGCCAGTTGCTACTGTAGATGATGAGGATGCAGTTATTTTCTATAACTTCAGACCTGACCGTGCAATTCAAATTTCAAATGTATTTACAAATGAAGAGTTTTTAGGCTTTGACCGCGGACCAAATATGCCAAAAAATCTTTATTTCGTATGTATGACTCATTTCTCTGAATCTGTTAATGGGTACGTTGCATTTAAAACAGTGAACCTAGATCAAACACTTGGCCAAGTGATTTCAGAGAACGGTTTATCACAAATTAGAATTGCTGAAACAGAAAAATATCCTCATGTTACCTTCTTTATGAGTGGTGGACGTGAAGAAACATTCCCGGGTGAAAATAGAATCTTAATCGATTCACCAAAAGTTGCGACTTATGATTTAAAACCAGAAATGAGTGCTTATGAAGTAACGGAAGCACTTTGTGAGCAAATTGAAAACGAAACTACTGATGCGATTATCTTAAACTTTGCAAATCCTGATATGGTTGGACATTCAGGTATGCTAGAGCCAACGATAAAAGCTATTGAAGCAGTAGATGAGTGCCTTGGAAAAGTAGTAGACTTGATTCTATCAAAAGGTGGATCAGCTATTATTACAGCAGACCATGGTAACTCAGATGAAGTTGTTACATTAGATGGTGCACCAATGACTGCTCATACGACTAACCCAGTTCCTGTAATTGTAACGAAACAAGGTGTTACAGTTAGAGATGGCGGAATCTTGGCAGACTTAGCACCAACCATGTTAGACTTATTAGGACTTGAAAAACCTGAAGCAATGACAGGTAGCACATTGATTGAAAAATAAATTTTTTATATAAAAGGAGAGATTTTACATGCCATTCATTACACAAGTATACGCACGTGAAGTATTAGATTCCCGTGGTAACCCAACAGTAGAAGTAGAAGTATATACAGAGTCTGGCGCATTTGGTCGTGCACTAGTTCCAAGTGGTGCATCAACAGGTGAATACGAAGCAGTTGAGCTTCGCGATGGTGATAAAGGCCGTTACCTTGGAAAAGGTGTTGAAAAAGCAGTAAACAACGTGAATGATATTATTGCTGAAGAAATTATCGGCTTCGACGTTACAGATCAAATTGGAATTGACAAAGCGTTAATCGAACTTGATGGTACAGACAACAAAGGAAAACTAGGTGCAAATGCAATTCTTGGTGTTTCTATGGCAGCAGCTCGTGCAGCAGCTGATTTCTTAGGCCTTGAGTTATATCAATACCTAGGTGGATTCAATGCAAAACAACTACCAGTTCCAATGATGAACATTGTAAATGGTGGAGAGCATGCGGATAACAACGTAGATATCCAAGAATTCATGATTATGCCTGTTGGTGCTCCAAACTTCAAAGAAGCACTACGTATGGGCGCTGAAATCTTCCACAGCTTAAGAGCAGTATTACAAGAAAAAGGTCTTAACACTGCTGTAGGTGACGAAGGTGGTTTCGCACCAAACTTAAAATCTAATGAAGAAGCTCTTGAAACAATCATGACAGCAATCGAAAAAGCTGGTTATAAGCCTGGCGAAGAAGTAAAACTAGCAATGGACGTTGCTTCATCTGAATTGTTCAACAAAGAAGATGGCAAATACCACCTAAAAGGTGAAGGTATTGTTAGAACTTCTGAAGAAATGGTTTCTTGGTATGAAGAATTAGTTAACAAATTCCCAATTGTTTCTATTGAAGATGGTTTAGATGAAAATGACTGGGCTGGACACAAACTTCTAACAGAGCGTATCGGAAATCGCGTTCAATTAGTAGGTGACGACTTATTCGTTACAAACACTGAAAAGCTTTCTCGCGGTATTGAAGAAGGCGTTGGTAACTCTATCTTAATTAAAGTAAACCAAATCGGTACTTTAACAGAAACATTTGATGCAATTGAAATGGCAAAACGTGCAGGTTACACTGCAGTTATCTCTCACCGTTCTGGTGAAACAGAAGATAGCACAATTGCGGATATCGCTGTTGCTACAAATGCTGGTCAAATCAAGACTGGTGCTCCATCACGTACAGACCGTGTAGCTAAATACAATCAATTACTTCGCATCGAAGATCAATTGGCTGACACTGCACAATACCTTGGAGCAAAAACATTCTATAACATTTCCAAGTAATTTTTTAGGGGTGGTTCCAATGAACTACCCCTTTTAAAATGTGCTTGTACTGATAGCGTGTTTATGGTACATTTAAAGTATCTTTTTATGTTCGTCTTGGGGGGCACTTCAATGGAAGCATTATTATTAACACTACTTATTATTGATTCTATTGCACTTATTGCTGTCGTTTTATTACAATCAGGAAAAAGTTCTGGTCTTTCTGGAGCGATTTCTGGTGGTGCTGAGCAGTTGTTCGGAAAGCAAAAAGCACGAGGAATGGACTTGATCCTTCACCGTATCACTGTAGTGCTATCCGTACTTTTCTTCCTATTAACAATAGGAGTTACAATGGTATCTGCATAAAGCAAACGGACAAACCTGGTCTTTAGTAGGCCAGGTTTTTTATTTTTCAATAAAAGAGGGTTTCAATATAAAATAATACAATAACCATAATAAACGTATTTCTGGATTGTTTTTGTATAGTTTGATAAAAATAAGATAGACAAATAATAATTAGTACAACAGATTGGAAGGTTTTATACATATGAGAATGAAACTACCACAGCCATTTACCTTTGAGGCTGGCAAACGTGCGGTTTTACTATTACACGGTTTTACTGGAAATAGTGCAGATGTAAGGATGCTAGGAAGGTTTTTAGAGAAAAAGGGATATACAAGCCATGCACCACATTATAAAGGCCATGGCGTTCCACCAGAACAGCTTGTCCATACTGGTCCGGAGGATTGGTGGCAAGATGTGATGGATGGATACAATTTACTGAAAGATAAAGGATATGAAGAGATTGCTGTTGCTGGATTATCATTAGGCGGGGTATTTTCTTTAAAACTAGGTTACACTGTACCTGTAAAGGGAATAATTCCAATGTGTGCACCTATGTATATAAAAAGTGAAGAAGTGATGTATGAAGGAGTTCTAGAATATGCTCGCGACTTCAAGAAATTCGAAGGTAAAGAGGAAGACCAAATAGAAGCAGAGATGCAGGAATTTCGGAAAACACCAATGAATACTTTAAAAGCACTACAACAATTAATGGCTGATGTACGAGATAATGTCGACATGACATATGCCCCACTTTTTGTTGTACAAGCGAGACACGATAAAATGATTAACACAAACAGTGCAAATATTATTTTTGAGCAGGCAGAATCTACTCAGAAAAAATTAAAATGGTATGAAAACTCTGGACATGTTATTACGCTTGGTCCAGAAAAGGAAGAGTTACATGAAGACATCTATCAATTTTTAGAAAGTCTTGATTGGTCGGTATAGTCGAATGGAGGGACGAAGATGAGCGAAAAGCTAAAAGAATTTGAGGAAAAAGTTTTGTCCTATATGAAGGAAGAAGCATATAAGCCTCTAACCGTACAAGAACTAGAAGAAGCATTTGAAATTACAGATGCCGTGGATTTTAAAGATCTTGTAAAAACACTTGTCCAAATGGAAGAGAAAGGTCTCGTCGTTAGAACTCGCAGCAATCGCTATGGTCTTCCGGAGAAGATGAATCTGATTCGAGGGACATTATCTGGCCATGCGAAAGGTTTTGCATTTCTAATTCCAGAGGAAAAAGGTTTAGATGACATCTTCATCCCTCCTCATGAGAAAAATGGTGCGATGCATGGTGATAGTGTATTAGTTCGTGTTGCAATTGGAAGTTCGGGTACACGTCGTGAAGGAGCTGTTGTGCGAATTCTGCAACGTGGTTCTCAAAAAATTGTAGGAACCTATTCTGCGAGTAAAAGCTTTGGGTTCGTTATTCCGGATGATAAAAAGATTGCAGATGATATTTTTATTCCAAAGAGTGCTGATATGGGTGCGGTTGATGGTCATAAAGTTGTCGTCAACATTACAACTTTTCCAGAAGAACGTAAAAACGCTGAAGGAGAAATTGTTCAAATTCTTGGGCACAAAAATGACCCAGGTGTGGATATTTTATCGATTATCCACCAGCATGATTTACCATTAGCATTTCCAGATGAAGTGATGGATGAAGCAAATCAAATTCCGGAGACGGTAGATGAAGCAGATATTCCAAAGCGACGTGATTTACGGGGCGAAACCATTGTAACCATTGATGGTGCAGATGCAAAAGACCTTGATGATGCGGTCACGTTGAAGAAGTTAGAGAATGGAAATTATAAACTTGGTGTACATATCGCAGATGTAAGTCACTATGTGAAGGAAGGATCAGCGATTGATCAGGAAGCTTATGAGCGTAGTACAAGTGTATATTTAGTTGACCGCGTGATTCCGATGATTCCTCATCGCTTATCAAATGGGATTTGTTCATTAAATCCGCAAGTAGATCGCTTTACACTTTCCTGTGAAATGGAAATAAACGATCAAGGGGAAGTTGTCAGCCATGAAATTTTTCAAAGTGTGATAAAAACAACCGAGCGGATGACCTACTCTGATGTTAATAAAATATTAATTGAAAAAGACGAAGAGTTGCGTAATAAGTACGAATCTCTTGTGCCAATGTTTGAGTTAATGGAAGAACTGCAAGGTGTTTTGCAAAATAAGCGGATGAAACGTGGCGCAATTGATTTTGATTTTAAAGAAGCTAAAGTTCTAGTGGATGACGACGGGAAACCAACAGATGTGGTCATTCGTGAACGTTCAATCGGAGAACGGATAATCGAAGAGTTTATGCTTATCGCAAACGAAACAGTTGCCGAGCATTTTCATTGGTTAGATGTGCCGTTCATTTACCGTATCCATGAAGATCCGAAAGAAGATAAGCTGCAACGCTTCTTTGAATTCATTACGAATTTTGGTTTGATTGTACGTGGTACTGCAAATGCTGTTCACCCACGTGCTTTGCAGGAAATTATTGAAGCTGTGCAAGGAAAGCCAGAAGAGATGGTTATCTCTACTGTTATGCTCCGTTCCATGCAACAAGCAAAATATGACCCTGAAAGTCTCGGTCACTTTGGATTGTCGACGAATTTTTACACACATTTTACATCACCAATCCGCCGTTACCCAGATTTAATTGTGCATCGCCTAATACGCACATATTTAATCGAAGGCAAGCTGGACGATGCAACACGTGAAAAGTGGAATGCATTACTTCCTGATATTGCGGATCATACATCTAAGCGTGAACGCCGTGCTGTTGATGCTGAACGTGATACAGATGAAATGAAAAAAGCTGAGTTTATGGAAGATAAAATTGGCGAAGAGTTTGATGGGATAATTAGCTCTGTTACGAACTTTGGTATGTTCGTCGAGCTTCCAAATACTATTGAAGGTCTTGTCCATGTCAGCTATATGACGGATGATTACTATCGTTACGACGAACGTCATTTCGCCATGATTGGGGAGAGAACAGGTAACGTCTTCCGAATCGGGGACGAAATTACGGTCCGTGTAATTAAAGTTAACAAAGACGAACATGACATCGATTTTGAGATAGTCGGAATGAAAAATAATCGCAAGCGCAATGAAGATGAATCTTCTAAACCACGAATCGTAAAGTTAAAGAGCGCAGGTAATGATGGTGGCACCGGCAAAGGACGACGGAGAGATGATCGTTCCACGAAAAAAGGTGGAGCTCGCGACAACAATTCCGAAGTGAATAATTCATTCGACGACGGAGAATGGAGCACAAGACCACCACGCAAGAAAAAGAAAAAATCATACGACAACAAGTCTTCAGCAGCAAGGAAAAAACGTGGTGGGCGAAAGGGTTAGTCGAATTCTTTAAGAATAGTGACCTTTTAATGAGAAATTAAGTTTTGCGGTAGTTATTCGTCATGAATAAAGCCCTTGAGTGGGGAAAAAGGTTAAAGCAGGTACTATTCACCTGGAATAAAGCCCTTGAGCAGAGAAAATCCTGAAAGAGGTACCTATTCGCCTGGAATAAAGCCCTTGAGTGGAGAAAGTCCTGAAAGAGGTACCTATTCGCTGTGAATAGTGCCCTTGAGAGGGGAAAATTCAAAAACAGGTAACTATTCGCCTGGAATAAAGCCCTCGAAGCGAGAAAGTCGATTAAGTCCATATAATTGTGTAAAAAGAATAGGTCATCACCATGACCCGTGATACAATGTTTTCGACCAAGAAACCATTTAAACGGAGGACATGATGATGACC
>NZ_JBHSMC010000029.1:0-215817 GCF_042655485.1 Lederbergia graminis
TAATGTAGCTCTGATTTGGTTTTTGTTTATTTAACCACTAAACATTCTTACCAAAATAACCTACGAATTTACGAGTAAGGAGCTAGTTTCGTTCATGATAACTCGTGCTTATTGCACTGCGGGGTCTCATCGAGGCCTTTGCTCCCGCTGGAGTCTTCGTGTATTTCCTCAGCTGGTAAATTTATATTCGTATAGATGACAGTAAATGACCGGACTATCTTGATTTATATTCAAGTTATAGTTCGGTCATTGGCTTTATCAATATTAATTTGTCCTAGTCTCATATTTTATTTCCATAATAATACTAAGATTAAGTATTAAAGTAATTTAAGGGTTGCATTGGATAGGCCAAATATTTTATGCAAAATGTCGATTGTAGCTGAAGGGGCAGACTCCTACGGGATTCCGAACCTTGTCTAGTTCAGGCTCCTAGTAGCTAGTGAATTTTCGAAGCCCGCAGAAAGCAAGCCCCTGCAGCGAAAATCAACCATCGCTTATATCTTATAAAAAGAGCAGTAATCTTTAAGGAAATTAACTAATAAAGTTAATTTTTTACATATGATGAACACACTCTGGACACTTTCCATAAATTTCAAATTTATGGTCAGCAACCATGTATTCTTTTAAATCTTCGCGAACAAATTCCATTGGACATGCTTCAATTGCTTTTGTACTCCCACAATCAAGACATATAAAATGATGATGGTGATCATGAACAGAGCACGTATAGCGAAAGTGTTTTTCCCCCGCTAGCTCTGTAGACTCAAGTATACCTAGTTTATTGAATAAAGAAAGATTACGATAAATTGTATCGAAACTGAGTCCAGGATAATCTTCTTGCATCTCCTCCAGTAATTCTTTGGCAGTAATATATTTATTACTTGCAGAAAAAATTTCTAGCATTTGCTCTCGCTTTCCAGTAACCTTATAACCACTATTTTTCACTATATTAATTGCTTCCGTTATATTCATGCTCTCCACCTCACATTCCTTTTAATGGTCTTTTACTTTTCATATTTTTATAACCAATCACAATTAACAGAATCGCAATTGCAATCATGACAATCGTCCCCCCTGGAGCAAGATCCAAATAAAAGGCACTAATTAATCCCCCAATTACGGAAATTTCTCCAAATAGGATGGAAAACAAAATTGTTTGTTTAAAACCTCTTGCAATGCGCATACTTGCCGCAACTGGTAGCGTCATTAAAGCTGATACTAGTAAAATACCAACAACACGCATTGAAGCTGCAATTACAAGTGCTATCATTACCATAAAAATAAAATGAATTACTTTTGCAGGAATACCTGATGTTTTTGCATGCTCTTCATCAAAGGATAATAAAAACAGCTCTTTAAATAATAAAATAATAACTAAAATTACAATTACACTAATCATCAAAATGACGTATAAATCCATTCTACTAACAGCACTTACACTTCCAAATAAATAACTTAATAAATCCGTATTAAAGCCTTCTGCTAGGGAAATAAAGATTACTGCAAATCCTATTCCTCCAGATAGAATGATAGGTATTGCTAGTTCCTGATAATGCTTATAAACCATTCTTAGCCTTTCAATAAAAATAGAACCAAGTACTGAAAACCCCATTCCTAAATATAATGGATTTATTCCTGCAAACAGCAATGTTTTTTTACTTAAAAATAAACTTGCTGCTATACCTGCCAGTGTTACATGACTTAAAGCATCAGCAATAAGCGATAGTCTTCTAACTACAATAAATGTCCCCAATAACGGAGCAATTAACCCAATTAATAATCCTGTTATAAAAGTATTACGGAGAAATTCATAACTAAAAATTGCAGTTATCATCTCAGCGTTCACCTCCATGAGCATGATCATGGTTGTGACTAAGAACGTGTACATCATGTTGATATATATCAGATAGTTCTTCTTGATTGAGCTTCTCAAACTCCTCCACAATACCGTGATAATGTAAGTGTTTATTAAGACAAGCAACATGTGTTACTTTACTCGTTATTGTTCCAATATCGTGTGTTACTAATATTAAGGTTATCCCACGTTCTTTATTTAGCGTTTCGAGCATACTATAAAATGATTTCACATTGCTCTCATCTACACCGACAGTTGGCTCATCAAGAATTAATACATCAGGATTTGATACAATTGCCCTCGCAATAAAAACACGTTGTTGCTGTCCACCTGAAAGCTCACCAATATTGCGATTAGAGAATTGCTCCATTCCAACAGCTTTAATTGCTTCAGCTATTTCTTTACGTTTTCCGATAAAACGGAATAAGCCAATCTTTCCAGTTAGACCACTAGCTACAACTTCATATACAGTAGCAGGAAAACCACTGTTAAATGAATTCGCTTTTTGAGAAACAAACCCTATCCGATTCCACTCTTTAAATTTATGAAGAGGTTGACCAAATAACGAAATTTCACCTTGTTGTGGCTTAAGAAGTCCCAAAATTAATTTCAACAAAGTAGATTTCCCTGATCCATTAGGTCCAACAAGACCTAGAAACGCACCTTTTGGAATCGATAAATTAATATGCTCAAGCACATATTCACGTTCGTATCGGAAACTAACGTTTTTTATTTCAATTATGTTGTCAGTTATCATTAAAAACATCCTTCTAATAAGAATCATTACGATTTACGTTTTACCATTTGTCATTATACACAATATTTTTTTCAAAGTAAATAAAAGAATTTGTCACAATCCCCATTTTAAGTACATACATATTGATGAGGAGTGATACTTAAATGAATTTCTTGATTAAAAACATCGTGAGACAACGCCTTAATGCAGCAACTGCAGATGAAATACTTAAATATGCGAAAGAATACGGGTTTGAGGTTACAAAACAGCAAGCCGAATATGCCGCTAACTTTTTACGTGGGAAAAATTATGATATTTTTGATGACAAAACACGGGCAATGATTGTAAGAGAGATTGCCAAAATTGCAGGACCAGATACAGCAAGAGAACTCAATAAGCTTTTTATCGAATTTACTAGTTAATAAAGAAAAAGAGGCATTTGTCTAATAGTAAGACAAATGCCTCTTGTATTTATTTCACCAAAGTCCCCATAATTTGCTCACGTAATGTTTCATCAAATTCGCCACTTTTAATCATTGCGATTTCATGTTTATATGGAGCTTTCTTATTGTTCTTATCTTCTCCAACAAAAGGTGTTTCTAAAATTTTTGGTACACTTTCTAATTGCGGATGGTTAATGATATATGATAATGCATTAAAACCAATATGACCAAATCCAATATTTTCATGGCGGTCTTTTCGTGCACCACACTCATTTTTACTGTCATTAATATGCAATACCTTAATCCTATCAATGCCAATTAACTTATCAAACTCAGATAAAACACCATCAAAGTCATTAATAATGTCATAGCCTGCATCATGTGTATGGCACGTATCAAAACATACAGATAATTTTTCGTTCAAAGTGACTCCATCGATTATTGCAGCAAGTTCTTCGAATGATCTTCCACATTCAGATCCTTTTCCTGCCATCGTTTCTAACGCAATTTGCACATCGTCCTCTGGGGCAAGAACTTCATTTAATCCTTCGATAATCTTCTTAATTCCCTTTTCAGCGCCTTCTCCTACATGGGCTCCTGGATGAAGAACAATTTGTTTCGCACCAATAGCGATTGTACGATCGATCTCCGACCGTAAGAAATTAACTCCTAGTTCAAATGTTGCTGGGTTAACCGTATTCCCTATATTGATAATATAAGGAGCATGTACAACAATATCTTCAATCCCATTTTCCTTCATGTGAGCAAGACCAGCTTCAATATTTAGATCTTCAATTTTTTTGCGACGAGTATTTTGGGGTGCCCCCGTATAAATCATAAACGTATTTGCCCCATATGACGCTGCTTCTTCACTTGCTTGTAGGAGCATTTTTTTCCCACTCATCGACACATGTGAACCAATTTTCAACATATCCTCCACTCCCTATCGATTATTACGGCTTTTTACCTTTCTTTCTCTCTTCTTAATTTGCTCTCTTTGTTCTTGCATTTTCTTTTTATATCCAGGCTTTACTTTCTTCGGCTTACGTACAAGTTGTCGGGCTTTCTTTTCCTCTTCAGATACTGTTTTCGGTCTGTTCTTTCTTCTATTGCGATCCTTTACCTCAACCCAGTCACCTTTTTGTAAATCATAGGATAAAAACTCGATTCCCATTTTTTCTAACCTAACTAATGCATCCTCATCTGCAGGTTGATAGATCGTAGCAGAAATCCCCTTATTACCTGCACGTGCTGTCCGTCCAGCACGATGAATGTAAAAATCTAAATCTCTCGGTAATTCATAGTTAATGATATGACTTACCCCTGGAATATCAATTCCTCGAGCTGCTAAATCAGTAGCGACAATATATTGAAACTCTAAATCATGGATTTGTTTCATTACTTTTTTGCGATCACGCGGACTTACATCCCCATGAATTCTTCCTACTTTTAATCCTCGTTCGATTAATTGATCAGCTACTTGATCAGCCATTTGCTTCGTATTCACAAAAACGATTGCTAAATACGGATTATACGTTCTTAACATTTCATCTAATAATGCAATTTTTTCACGACTCCGAACTGGAACCAAAATATGTTCAATATTTTCTGCAGAGATTTGTTTCGGTTGTACCTGTTCAAATTTCGGATTTTCCATATATTTTTTCAAGAAAGGTTTCAATTTCTCTGGTATTGTCGCAGAGAAAACGAGAATCTGTAAATTTTTTGGCATTTTCCCAGCGATTTGATCGACATCACCTAAAAAACCCATATCTAGCATCATATCCGCTTCGTCAACCACTAATGTGGAAGCAGTATGAACAAAAAGTGCTTGTTCCCTAACTAAATCATTAATTCGTCCTGGTGTTCCAATAACAATTTGCGGTTGCTGTTTTAATTTACTAATATCTCTTTGTTTATCCGTCCCACCAATAAAACAACGAGCAGTTATTTGTTCTTCATTATGGCTAATAATTTTTAATGCTTCTTGGTATATTTGGTTTGCGAGTTCCCTAGTAGGTGCAGCTATAACTGCTTGAACTTGATCATTATTTGGGTTGATGTTATTTAAAATTGGCAATAAATAGGCATGGGTTTTCCCAGTACCTGTTTGTGATTGGCCAATTGCACTATCACCTTTGAGAATAATAGGTATCATTTTCTGTTGAATTTCAGTAGGTTCACTAAAGTTTAGTTCCTTAATTGCTGTATTAATAAATGGCTTTAATTGAAATTGCTCAAATTTATTTAATGCCATATTGCATCACTCCTTTAAGAGGTCTAAATGCCTCGAACAATAATTATAAACCATTAATGGTGCTTGTACAATAAAAGCAAAGAATGTACTTTATACAAGTTATTCTTCATAACATAGTAAAAATTATGACAGCAATGTTTAATAACTAATCTTTTCTTATATTATTGCATACTGTAAGACTATAGGAAGGGAGTGATCTTGATGTTCCGAAATCAAATGCAAAGAAATATGTCATGGCACCAAGGACCGTCTAGGAACCCAAGTTCTCTTAGCAGAAGAGCGCGCTTTCAACAATATAATCAAGGATTCCAACAAGGAATGGGGAGACCAGGAAATAGAGGCTTATTGTCTAGATTGTTTCAAAGACAAAGTGGACCACAATCTGCATCGATGTTTTCACGTGGATCTGAGCAAACATCACTTCTTCAAGGTATAGCTAACCCGGAAAGAATTAGTAACTTCCTTAGCCAAACACAGCAAGTACTTAATACTGCGCAACAATTTGGACCAATGATTCAGCAATATGGACCATTAGTTAAAAATTTACCTGCTATGTGGAAGCTTTATCAAGGGTTTAAAAATATGCCTGACAGTGAGACAGAGGAAAAATCTCAAGAAGAAAAACCAGCTGAAGAACCAATTCTGAAGACTGATATACAAAATACCGTACAAAATAGCAATGATACAGGTGGAACAAATAAAAGTCCGAAGCAACAAACACGCTCGAAAAAAACTGGTGAATCAATACCAAAATTATATATTCCTTAATTAATAGGGTTGTCATCCATCCCTCATTGGCTTTTTTCATGTTCTTCTATATAATAAGAGTATGAGTTCAATAGATGAAAGGCTAATAGTCTGTAGTCAGGAGGATTTGCATTGAAAATAATTAAAATAACACCACGTGGCTATTGCTATGGCGTAGTAGATGCGATGGTAATTGCCCGTAATGCAGCACTAGACAAAACATTACCACGTCCAATCTATATATTAGGTATGATTGTTCATAATAAACATGTAACAGATGCATTTGCCGAAGATGGAATTATTACATTAGATGGACCTAATCGCAAAGAGATTCTGGCTAAAGTAGATACTGGTACAGTCATTTTTACGGCACATGGTGTTTCACCTGAAGTAAAAAAATTAGCAGAAGAAAAAGGGCTAACGACAATTGATGCAACATGCCCAGATGTTACAGTTACACATGATTTAATTCTCCAAAAAGAAAAAGAAGGTTATGATGTAATCTATATTGGTAAGAAAGGACACCCAGAGCCAGAAGGTGCTGTTGGTGTTGCACCACAAATCGTACATTTAGTTGAAACACTTGATGATGTGGATGAATTAAATGTACAAAATGACAAAATTATTGTTACAAACCAAACGACAATGAGTCAGTGGGATGTTCTTGCAATTATGGAGAAGGTTCAAGAAAAATACCCACAGGCAGAAAAACATAAGGAAATTTGCATGGCAACACAAGTACGACAAGAAGCTGTTGCTGAACAAGCAGGAGAAGCTGACTTACTGATTGTTGTAGGTGATCCGATGAGTAATAACTCAAATCGCCTAGCGCAAGTATCACAAGAAATAGCTGGTACAAAATCGTATCGTGTTGCCGATGTTTCTGAAATAGAAATAGAATGGTTAAAGGACGTAGAAACAGTTGCAGTTACTGCAGGAGCTTCTACACCAACCCCAATTGTTCGTGAAGTTATTGCCTTCTTAGAACAATTTAAATATGATGATGAAACTACATGGGCACGAGAAAACAAAGTACCATTAGACAAAATATTACCGAAGGTACGCAATCAAAAAATACTCAGTAAATAACTAATCAATTGCTGACAGACTTAACTGTGTTCTATCAATGGTAGTAAAATAATAATACCGCTTCGGAAATACACCACGCTGGTTAGGTTCTAATCTTTTTATAGCAATTTTCATTCCAATCTTTACCCTCCTGTAATAAAATCACTTTGGAGATACATCAGGAGGAACTTTTAGCAGAATTTAATTTTATCTAAAAAGCCAAACTTCCATGAAAATAATTCAGGATTAGTTTGGCTTTTTTTAATTAGCTCTGTTAAACTCTGTTGTTGATTTTCGCTCCTGTACACTCGCTTTCCGCGGGAACGGCCTCAGCTAACTTGGCAAAGAAAACCGCTTTGCCAAGTGGATCTTCGGCTCGTGCTGTTCCCGCAGGAGTCTCGTGTACATCCGCTACAATCTACTAAGTTGTTAACAACAATGAACTTTAACAGAGCCTTTTAATTAAGAAGAAATGTTAAAAAGGCTCTTCCAGTTGTAGCGGGATATTTATTTTCATAATAGAAGACAATCTACAATACGAATATATTGTGTGTTAATAAGAATTTACATACGATAACTTCATTCTAAGTAATTTTATAGCAGAACTCGTTGATTGTAGCGGAAGGAGGCGACTCCTGCGGGACTAGCGAGACTGGTGAGACACTAAAAACTGAAGTGGCTCACCGCTCGCCCCGCGGAAAGCGTCCGCCTAGAGCGGAAATCAACTATTTGGAATTATTTTTCCGTACTGGTTTTATATAATACTTGATATTACCATTTATAGAAAAGTAAAAGGATTTGTATCTATTTCGGAACTGAATATCCGAACATCAAATTGCTTTTCAGCACATTTTTCATTTAGTACATCAGCTGTTCCTTGTTTCATAACTTTTTCCACATTATGTCCTGGGTCGACAATATTTAATCCCATATTCATTGCATCATGTGCAGTATGGTAATAAAAATCACCTGTAACATACACATCGGCTCCCTTAAACTTTGCTTGCGAAAAGTACTTATTACCATCTCCACCTAATACAGCAACTTTACGCACTTTTGACGTTAAATCTCCTACAACTCGAACACCAGGTGCATCTAAGGCTTCTTTTACAAACTTAGCAAACTCTTCTAATGTAAGATCACTTTTTAACGTACCAATCCTACCGAGTCCCAAACTACTCTCTTCCATTGTTGGAGATAATACTTCAATATTCTCTAGCTGTAATGCTTGTGCAAGCATATCATTTACTCCACCAGGTGTAACATCTAGATTAGTATGAGCAGCATATACCGCTATATCATGTTTTATTAATTTCTCCACGATTCTTCCATTCGTATTATCCGTGACTAGTTTCTTTAATGGACGAAAGATAATTGGATGATGAGCAATGATTAAATCTACATCGTTTGCAATTGCCTCATCTACTACCTCCTCTAGCACATCTAGGGCAATCATTACATTATGTACAGGCTTATTTAGTGTTCCAATTTGCAAACCAATTGGATCACCTTCTAATGCATATTTTTTAGGTGCGAATTCTTCAAATAATTGAATGATTTGCTGTCCATTCACCATTTTCATTTCAATTCCCCTTTCACCATATTAATTACATTTAAAAGACTTTCCTTTTTATAATGTACCTTTTCATTCTGCTCTGCTTTATTTAATTCTTGTAGGATATGTTCCCATTGCTCTATCTCTTGTTGCCATTTATAGTAAAATGCTTCGTTTTTCTTTTTTAAAATGAAAGGTCCTAGCATCAATTCTTTAACACTATAAGACGGTGTTACTTCTCCTCTTTCAGCAACTAAAACCTCATAAAACTTTCCATCCTCTTCTAGAATCTCTTCGTCAACTAACTGCCAGCCGTTGCGAACGAGCCAATTGCGAATAACATCTGCTGCTATATTTGGCTGTAATATCAGTCTTTTAACTCCTTGTAGCTTCTCTTTACCTGCTTCTAAGATATCTGTTATTAACGTACCACCCATGCCAGCTATGACGATGGCATCGACTTCTCCAGCTTCTATTACTGCTAACCCATTTCCTTTTCTAACATCAATTATATCGTTAAGCCCTACTGATGCTACCTGCTTACGTGCAGATTGATAGGGTCCCTCAACAACTTCTCCTGCTATCGCTCTAGAAACAATCCCTTTCTTTACTGCATAACAAGGTAAATATGCATGATCAGAACCAATATCTGCAATACTCATACCTTTATCAATATACGATACAACTGTCTCAAGTCGTTTTGATAGTTTATCTACATTCACCGTATCCACCTCACTCCTAAATAATAAAAGAGTTCTTTGCAGATTGCAAAGAACTCCATCATTCTACTCTAATGTTAAAATCCATTCAGCCATTGCTTCTTCGTTACCAGCAACAAGGCCTCCTGGCATCATTCCAGCATCACCATTACGACCATTTTTCAATACGTCGATTAGCTCGTCTTTTGATAGCTCAGTATTAACAAGTCCTGGGATATTCCCTTTACCTTCTAAATTGTCACCGTGACAACTAATACATGACTTAGACTTTTCTTCTGGATCAAAGACAACTTGTTCTGTGTCATCATCACCTTGAGCGATTTCTTTTGAGTCGCCAACCCCTTTTACTGATAGGAAAAATACTAGTACAAGTCCCATAACCATAATTAAAAAATAGGGTACGATTGCGTTTCGTTTCATGATTTAACCCTCCTTATGTATTAAACAATTATCTACTATAAATTATGTAACAAACATCTATATTTTACTCGATATGAATCAGATATGAAAGCTTTTGCTATTAAGTTTCACCCATTTTTCATTAATTAGACATAATATCACGTTAAAATAGTAAATAGAATTACGCATATTGCAATGATTCCCGAAACAGTAAAGAAATGAAGTTTTCTCCATACACCGGTAAATAGCCATACAAACCCATGGAAGAATAAAATAATTTGTAAACTTTTTTCGTTAGCATTAAAAAAAGTATCATTAATTTGAACGGAATAAATTAATAGAAGGAATGCGGCCGTAATATAGATAACTAATCGTTTCTTCCCTTTTTTTCGAAAAAAATAATAAGCTAAAACCAATAAAAAACAACATATCGACAAAAAAAGCGTTTGCATTCCAAATGAAAAGTCTGTAATATATGTAATTACAATCGAACTTATTATCATTAGTAAAAAGAGGAGACTAACGTAAAGTTCACTATAGTCATTTTTATGTCGTTTTTGACTTTCCGTTTTAATGTCACCACCACTATATAATGCTAATAAGTAGTCGCAGTATTGTTCTGGCAACATATTATTCTGTTTCCAAAATTCAATCTCATTCAAAATAATTTTTTTACGGGTCTCATTCATTCATTGTGACACATCCATATTTACTTATAGATAAAAAGAGAAAAGTTTACTCCCATATTTAGAAGTAAACTTTCACATAATTAATTTACTCTAAAAAGTCTTTTAGTCGTTTGCTTCTACTTGGATGACGAAGTTTTCTTAAAGCTTTAGCTTCAATTTGCCTTATTCTTTCACGTGTTACACCGAAGACTTTCCCGACTTCTTCTAAAGTGCGTGTACGGCCATCATCTAAGCCGAAGCGAAGTCTAAGTACATTTTCTTCACGATCTGTGAGTGTATCAAGAACATCTTCTAGTTGCTCTTTTAATAGCTCATATGCAGCATGTTCAGATGGAGAAGTAGCTTCTTGGTCTTCAATGAAATCACCTAAATGGGAATCATCTTCCTCACCAATAGGTGTTTCTAATGAGACAGGTTCTTGAGCAATTTTAAGTATTTCTCTAACCTTTTCTGGAGTTAAGTCCATTTCTTCTGCAATTTCCTCTGGACTTGGTTCACGGCCAAGGTCTTGTAATAATTGTCGTTGTACACGAATCAATTTATTTATTGTTTCAACCATATGAACTGGAATTCTGATTGTACGTGCTTGGTCTGCAATTGCACGAGTAATCGCCTGGCGTATCCACCATGTAGCATACGTACTGAACTTAAAGCCTTTATCATAATCAAACTTTTCAACGGCTTTAATAAGTCCCATATTTCCTTCTTGAATTAAATCAAGGAATAGCATTCCTCTACCAACATAACGCTTCGCAATACTAACTACTAGACGTAAATTAGCCTCTGCAAGACGTTTCTTTGCTTCCTCGTCTCCCTTTTCAATTCGCTTAGCAAGCTCAATTTCTTCCTCAGCAGATAAAAGGTCTACGCGCCCTATTTCTTTTAAGTACATACGAACTGGGTCGTTTATTTTAACACCTGGTGGTACACTTAAGTCATTTAAATCAAATTCTTCTTCGCTATCTTTCTGAATTTCATCTGCATCTGGACTCTCATCACTATCTTCACTATCTTCATTTTCTTCCAATAGCTGAATACCTTGGTCTGTAAGTTGTTCGTAATATTCATCCATTTGGTGAGAATCCAAATCAAAATGAGCAAGTTTCCCTGCTATATGTTCATATGTTAGTGTACCTCTTTTTTTACCTTGTTCAATTAATTGTTCCTTTGCTTGATCTAAGGTAATTTCAAATTCTGTTTCATTGGAGCGAGCTGATTTTTCAGCCATACGTCCTCCTCCTTCCGACATTTGCACACATACAGTAGTTTTAGTTTATAAAGATCTGCGGAGTTCAATAATTTCTTGTAATATTTGCATTGCACTAGTGAAGTCATTATTTTTCTCTGCAGCTTTTTGCTCTGCTTGCTTTTTCTTTATCATTAACAACTTTGCATGTTTCAACACATGACTGACATAATCTCTTATTTCTTTTTCATTATAATCATGATTTAAATCATGCATTTCGATTTCTGTCACGATTGTTCGAAGTTTTTTATCTGGTAGGTAATTTATAAACAAACTTAAATCAGGAATATTTCCAGCTTCATAATAGCCGACTAAATAGGTAAGTATTGCTTGATGTTCATCATATTGAAAAGGGGTATCTCCTAGCATTTCAACAACTTTATATGTTATCTCTTCGTCATGTAGCATTCTGGCTAATAGATTTCTCTCAGCAATTTCGTAAGCGGTAGGTATTGATTTTGTTACACTGGGCTCTGGTTGTATGACCAGTTCCTTTTCTTTTGGTTTTTGTTTTGGAATTGTTTCTCTTATTTGTTGCAATTGCTCACTTAGCGCTGTTAATGATAATGAAAATTCTTCAGAAAGTTGACGAAGATAAATATCTCTTTCCACCGGATTATCAAGCTCACCAATTTCCTTCATCGCTTGGTTGATATACTCTAGCTTATCTCCTTCATTTTGCAAGTTTTTGCCATTGCGGAAATAGATTAGCTTATATGCCATCCAAGTTTGCGGATTCCCTATTACATCTTCTCGAAACTTTTCAGCTCCAAATTTCATAATGTAGTCATCAGGATCCATTTTCGAAGGTAGCATTGCAACTGTAACAGTAAGCCCTTTTTTAACTAGCATTGTCCCGGAGCGATATGCTGCTTCCGCTCCTGCGGAATCTGAGTCAAAACATAAAAGGATAGAATCTGTTAGTCTCTTTAATAAATGAATGTGTTGCTCGGTTAAGGATGTACCCATCACCGCAACTCCATTATGAACACCTGCTGAGTCAGCTGAAATTACATCAGCAAACCCTTCAAATAAAATAGCATACCCTTGTTTTCGAATTTTACTTCTTGCATTGTAATAATTGTATAGCAATGAGCTTTTGTTAAATATTTCTGTTTCAGGTGTGTTTAAATATTTTGGTTGGTTTTCTTTTGTTAAAGACCTTGCTGAGAATCCAACAATTCTCCCTTGAGAATTAAGGAGTGGAAACATGATCCTATCCCTAAATCTGTCAAAGTGCGAATTATCCTTATCTCTTACAGCCACTAAACCTGCTTTTTCTAATAGTTCAGTGTGAAAACCTCTCTTTTCTAAAAACTTTAATGAAAAGTCCCAACTTGGTAGTGAGTATCCGATTTGGAACTTTTGAATACTTTCTTCTGTAAAACCTCTATTTAATAAATACTCAAGAGCAATTGATCCTTCATTTGTATTCATTAACAAATGATTATAAAATTTTGCAATGAGCTCATGTGCCTCCATCATATCAGCATGTTCAGGTGGCAACTCATTTTCTTTATGTCTATTTTGCGAACCTTCTATTTCTAATTGAACATTTCCTTTTTCAGCTATTTTCAATGCTGCATCTTGGAACGATATACTCTCTATTTCCATTAGGAAGGTAAAAACATTACCTCCCATTCCACAGCCAAAACAGTGGAAGATTTGTTTCTCAGCAGAAACAGAGAAGGATGGTGTGTTTTCACCATGGAAAGGACAAAGACCAAAGTAATTTCGACCTTGCTTCTTCAATTGAACATAGTCACTTATTACATCTACTATATCGGTTGATTGACGTAGTTCATTTAATTTGTCTTCTGGTATTCTTGTTGACACAAAAACACTCCACCTATCTTATAACTGTCGATATAATATTAATTCGACACTAAACTTTAATCTCCTGCAAGATTCGACAATAATCTGCGTAAAGATTCTTGGAATTGCTGACGATCTAAGTCTGTAAATGCCTTAGGTCCTTTTCCATATTTCCCAGCCCTCCTAGCTTTCGCTGCAAGGAAACGAAAATCAAGTGCTGTCACGATAGATTCATCTTTGTATTCCGTTCCCCTAGGTGAAAGTACATAAACACCTTTTGATAAAGCTAAACTCGCTAACCCAATGTCTTGGGTAATTAATATATCTTGGTGTTTGATATGATTTAAAATATATAAATCAGCTGAATCTCTACCAGGGTCAACAAAAATCCACTCACCGCTTTCCTCCTCCCGATTGGATTTATGGTCATAAGAAGCGATGAAACGCAATTCACACTTGAATTCTTTAGCTAATATAGATATTTCTAACTTTACTGGACAAGCATCTGCGTCTACATATATAACAGAATTAATATGGCTTTTATTAATTATTCTACATCTCTCCTATGATTCCTTCTTACTAATGAAAACTCTTTAAAGAATCATGTCGTTTTTTAAGGAAATCCGACATTTTAATGACGATAGACCTAAAATATTTATTTGAAAGACAATAATTAGTTTATTCCTGAATACGCAGCTCTAAACCTATTTTATGTATTTTTCAAACACAATTTTTAATTATAGCGCATTTTTTTCGTTTTGACTATTAGAAAGCAGGAAAAACACAACTAATTGTTGTGCTTTATTTTTCCTTCTGCATGTAGTCAATAATAATGTTTGCAGTTTCTTCCACTGCTTTATTTGTAACATCTATTACTTTGCAGTTTAATTTTTGGGCAATGGTATCAAAATATTCTATTTCTCTTTTTATTCTTTCTATGTTCGCATAACTAGCAGTATCAGCTAATCCTAAGGCTTTCAATCTTTCGCGACGAATATGATTTAATTTTTCTGGGCTAATTTTCAAACCAATACATCTTTTTGGATCTACTTTAAAAAGTTCAGCTGGTGGGTCGACTTCGGGTACAACAGGTACGTTTGCGACTTTATATCGTTTGTGAGCCAAATATTGTGATAATGGTGTTTTTGATGTTCTAGAAACACCTACTAATATAATATCTGCTCGTAAAAGACCACGCGGATCTCTTCCATCATCATATTTTACAGCAAATTCTATCGCTTCCACTCGCTTAAAATAATCCTCATCTAATTTACGTACTAAACCAGGTTCATTTAATGGTGCCTTATGATATGTTTTTTCAAAAATATCCATTAACGGACCCATAATATCAATTCCATGAATATTTGCTTTTGCAGCTTGGACTCTCATATGTTCACGAATCTCTGGTTTAACTAATGTATACACAATCATACCATCTTCTATTTTTGCTAATGAGACAATTTCGTCAATATGTTCTTTATCTTCGATATATGGATATCTTCTAATCAATGCATTAGATCCATTAAATTGACTAATTGCTGCTTTTGTTACGAGTTCTGCTGTTTCACCAACTGAATCAGAAACTACATAAATGATTGGATCAGACATCAGATGTCCTCCTTTCGGAAAAAATGAGCTTGTCGGCTTTATTTGACAAGCTCATATAAAATTTATTTTACAATAATTTCATTCATTGCTGCATATGCTCCAATTAGGTCTGAAAGTTTTTTCATTTGGGCAAGTCTATTTTTACGAAGCTTTTCTTCTTTTGCCATTACCATCGTATTGTCAAAGTAGCTAGAAATAGCAGGCTGTAAGGATGCCAATTTTTCAAAACGTTCCTCACTTGAATTTGTTTTGGTATTTATTTCAGCTAATTGCTGCCATGCGTTATATAGATTCAGTTCATAGTCATTCTCGAATATGGAGGTATCAATGTCTTCATCAGTTTCTGCTTTACTTGCAATATTTAAGACCCTAGAGAGCGATTCAATAATTCCTTTAAATTGAGTATCATTACTTCTATTTTGAAGTGTAATTGCACGGTTAACAATATCAGGTACTCCATTAAAGGATCCAGCTAATACCGCTTCAATGATATCATGTCGAATACCTTTTTCTTCCAGTAAATACTTTAATCGTAATTTAAAGAATACTTCTAAATGATTGTATAGCTCCGCATCTTCTTCTGCTTTTTCTATCGCAATAATTTCTTGTAACACATGTTCCAAAGAAATATTCCAGTCGAATTCAAGTAACATCCTAATAACACCAGTTGCTTGTCTTCTTAGTGCATATGGGTCTTGTGATCCCGTTGGAATTAAACCAATTGCAAAGGATGAAACAATGGAATCAAGCTTATCAGCAAGACTAACGATAGCACCGATATTAGATGATGGAATTTCATCATCTGCATGCTGTGGTTGATAATGTTCTTTAATTGCAAGCGCAATATCACGATCAACACCTTGTTGTAGAGCATACTTTTCGCCCATAACCCCTTGTAATTCAGGGAATTCATTTACCATATTAGATACAAGGTCAAACTTTGAAATTTCTGCTGCCTTCACTGCTTTTTCTTGTTCCAGCTCTGATAAATCCACCATTTTGCCAAGTATAGAAGCTATTTGCACTGTTCTACTTACTTTTTCAGATAAGGTACCTAGTTTTTCATGGTAGATGATATTTTCTAATTTTTTAAGTGATTGATCTATCGGAATTTTTTGATCCTCAAGATAAAAGAAATCAGCGTCCGAAAGTCTAGCTCTTAGCACTTTTTCATTTCCTTTTACTACCGTATCGAGATGATGATTATTTCCATTTCTAACACCGATAAAGTACGGTAACAGTTCGCCTTGTTTGTTCTTAACAGGAAAATAACGTTGATGTTCCTTCATACTAGTCACTAAAACTTCTTCTGGCAGGTGTAAAAACTCTTGATTAAAGGTTCCAAAGAAAGCAGTTGGATACTCAACTAAGTTTGTCACTTCTTCCAACAACTCTTCATCCATTGGAATATCCCATTGCTGGCTTTCAGCTATTTGCTTTATTTGTTCCACAATCAATTGTTTACGACGATAATAGTTTGCAATAACAAATTGCTCTTCCAATTTCTCTTCATAATGTTTTGGATCATGGAGCACAATTTCATTGCCTAAGAAACGATGACCATATGAAACATTGCTAGCCGTAATATTTGCAACCGTAAAAGGAATTGTTTCATTACCAAATAAGGCAACAATCCATCTAATTGGTCGAACATATCGGATTTGCAAATTACCCCAACGCATATTATTCGGGAAGTGTAAATGGGTAACGATATCCCCAAGCTCGGATAAAAGCTCTATTGATTTTTTCCCTTTAATAAATTTGCTTATATGAGCGTATTCGACTCCTTTTATTTCTTTATAAAATATATCTTCAACAGATGCACCTTGTGACCTGGCAAAACCTAAAGCTGCTTTTGACCAATTACCATCTGCATCTTGCGCAATTTTTCTAGCAGGACCTTTCGCTTCTTCTTCGATGTCTTGCTGTGATTCAGCTACAGCTCGAATCAATATCGCAAGTCTACGAGGAGTGGAAAACAATTGAATTTCGCCAAAAGTAATTTTGTTTTCTTGGAGCCAATTTTCAACTTGTTTTCCAAGATTATTAATTGCATTTAATACGAAGCGAGCTGGCATTTCTTCAATACCAATTTCTAGTAGTAAGTCACGATTACTCATGTTGAGCTCCCCCTTTCTCTTTATGCTGTAAAATTGGAAAACCAAGCTTTTCTCGTTCTTCATAGAAGGTTTTCGCTACTTGTCGAGCCATTGTGCGCATTTTCCCAATGTATGCTGTTCTTTCTGTTACAGAAATAGCACCTTTCGCATCCAACAAATTAAATACATGGGAACATTTCAAAATATAATCATATGCAGGATGAACAAGTCCTAACTTCATTTGTTCTTTTGCTTCTGCTTCGTATGTATTAAATAATTGTAGGAGCATTTCTTGATTAGATGTCTCGAATGCATATTTAGAATGCTCATACTCTGGTTGATAAAATATATCTCTAATTGTAAAGCCATCTGTCCATTCTAAGTCAAAGACATTTTCCTTGTTTTGAATATATGAAGCTAGTCGTTCAATCCCATATGTTAATTCGACAGAGACTGGCTTACATTCCAGGCCACCAACTTGCTGGAAATAAGTAAATTGTGTTACTTCCATCCCATCTAGCCATACTTCCCAACCGAGTCCAGCACATCCTAGTGATGGATTTTCCCAGTTATCTTCGACAAAGCGAATATCATGTTCTAACGGGTCAATTCCAAGAGCTCTTAATGAGTCTAAATACATTTCCTGAATATTGTCAGGAGAAGGCTTCATGATTACTTGAAATTGGTGATGCTGGTACAGACGGTTTGGATTATCTCCATATCTACCATCAGCAGGTCTCCTAGAAGGTTCTACATAAGCAACATTCCAAGGCTCTGGACCGATTGCCCTTAAAAACGTATAGGGACTCATCGTTCCCGCACCCTTTTCAACATCGTATGCTTGCATTAAAATACATCCATAATCTGACCAATGTTTTTGTAATGCCAAAATCATTTCTTGGATATTCAATACTATCATCCTTTCCATTCTTCATTAGTTTGTTTCCGTCTTGGAGTTACCTTCTAATCTAACCACAATACAAATAAAAGACGTTACAACATTGCAAAATAAAAAACTCCCGTCTCTATGCTTTCATAAAAGCATAGGGACGAGAGTTACCCGCGGTTCCACCCTATTTGCTACATTGTAGCCAACTTTCTATTGTACTGCTCCAGAATGCCTTCACTGACCTTCCAATACACTGGCTTTCACTATCCCAGGCTCGCTATAAATGGAGAACAATCAGCTACTCTTTTCTATCTCTGCAGATATATATTAAATTCTTCTATAACACAAAATAGACTAACTAACAGAAAAAGTCAATGTTTATTACTAGATTTTATCACGCAATGAATCTAATTGTTGTAAAAATCGTTTGGACTTCAAGTATAAACCCGAATATTCTTCATAATATGTTGATATTACATCACGTAATTCTTTTTTTGTTTTTTCTTTCACTGAAATAGAACCAAGACGATGTATATCTAACAAATAAAATACTCTTAGTAATTTCACAGTATGGGGTGAAATTGGAAAATAATGTGGATCATTCTCATAACAAAGATGACATATTAATCCATTTTCTTTTATAGAAAATCCAAAATGTGCTTCTGTATTTCCACAAATAGCACATTTGTTTAGTTCTGGATATAATCCTAGTACATTGAGCATTTTCATTTCAAAAATATTCGTTATTATATCAGGATCATACTCTTCATTTATATAATTTAGACTTTGCATTAACAATTCGAATAAATAAGGATTTGTTTCTTTATCATTCGTACTTTTATCAAGTAATTCAACAATATAGGTGGCATAAGCTGTCTTAAACAAATCTTCACGAATAGATCGATAAGATGATATCATTTCGCCTTGTTGTAAGATACCTAATCCTCGATTACCACCTTGTATTACGAAATAACCATATGTAAAGAGCTGGGAACTACTAGCAAGACGACTGCTTGGTTTTTTCGCCCCTCTAGCCATTCCTGCTATTTTCCCAGCCTCCCTTGTAAAAAGGGTGATTATTTTGTTTGATTCACCATAATCTGTAGTTCTTATGACAATACCTTCTAATTTATTTATCATTTTACAGTTTCAACCCCTTTAATACAGTAATCTTGGACTGCATACGGGGCATAATTTCAAGTTACTGGGTAATCTATTTCATTTGAGCTTTCTACATTTGGCAGAATATCGATATGTTCTTCTTTTTCAAGTTCCTTTAGAAGCAGGTACGTATCAACACTTCCCGTCTCTTTAAAAACTTTCCACGTGAATTCATACATTTTCATCCCGCCTTTCAATTGTTTGGAGCATAATTGTATTTCAATACTATTTTTTCACCATATGACTGAACAATACTGGACAAAATTTGTAAAAAAGTTAATACTCATCTTCTTTAAATCCGTAATCACGGAGGTGAAATGCTTTATTTCTCCAATCCTTTTGAACTTTTACCCATAATTCTAGAAACACTTTCGACCCCAGTAAATTTTCAATATCCGTCCTAGCAAGACTACCTATTTGCTTAAGCATTTTTCCTTGTTTGCCGATGACAATCCCTTTTTGAGAATCACGTTCGACAATGATTGTTGCCATAACATGGACGACATCTTGGTTTGTTTTTTGTTCCATTTTATCTATTAATACTGCTAATGAATGAGGTATTTCCTCGCGCGTTAAATGTAGCGCCTTCTCCCTGATTAACTCTGAAACAATAAACCTTTCAGGGTGGTCTGTAACCTGATCTGCAGGGTAAAATTGCGGGCCAACATCAAGGCGATCTTTTATTTGCGAAAGAAGTCGGTCTATATTATTGCCTTCCAATGCAGAGATTGGAATAATCTCTGCAAATGAATACAAATCTTTATAATGATCAATAATGCTTAGAAGAGCGTCTGGATTAACCTGATCTATTTTATTTACAACTAAAAAGACTGGTGTAGTTAGTCCTTTTAATTTCTCAATGATAAATTCATCTCCACGCCCATACCCTTCCTCAGCATTGATCATAAATAAGATTAGATCTACTTCTTTCAATGTGTTAATGGCTATTTTCATCATAAAATCGCCAAGTTTATGTTTTGGTTTATGAATTCCTGGTGTATCGATAAATATTAATTGAGCATCATCTGTTGTTAGTACCCCTTGTACTTTATTTCTAGTGGTTTGTGGCTTATCACTCATAATTGCGATTTTTTGCCCAATTACTCGATTTAAGAAAGTGGATTTCCCTACATTCGGTCTACCTATGATAGAGATAAATCCAGATTTAAAGTTATCATTATTCATGTAAATCCTCCGAAGAAAATGCAAATGGTAATAATTCTGCTACTGTTATTGTTTTTATTTCCCCATTTAAGTTAGTTAAAACCACTTTCATATCTTTTGGGCAATGTTCCGCTATTACTTGTCGACATGAGCCACATGGCGGAACTGGTCTTGCTGAATCCGCAATGACAGCTAGCATTGAAAAGTCTTTTTCCCCTTCTGAAAGCGCTTTAAACAGTGCCGTCCGCTCAGCACAATTAGTCAAGCCAAACGATGCATTCTCAATGTTGCATCCATGATAGACTTCACCATTTTTTGTAATAAGTGCTGCACCCACTGGGAAATTAGAATAAGGGACATATGCTTTTTCTCTTGCTGTTCTTGCTTCTTGGATCAGTTGTTCCATATTCATATTTTTTCATCTACCTTTATATATTTTATTTTACTACATTTCGAATGAAAAGTTATCACTTTTTCAAAAAGTTTTTAGATAATTACAATATTTACTACTTTCATCCCTTTTCATGTAATGTTATTTTATCGTACTCACTCTTTAGTTTCAAATTATAAAAAGAAGCTAGGGATAAATGTATGTGTTTTGATTCATTTTTAAAAAGAGAATCTAATGATTCATCGGTCTACCTCTTCTATTTTACTCATATATGGTCTTTTTCCGATTCAAGCTAATTTTTGGATACATCTTCCAGACCAAGTGGCAAATATTAGTTGATTCGCGAAACAATGTCATAGTGATGGTCAAAGCACCAGTAAAGTGCATCTAAGTTAATCCGTGCCTCAGAATTGTTTCCAAATCAAAAAAAACATTCACTAAATATCATTTGTACCAGCAAAGATCATAAAAATAGCCGAACTATATTGAATTAATTCATCCATAGTTCGGCCTTGCCATCTATATTCATTTGTACCAGACTATTTAATGATTGAATATCAGCTGTATTAACTTTGGCCCTAGTATAATGATTCCTATAATCACAGCCATTATTGCATATACAAGTACAGCTGCGGCAGCTAAATCTTTAGCTTGTTTTGCTAAAGGATGGATTTCCGTTGTAGATAAATCCACTACTCGCTCAATCGCTGAATTTATAAGTTCAAGTGCCATTACTCCAAAAATGGAGATGATGATAAACAGCCATTCCACCGCCTGCAATCCCAAAAAAGCGGAAACAAATAATACCAATACAGCACATAATAGATGGATCTTAAAATTTTTTTCCACAGTACTCGCATATTTTATCCCTTGAAAGGCATATTTAAATGCAGACTTGAGACGTATTATGGAGAATGTTTTTTTATCTTCCAAGGCCATAACCTTCTAGTATTTCATTTTGCTTAGTAAACATTTTTTTCTCATCTTCTTCATTCATATGATCATAGCCAAGTAAATGTAAAAATCCATGCACTGCTAAAAATCCAATTTCGCGGTCAAAAGAGTGTCCATATTCGGCTGCTTGTTCCTGGGCTTTTTCAATAGAAATAATGATGTCTCCTAAAAACCGAGGCATTTCCACACCCTTTATTATAATTTCGTCCTCGCCGAGTTCCTCTAATGCAAATGATATTACATCAGTAGCATAATCTTTTCCGCGATATGATTTATTTATTTCTTGGATGGCATTATTCGTCACAAAAGTAACGGAAAGTTCTGCATCCTCTTCTATCTTTTCGATTTCAGCTGCATATTGGAGAATATTTTCAACTAAATGTAATGTTTCCTCTGATAAATGCTCTGTTTCATCTATCATGTCAAGTTGAAGCGCCATCTGTTATCACCTTCTGTTGTTTAAAGTCTGGATATTCAATCCGTGAATGGAATATACCATTTAATGTCTCACAGAAACCTTCTGTCACGATTTTAAGTTCCTTTAATGTTAAATCACATTCATCAAACTGATTATCTTGTAGCTTATCTTGAACAATTTTATTTACAAGCGAACGTATTTCCTCTTGAGTCGGATTTGCCATGGATCGTACCGCTGCTTCCACACTATCGGCTAAACTAATAATTGCTGCTTCTCTTGTTTGCGGCTTTGGTCCTGGATAACGAAAATCTTTTTCTAAGACATCAGGATTCTTTTCTTTTGCCTTATAGTAGAAGTATTTCAATAATGATGTACCATGATGTTGTTCAGCGATATCAACAATCTCTTTTGGTAATTTATGCTTTCTTAATTCACGTGCACCATCTGTCGCATGCGCAATAATAATATCCTTACTTGTTTCAGGTGGTAATCGATCATGTGGGTTCTCAATATTCACCTGATTTTCAATAAAAAACGGTGGTCTTTTCGTTTTTCCAACATCATGGTAGTAACATCCTACCCGTGCTAACAAACCATTTGCACCAATTGCTTCACATGCTGACTCAGCTAAATTCGCAACCATAACGCTATGGTGATACGTTCCAGGAGTTTCTGTTAATAATTTCTTTAATAGCGGATGATTCGGGTTTGATAATTCAATTAATCTCATAGTAGATAAAATGCCAAACCCAGCCTCTAAAAATGGTAAAAGACCTATCGTTAGTACGGACGAAAGTAATCCAGAAACAATAGCATATATAAAATAATAAATATACTCTGCCGTAGAGAACTGGCCGCCTCCAACTAAAATTAAAAACAAAATAACTAATATATTAATGATTGCAACGAATAATCCAGCTTTTAAAATATGGCTTCTTTCATTGCGTCTAGGGATAAATAATATGCTCGCAAGACCACTAAATAATATATATAAAGCAATTTCAATATCTATTGCACCAGATATCCCATCACTGAACACAATACTTCCACATGCTGATAATATTATCGTCATGATTAATGCAAAACGTTCATTTATTAGGATTTTAATAAGCATTGGTGCAACAGCTGCCGGAATAATAAATGCAATCCCATTAATATTAGTATCTTCCATCATTTTAATTATTTGCATAATTACAAGCGAAATCATAAATATTAAACTAGTTAATAGAAGATAATTTTGTTTCTTTTCATTTGAAAAGCCTAAACGCACAAAGGTAAAATATATTGTCCCAATTGTTAATAGAACGAAAAGCGCAACTCCGAAAAGCGGTTTTGAACTTGGATTACTTTTGAGTAATCCGAGCATTTCAAGTTGTCTATAAATTTCTTTATCAATAAAATGACCTTCTTGAACAATAATTTGACCTTGTAAAATCCGTATAGGTTCTACTTCTTCCATTGCTTGCTTTCTTCTTTCTTCTGTTAGTTCAGGGTCGTACAAGTCATTTGCTACTACAGCATATTTTCCTAGTTCGGCAGCTGCTTTTTCTACAGCAGATGACAGCCCTATCTCTGTTATACTATCTTCTAGCCTATTCTTTGCATTATCAATATCCTCTTCACGAATTTTCTCTGCCATCGTTGCTTCGACTTGCGTTATAACTACCTCACGCATTTTTTGTAAATTCGTTTGATCAGCATTTAATAATGTTATTAATGTTTCGTTAGATATTGATTTAGTCACATCTTCTGATATGTTTTCATTTAATTTTGATTTTAATACTTTTAAACGATTTTCAATGGCTAATACGGATTCAATTTTATTTACATCTGACGGATCAATTTCTTGGGAGGATTTAGTAATTTCCCTATTTGTTTCTTCCACAAAATCAAATATGGACGCAATTAAGGAAACACGATTTTGACCCATTTCTTTTTTGTAAACGTACGCTTTTCCAACCTCTTCAGCAGCAAGCTCTTTCGCTTCTGCTGTTTTTAATTCATCTACTACTGTACGAGGAGAACGAATTGTTTTTTCAGCAATAGATAGAGAATTCACTTCGTAAGTTTCAGGCTTTACATTATGATATAGAATAAATAAAACTAACGCTGCTAGTATCAAATAAATGAGGCTTGTAAACACCTTATAACTAATAAAGGATCTAATTTTATTTATGTAGGATTGAAAGTTCATAAGGACCTCCATACTCGTATTTACACTTATTATATTATTTAAAATGATAGCAGGTTTTCATATGAAATACACTAAAAACTGGTTTATTAATGGAAAAAAGAAGAAAAATGAAAAAAACAACCTCTATAGCTATGAAAAAGAAGCTGTAGAAGGTTATTTTCAGACATATGACTAGTTTTGTAATACATCATTATTTTCGTATGCTTCAATGATTCTTCCAACAAGTGGATGACGGACTACATCAGTAGAAGTTAGGTGTATAAACGAAATACCTGAGACATACTTCAAAACAACTTCCGCTGCCACTAATCCAGACTTTACACCTCTAGGTAAATCAACTTGTGTGGAATCACCAGTTAGTACCATCTTGGATCCAAATCCTAACCTCGTTAGGAACATTTTCATTTGTGCTTGTGTAGTATTTTGGGCTTCATCCAGAATGACAAAGGCATTATCTAATGTTCTACCACGCATATAAGCTAATGGTGCAATTTCGATTGTTTCACGATCAATCAACCTTTGTGTATGTTCTGCTCCTAATACATCATGTAAGGCATCATATAACGGCCTTAAGTAAGGGTCTACTTTTTCCTTTAAATCCCCAGGTAAGAACCCTAGGCTTTCCCCTGCTTCAATTGCTGGGCGTGTTAATATAATCTTATCTACTTTATTATTTTTCAATGCGTTCACAGCCATTACTACAGCTAGATATGTTTTACCTGTACCCGCAGGACCGATACCAAATACTAGGTCCTTTTTTCTTATTGCTTCGATATATTCTAATTGTCCAACTGTTTTAACATGTATCGCTTTTCCCTTCGTATTCCTTGCTATTTCTTTTTCAAATAACTCAGAGAAGAATTCTGGACGATTTTCTTTTGTTAACCGAGAGGCATATTCGACATCACGTTCACTAATATGGACACCTTTTCTAATAACCCTTTGTAACTGTCTAATTGTTTCAGTTGTGTTTTCAACTGCTTGTACTTCACCAGAAACATTAACGGTTTCTCCACGTGTTACAATTGTGACATTAAAACTTTCTTCTAATAACTTTAAATGAATATCAGCATTTCCAAATAATACAAAAGCCTCGTTAGGACTTTCTAATTCAATTTTCACAGTAACTTGTTCTTCTGACATTTACTAATCTCCTTGGATGATAGGTTTTTCTTCTGCAATATTTTCAATCACCTGAAAATTTATGGTTAATTTTACTTTACCATTCTCTACCTTCTCTTGCAAAATATATTCTTCATCTATCTTAGCATCCACAGGAATATGTTTTTTAATATCTTCACGAGCAAATTTTTTTGCAGCAGCAATTGCTTCTTCCTCTGATAATGATCTTTGATAATTTTCTTTTTCTCGAGTAGTTATTTCTGCATAATCAAAGGGAAGTTTCCACCCTAGAAAGAATAAATCATGTTTCTCTATTTCTGTTTCAGATTGAGTGTAATCTGCTTTACCAAATCCCCAAACAGGTAATGAAAATTTCCCAAATACAAGTGCATGTTTTTTCTTTTCTTTCCCTGTAAATACACGCAATGATGAATCTAAAGGAAACTCCACCGTTGTTTTATACCACGTTTTACCCCAGACTTTCCCTTCTGCTACAACCATCATTTCTTCTTCCTTACCAATTGCTCCTGATACGAGAAGTTGTCCTTTATCAACAAATTGATTAATTTTCACCATCGGCTTTCCTCTCTCTACGAACATATGCGAAATTACAGCCTTTTTACTGGCAATTAAATGACCCGGACTTTTTTCCACCTGTTGCTTCGGTTCCGTCTTTTGAACAACTTGGAACTGATAGGTTGTCCCTTTTAATTCGACTCCAATCCATGTTATATTATCAATTTTCTCTGTTAACTTTTTTTGAATCATATTTGGTCTGTCACTAAAAATATGGGGAGTTCCTACTTTTACACCGAGAGTTGCAAGTTCTTTTCTGATTTGATGTTCAGTTTCAGGATCTGCTCCTTCCACTTGTATTCCCCATGTAATATTAGAAAGTATTCCTGCGACGAGGAAGAAAAATAAGATACCAACTAAAAAACCACTATTTTGAAGGGCCCTTTTCCAGAGGAAGGGAACACCCTCCCCACGTTTAAAGGAAATGGTACAATCGCTTTTTCTTACTGCTTTTCTAACCTTATGTAAATCTGGAAGTGCAATAAAAAAATAAACCGCTCCTGATTTCTTCCTTTTAATATTCCAAGTACTAATCCCTGCTTGAGTGAATTTATTTAATAATCTTTCTATCCCTCTTCCTTCTAATCTTATAAGAACGCGACCTAAGAAAAATGTTGTCCATTTGTTTTTCAATCATGACACTCCCTATTCATTTATATAAATTACTTCATCAATTTTTCCTTCTAATAAAATTTCCTCTGGAAGAATCGTTTTAATCACGAAGGCTGAACCTTTAATAAGTAGTTGTCCCTGCTTCAATAGCAGTCTTAGTTCATTGTCCTTAAAGACGAGAAGTCCTTTATGGTTTTCTATATAAACATGGAACTGCCCAACTACGGTTACTCTTGGGAAATCCATCATCACATCGGCAGGAAGTTCCATTTTGTTGGTCATCCATTTTTTTACCTTGTTAGCCCATTTTTTTGCCATAAAAAAGAACCCCCTTTCCTCTCATATGTATGAGTGGAAAGAGGGTTTCATAACAAAATTCCTCGCATAATTATATGTTTGTTTATTTACCTTCTTTGATAAGGCTTCCGGGATTTAGGCGGACCTAAAACCTCTGACATAACAATCCCGTTTAATACATCCTCCTGCGAAAATCGAAGTGCAAGTTTCGGATGTGTTTTTATCCGTTCGACTTGGTGACTAAATATATCCGCTTCTTTTTTCAACTTCTCTTCTTCTTGCTTTAATTTTTCCATCTTTAATGCTAATTCTTCTCTTTTGCGCTCAAAAGGAGAAGTTGCTTCGGTATTCTCATTTCTTGGCGTACTATTTTTATTTTCCGTCCAATCTCGTAATTCCTTTTGAACAGGTCGCATTGTTTGTTGTCGTTGTTCATTAGATGTTTGTGGAGATGGAACATTCGGTCTTGGTTGCGGATTTTTATATTGTTTTCCTTCATTTTGTTGATTTTTATTATTTCGATTAAAAAGAAATGAAACAACCGCTATAATAATGAAAATAATAAACTGTTCCAAGGGTTAACACCCCTTTCATAAAACAAGTTCCGATTTATTGTTGCTTGTTGTTATTGCCATCCTTCGGTTTCGTCATTTTACCAATTGAGTCGCGCATATCAGTATCAGCGTCAATATTTTTCAAGGAATAATAATCCATTACTCCAAGTTTTCCTGATTTTAATGCTTCAGCCATTGCCAAAGGAACTTCGGCTTCTGCTTCCACTACTTTTGCACGCATTTCTTCAACACGTGCCTTCATCTCTTGTTCATTTGCAACAGCCATTGCTCTTCTTTCTTCTGCTTTCGCTTGAGCAATTTTCTTATCTGCTTCTGCTTGATCTGTTTGTAGATGAGCACCAATGTTTTTACCAATATCCACATCTGCAATATCGATGGATAAAATTTCAAATGCAGTACCTGAATCTAACCCTTTTGTTAGAACTGTTCTAGAAATCATATCCGGATTTTCTAGTACTTTCTTATGATTCTCACTAGATCCGATTGTGGAAACGACACCTTCACCGACACGTGCGATTACCGTATCTTCACCTGCACCACCGACTAGGCGATCAATATTTGCACGAACAGTAATACGTGCTTTCGCTTTAACTTCAATACCGTCCATCGCAACACCCGCAATAAATGGTGTTTCGATAACTTTTGGATTAACACTCATTTGTACGGCTTCAAGTACATCCCGACCAGCTAAGTCAATTGCAGCTGCCCTTTCGAATGTAAGCTCAATGTTAGCGCGTTGTGCAGCAATTAATGCATTAACTACGCGGTCGACATTACCTCCTGCAAGGTAATGACTCTCAAGCTGGTTGGTAGCGACATTTATTCCCGCTTTATGGGCTTTAATGAGCGGATTCACAACTCTTCCAGGTATAACCCTTCTTAATCGCATCCCAATCAGTGTGAAAATCCCTATTTTTACTCCTGCTGCAATTGCAGATATCCAGAGCCCAATCGGTACAAATGTAAATAATATCGCTAATACAATAATACCAATCACAATAGCAACTAATAAGAAAATTGTTTCTGGTCCTAGTTCTGTTGGCATCTATGTTCCTCCTCTATCATATATTAAAGCTCACGTACCACTATACGAGAACCTTCTACCTTAATTACTTTTACTTTCGTATTTTTTTCTACAAAGCTACCCTCTGCAACTACATCAAGACGCTCATCTTCTATTTTAACAGTACCTGATGGTCTTAAATCGGTAATAGTAATACCTTCTCTACCGATGAGTTCCAGCCGATTTACGTTTGATACATATCCACTTTCTGTACTAGTTGAGTCAGTTAAAATAAGTTTTCTAAATATGTTCATACGTTTACCAAACACCTTTATCATAATGATGGACAATAATATCGATAGGAATAATGCTATTATAATTGAAATTGCCATATGAACGACATTTGCTCCTGCCATCAGCATACTCCCTATTATTGCTACTGAACCAAGTATACCAGCAATTCCTCCAGGGAGAAAGAATTCTGCAGCTATTAAAATAATTCCTAAAACAAATAATACAATGGATTCATAGCCTGCTAGACCTGCAATATAATGGCCATAAAAGAATAAAAGCAATGCACTTAAGCCCATCCCACCAGGCAAACCGAATCCAGGGGAATATAACTCCAAAACTAATCCTAAGCTAGCAATTGATAATAGAATTGGCACGACAATGGGATTTGTAATAAATTGGGCAAGTTCCTCTGAAAAAGTTGTATCTATTTTACTTACTTTTGCATTTTCATACCCTATTTTAGTTAATAAATCGTCAAGATCATGAACTGTTCCTTCAGAGTAACCAACCTTTAATGCCTGTTCTGCATCAAGAGTTAGTAACTTCCCATTTTTCTTTAATTCTGGCAAATCTATATCAGGTGTTGCCATTGCCTTTGCTATTTCAGGATCTCGACCGCTGTGTTTTGCTGCACCAGCCATAGAAGAAATCCACATACTATCAGCCTTTTCTCCTGCTGTATTACCGGATTGATCTATAATAGCTGAAGCACCCATCGTAGCATTTCCTGTCATATAGATTTCATCAGTATGCAATGCAATATAAGAACCAGCAGAAATAGCTTTAGAATTTATGAATGTTATCGTTTTGATATCCGTATTCCTTATCGTATTTGCAATATCAGTTGCAGCATCAACTGACCCACCGTTTGTATGCATATCAAAAATAATTAAATCTGCATCATTTTCTTCTGCTTCCTTAATACCTCTCTCTAAGTAAGGATGAAGTCCTTTGGCAATATCCTCACGAATCGAAAGAACATAAATATTTGCATCATTACTCTCTGCATAAACAGGTAAAATAGACAGAAATGCAGCTGTTAGAATGCAGAACATTATAAATATTCGTCTCAATCAATACCTCCCCCTTATTGAGAAAACTGTACCTATAATACGTACAACACAACTAAAAGGATTCAAAAAAAAATCCTAATATAAATAAAAGTCGATAAGCTTTTGCTCATCGACTTTTTTGACTGCAGATTACGATAAATGCCGTTGGACAAGTTTGCTTACAAGTGATCCATCTGCTTTTCCTTTGACCTTAGGCATTAGAACACCCATAACCTTGCCCATATCACTTTTTGAAGTTGCTCCAGTTTCAGCAATTGCACTTTTAACAATTGCTGAAACTTCATCTTCTGAAAGTTGCTCTGGCATATATATATTTACATATTCAAGTTCGCTTTGAATTTTCTGGACGAGATCATCTCGACCTGCTTTTTCAAATTCCTGGAGGGAGTCTTTGCGTTGCTTTACTTCGCGAGAAAGGACTGTCAACTCTTCTTCTTCGGACAATTCTTGCTTCCCAAGCTTAATCGACTCATTCTGCAAGGCTGCTTTAAGCATTCGAACGACTGAGAGCTTATCTTTTTCTTTATTTTTCATCGCTTGTTTCATATCTTCATTTAAACGCCCAAGAAGACCCATTGTTTAGCACCTCTTTTAGAACTTGCGCTTTCTAGCAGCTTCTGATTTTTTCTTACGTTTTACGCTTGGCTTTTCATAAAATTCGCGCTTTCTGTATTCTTGTAGAGTTCCCGTTTTAGAAACTGTACGTTTGAAGCGACGAAGAGCATCTTCAAGCGATTCGTTTTTACGAACAACTGTTTTTGACATCTCTCTTTCCCTCCCTCCGAACATAGCAATAACATGTTCATACATGGATGACCGTGTACCTTGCAATTATAATATAATGACTTTCTTAGGTCAACAATCTTTATTCTAAATGACCCAATATACATTATTTTTCAAGATATATATGTATATAATATTCATCTCCTCTTAACTTTGTCCATATATTATAAAAGGAGGAGAGGACATGCTATATATATTCTTTGCAATTATTTTGGCGTTTTGTTTTTTATTAGGTATGACATGGTTACGAATTGGTTTATTTAATTTATCCGGTACAAAAATGAAAGAAATGTTGCAAAGAGTAACAACTACACCTATTAACGGCACGATTGCCGGTATCATAATGACAGTCATTCTTCAGAGTAGTTCTGCTGTTACAGTTATTACAGTAGGATTAGTTTCAGCTAGAATACTAACTTTTCCGCAAACAATTGGAATCATATTAGGGACGAATATAGGCACAACGATAACATTACAATTTTTTACTTTTGATATTACAAATTATATTATCCCATTCTTTCTCATTGGGATTTTCCTACAATTCTTTAACAAGTTTAGAAGTTATAGTTTTATTTTTTTAGGTATAGGAATTATTTTTACTGCGATGAATGGATTTGTGTGGATTTCCGAACCTTTTGCACAAATTGAATATATACAACAATTTCTTGGTCTAATGAGCAAGCATTTATTATTAGCTTTTTTAGTTGGAACAGTATTAACAGCAATTGTACAGTCAAGTACGGTTATGACGGGAATTGCCATGAGTTTCTTAATGACTGGTACCATTACGCTTGAATCAAGTATCGCCATTATGATTGGAGCAAATATTGGAACATGTGCAACTGCATTATTAGCAGCTATTGGGGCAGGAAGAGAAGCAAGTTTAACAGCATTTGCCCATTTATGGTTAAATATTGGTGGAGCTGTGATATTTATACCTTTTGTTTCTTTCTTAGCATATATTTCTAGTTGGGTTGCTCAATCACCAGCAACCCAACTAGCACATGCTAGTGTAATTTATAATGTGCTCTGTTCATTGCTTGTACTACCTTTTGCAGAGCAATTTGGGAGACTTATTATCAAATTCCATGGTCGACGTTAATAATTAGTCTCAGCAGTCAATCCTTGCATAATAGCAACACCTGCACTTGCTCCAATTCTACTTGCACCAGCATCAATCATGTTACGGAGATCTTCTAAATTACGTACTCCCCCTGATGCTTTTACGCCAATGTCATTTCCAACAATTCTTCTCATCAGTTGAACATCTTCTATTGTCGCACCACCTGTTGAGAAGCCAGTAGATGTTTTGACAAAGTCAGCACCAGCTTGTTTGGATATTTCACACGCTCTTTCTTTTTCTTCATTCGATAACAATGAAGTTTCAATGATAACTTTTACTAGTGCTTTACCTTTCGCAACAGTACAAACCCTTGATATATCCTGCTTCACTTCATCATTTTGTTTCGCTTTCAGAGCACCTATGTTGATTACCATGTCAATTTCAGTAGCGCCATTCTCAATTGCATTTTTAGCTTCAAACTCTTTTGTTTCGGTCGTATTTGCACCTAATGGAAATCCGATTACGGTACAAACTTTCACATCTGAATCACCTAATAGTGAGCTAGCAAATTTGACCCATGTGGGATTAACACAAACAGACGCAAACTTGTATTGTTTAGCCTCTTCACAGATTTTCTTAATATCTTCTTTCGTTGCATCAGCTTTCAATAATGTATGGTCGATATAAGAAGCGATATTGTTCGTCATATATGTAACTCCTTTAAGTTAAATTTATTTTTATATCTTATCATTTCCATCTTTAAAATAAAAAAACAAGAAAGAAGGCGATCCGATTTTGGATAGCCTCCTTATATTACATAGCTACTGGTTTTTCTACTACATTAGTATCATCCATGACACGGACAAATTGCCCCTCATTGTATGGATAGCCGGCTTTCGTAATTTTAACTTTCACTATTTTACCAATCATTTCTTCGTTAGCAGGAAATACTACTTTCAAATAATTATCTGTATATCCTTCATATAATCCACTTTCAGGATCTTCTTTATATAGTTCTTCTGGAATAACTTCTAATACTTCATCTTCGAATTGAGCAGCATATTCTTTTGCCAATTGGTCAGACAATGTAATTAAGCGATGAACACGATCATTTTTTATGTCTTCATCAATTTGATCTGTCATACGCGCTGCTGGTGTTCCTGTACGTTTTGAGTATGGGAATACATGTAATTCTGAAAACTTATGTTCTTTTATAAAATTATATGTTTCCATAAACTCTTCTTCCGTTTCACCTGGAAATCCAACGATTACATCAGAAGTTATAGCAAGGCCTGGTAGAGCTTTTTTCAATTTTTCTAAACGTTCAGCAAAAAACTCCATCGTATACTTTCTACGCATTCTTTTTAATACTGTATTTGATCCAGATTGGATAGGGATATGCATATGGCGAACAACTAATTTCGACTTATCAATAACATCAATCACTTCATCCGTTAATTGACTAGCCTCTATGGAAGAAATACGAATTCTCTTCAAGCCACGAACTTGAGACTCTAAGTCACGCAATAATGCAGCTAAATTATAATCCTTTAAGTCTTCGCCGTACCCACCAGTATGAATGCCAGTGAGTACAATTTCTTTATAACCAGCATCTACAAGTTGTTGAGCTTGGCGTATTACTTCCTTCGGATCTCTTGAACGCATTAATCCACGCGCCCATGGAATAATACAGAAAGTACAGAAGTTATTACATCCTTCTTGAATTTTTAAAGAGGCACGAGTTCTATCTGTAAATGCAGGAACATCTAACTCTTCATAAACACGGTTCTTCATTATATTACCAACTGCATTAATCGGCTTACGTTCTTCTTTATATTGCTCAATGTACTCTAGCATTTTGACGCGATCTTGAGTACCAACGACAATATCTACACCAGGAATAGCCATAATCTCTGCGGGAGAAGTTTGAGCATAACACCCAGTAACACAAATTACTGCATCTGGATTTCGACGAATTGCGCGACGAATAACTTGTCTACTTTTTTTATCCCCTGTATTCGTAACAGTACATGTATTAATAACATAAACGTCAGCAGTGCTTTCGAAATCAACACGCTCGTAATTATTATTTTTAAATAATTGCCAAATTGCCTCAGTTTCATAGTGGTTTACTTTACAACCTAAAGTATGAAATGCAACTAGTGACATTAAACTCACCTCATTAATTCAAAATGATAAGAAATTGCCGCAAGCGTATATAAAGGTGCGGTTTCTGTTCTTAATATACGTGGTCCGAGACCACAAATCACGAAATTATTATTGATAAGTACATCTTTTTCTTTTTCTGATAAACCACCTTCAGGCCCGTACACAATGAAAAAAGAATCTCCTGCTTTTGCTGATTGAAGTGCTTTGGCAAACGAACTTGTCTCCCCTTCTTTTGCAGCCTCTTCATATGCAACCAGTTTACATGTAAATTGGTTACTATATTCTATTAACTCTGTCAACGTAAAGGGAGGATGAACAGTAGGTAAAACTTGGCGATGAGCTTGTTCAGCCGCTTCTTTCGCAATTTTATTCCAGCGTTCTATTTTTTTTACTTCTTTTTTCTTATCCCATTTTACTACGGAGCGATCAGCAATGAAAGGGACAAACTCAAATGCACCTAATTCTGTTCCTTTTTGTATGATCCATTCTAGTTTATCCCCTTTTGGCAGTCCGCTCGCGACTGTGATTTGAACAGGAAGTTCTTTATTTTGTGGTTCCCATCCTAAAATTTCAACTTCAACAAAAGTATCCTCTATGTTTGTAATAGCAGCAGAGGCCGTTTTCGATTCATTGAAAACAACCCAAATGTGATCACCAATCTTCATACGCATGACTCTTCCAATGTGATGAACATCCTCACCAGTGATTCTCACCAAATTTTGTCCTTTATAATGTTCATTTAGGAAATAACGTTGCATTTGTTCACCTCATTAGGAGCGCTTTGCAATAAAAGCTACCCAATCTTCCATTACGAGAGTTTCTTCAATTGAAAATCCTGCATTGATTAAGGCATCCTTTACTTCTTGTTTCTTTTGTTGAATAATGCCAGAAGTAATAAAGTATCCACCCTTCTTAACAACTTTTGCCGCATCGTCCGTAAATCTCAATATAACATCAGCTAAAATATTGGCAACTACAATGTCTACTTCAACATCTATTCCGGAAAGTAGATTTCCTTGTTTTACAGTTACTGTATCTGACACTTTATTTAGGGAGACATTTTCTTTTGCAGATACTACTGCAACTTCATCTAGATCTAGTGCAGTAATCTGTTTAGCCCCTAGTAAAGCAGCTGCTATACTTAATACTCCAGATCCCGTTCCAACATCAATAACTTCATCACCTTTTTGGACAACTCTCTCTAACGCTTGTATACACATAACTGTCGTCGGATGTGTGCCAGTTCCAAAAGCCATTCCTGGGTCTAACTCAATAATCAGTTCATCACTACTTACTCTTTCATAGTCTTCCCAAGTTGGAACAATTGTAAAGGTCTCCGATATTTTTACAGGATGATAATATTTCTTCCATGCTGTAGCCCAATCTTCTTCCTTTACCTCTGTTGTAGTAACTTCATTATTTCCTATATCAATATTGAAATTTACCAAATCAGAAATCTCTTGTTTTATGGCCTCAATTGTTTCTGCGATAAAGCTAGTAACAGGAAGATATGCTTTAATAATAACCCCTTCCTCAGGGTAGTCATTCGGATCTAATTCGAATATTTCTCCGAAAACGTCCTCACGTTCTCTTGTCAATTCTCTAGGATCTTCTATCACTACTCC
The DNA here is from genome assembly GCF_042655485.1 of Lederbergia graminis. Taxonomy (NCBI): domain Bacteria; kingdom Bacillati; phylum Bacillota; class Bacilli; order Caryophanales; family Bacillaceae; genus Lederbergia; species Lederbergia graminis. The sequence continues at coordinate 35,600 of NZ_JBHSMC010000029.1, forward strand.
ACTTGCTCCAGCTTCATGTAATATATTGGAAATAGGCTCTACTGCTTCATTTGTCGTATGAATACTTATTTCTGACCACTTCATTTACATACCGCTCCAATCACTTTATTCAACTTTTAAAAGCACGTTTTACTTTATCAAAAAAGCTCTCTTCATGGCCATCTGGGACACTTCCGCTTATATCAGCAAATTCACGTAACAATTGTTTTTGTTGCTCCGTTAATTTTGTTGGTGTAATTATTTTTACGACAATATGTTGATCCCCTACACCAAGACCACGTACATTATGAACTCCTTTTCCTCTTAAACGGAAGCGAGTTCCAGTCTGTGTACCTGCTGGAATTTTCAATTTTACTTTTCCATGTAATGTCGGTACTTCTATTTCATCACCTAACGCTGCTTGTGCAAATGTGATCGGCATTTCACAATATATATCATCCCCATCACGTTCAAAAAACTCATGTTCTCTTACATGGAAGACTACATATAAGTCCCCTGCTGGACCACCGTTAATACCAGGTTCACCTTCACCAGAAATACGAATTTGTTGACCGTCATCTATACCTTTAGGAATCTTAATATTGATTTTCTTATTCTTCTTAACTGTGCCATCCCCAGAACATGTGCGACACTTTTCTTTAATAATATTCCCTGTCCCGTGACAGTGGTGGCAAACACGGCGGTTTACAATTCTACCGAATGGAGTGTTTTGTTCCACATTAAGTTGACCACTACCACTACAATGTGAACATGTTTCAGGAGAAGTTCCTGGTTTCGCACCTGACCCCTTACATGTATCACATGTCTCTTCCTTAGGTATTTCAATAATTGTTTCTTTACCAAAGACAGCATCTTCAAAATCAAGACGCATCGTGTATTGAAGATCAGCACCTTGTCTCGGAGCATTCGGATCCCTGCGGCCACCTCCACCAAAGAAGGTATTGAAAATATCTTCGAATCCACCAAAGCCACCACCGAAATCGGCTCCTCCGAATCCGCCACCGCCTCCAAATCCTTGAGGTCCAGCGTGGCCAAACTGATCATATTGCGAACGTTTTTGATCATCACTTAACACTTCATATGCTTCTGTTATTTCTTTAAATTTTTCGTCCGAACCAGGTTCTTTATTAATATCTGGATGATATTGCTTTGATAATCTTCGATATGCCTTTTTTATTTCATCTTTAGTAGCACTTTTCGAAACACCTAGTACTTCATAATAATCCCTTTTACTCATGTAAACACGCTCCCGAGTCTTTTCGCATAACGTTTATTCTAACATATTTAATAGCTTACTTGAAAGTAGTTCACATAAAAAGCCAAAGCCGTCTCTCGGTTAGGCTTTGGCTTTTTACCAGAAAAAATTACTTCTTATCTTCTTCGTCTTTTACTTCTTCATATTCAGCATCTACTACATTATCATCTGTATCAGCTTTTCCTTCTTCACCTTGTGCGGCTTCAGCTTGCTTAGCTGCTTCTTCATACAGTTTCATAGATAGATTTTGAACAATCTCTTGTAAAGCATCTTTTTTAGCTTTAATTTCATCTAAGTCATTTTTCTCGATTGCTGCTTTTAATGCGTCTTTCGCTTCTTCAGCAGATTTAACTTCAGCTTCATCTACTTTTCCTTCTAAATCCTTCAACGTTTTCTCTGTTTGGAATACTAATTGATCTGCTTCATTTCTCAGTTCAACTTCTTCCTTACGTTTTTTATCCGCTTCCGCATTTTCTTCTGCTTCTCTTACCATACGGTCAACTTCATCTTCAGAAAGTCCAGAAGATGATTTAATCGTAATATTTTGTTCCTTACCAGTACCAAGATCTTTCGCACTTACATTTACAATACCGTTTTTATCAATATCGAATTTAACTTCAATCTGTGGAATTCCACGTGGTGCTGGAGGAATATCAGATAATTGGAATCGACCTAATGTTTTATTGTCAGCAGCCATCGGACGTTCCCCTTGAAGAACATGGATATCAACCGCAGTTTGATTATCGGCAGCTGTTGAGAATACTTGTGATTTAGATGTAGGAATAGTCGTGTTACGATCGATTAACTTCGTAAATACGCCACCCATTGTTTCGATTCCAAGAGATAACGGAGTAACATCTAGAAGTACGACATCTTTTACGTCTCCAGTTAATACTCCACCTTGGATTGCAGCTCCCATCGCTACTACTTCATCTGGGTTAACTCCTTTGTGAGGATCTTTTCCAGTTTCTTTACGAATAGCTTCCTGAACTGCAGGGATTCTTGTAGAACCTCCTACTAAAATTACCTTATCAATCTCTGATGAAGTCTTACCTGCATCTTTCAATGCTTGTCGAGTTGGCCCCATCGTTCTTTCTACTAAATCAGCAGATAGTTCATCAAATTTAGCACGAGTTAATGAAACTTCTAAATGAAGTGGACCTGCTTCTCCCGCTGTAATAAATGGCAAGGAAATTTGTGTTGAAGTTACACCAGAAAGATCCTTCTTCGCTTTTTCAGCAGCATCTTTCAAACGTTGTAAAGCCATTTTATCTTTTGATAAATCAATGCCATTTTCTTTCTTAAATTCTGCAACTAGATAGTCGATGATTACTTGGTCAAAATCATCCCCACCAAGTCGGTTATCCCCAGCAGTTGCTAGAACTTCGAACACTCCGTCCCCAAGCTCCATGATCGAAACGTCAAATGTTCCTCCACCAAGGTCATATACTAAAATTGTTTGATCTTCATCAGCTTTATCAAGACCATAAGCAAGTGCAGCAGCTGTTGGCTCGTTAATAATTCTTTCTACTTCAAGTCCTGCAATAATACCTGCATCACGTGTTGCTTGTCGTTCAGCATCATTGAAATAAGCCGGAACTGTAATTACAGCTTTTTCTACTTTTTCACCTAAGTATTCTTCTGCATAAGATTTTAAATATTGTAAAGTAATAGCAGATAGTTCTTGAGGAGTATATTCTTTACCTTCAATATCTTGTTTAAAATCTGTACCCATATGTCTCTTAATAGACATAACAGTATTAGGGTTTGTAATTGCTTGACGTTTTGCAACTTCTCCTACTTGACGCTCACCATTCTTAAATGCAATTACAGATGGTGTTGTCCTGTTTCCTTCTGGATTAGGAATTACTTTTGGCTCGCCACCTTCTAATACGGCCACACATGAGTTAGTAGTTCCTAAGTCAATACCGATAATTTTGCTCATATTGAAATTCCTCCTGATAATTATGTAGAGTAATGATTATTTACTGGTTCACTTTCACCATAGACGGTCGAATAACACGATCTTTTAAGATATAGCCTTTTTGAAACTCTTCGACCACAATATTACTTTCGTATTCGGAATCATTTGCTTGCATCACAGCTTGATGTAAATGTGGATCAAATTCCTTACCTACAGCTTCGATTTGCTCAGCACCTTCTTGTTTTAAAGCATCTATAATGGCACGATATACCATCTGTACTCCCTCAAGTAGTGCTTTCGTTTGCTCATTATTAGGTTCAATTTGCATTGCTCGTTCGAAATTATCTATAGCTGGAAGTAAATTGGAAATTAAACCTTGAGCTCTATATTTTTGACTAGCTTCTTTATCAAGTTGAACGCGTCGCTTGTAATTTTCAAAATCAGCATATAAACGTAAATAACGATTTTCAGCTTCTTCTGCCTTCGCTTCTAATTCACTGATTTTCTTTGCGATATCATTATTATCTTCTACTTGTACATCCTCTGAAGCTTCTTCATTTACTGTTTCGTTCATTTCTTCCGTATTTTCATCTTTTATTTCTTCATTTTCAGCTGTTACTTTTGATTCTTCGTTCATTTTACTACTTCACCTCCTTGAAAGTTTACAGTATAACATATAATAATTGTTAACTGTGCCAAAACCTAACATCATTATAAAAAAATGTAAAATGAGATGCAGGCACAAATAGAAATCAGCAGGAAAGCTTGCTGATTTCCTCCATCATGCCTTATATCTACTTTGAATATAATTTTGATAACACAGCAGTCATATCTTTACTGAAAAAGTCTAATAAGCTAATTACTCGAGAATATTCCATTCGAGTTGGCCCTAAAATAGCTATTGTGCCGACATTTTCATCTTCAATTGAATAAGTCGCAGTAATTACACTACAATCTTCCATCATGACATTTTGATTTTCCCTACCAATTTTAACATTTATTCCTTTTGGTGTATGTTTAAACAACTCGTAGATTCCTTTTTCTTGCTCAATTAAATCCAATAAAGTTCTAACCTTATGGATATTATGGAATTCTGGTTGATTTAACATATTCATCTTTCCGCCAAAGAACAATTTTTCATTACCGGAAGTTTCAAAGGTTTGCAAAATCGTTTGTAGGAAATAGTCATATTGCTGAATATTTTCTTTCAGAATTACTGAAACCTCTTTTAATATAGTTTCTCTCAAGTCTGTAATAGCGATACCAGCTAGTTTGTCATTTAAAATATTAACAAGCTTTTCAATTTCCCCTGGTGCGATATGTTGCGGTAAAGAGAAGGTTCTGTTTTCAACATGTCCCGTATCCGTAATAATAATAGCAACTGCTGCTTCACTATTTAAAGGAACAATTTGTAATTTCTTTAATTTATGATCCTTTACTTCAGAACCAAGGAAAATTGCTGTGTAATTAGTTAAATCCGACAAAACTTTTGCTGCTTTTTGAGCTATTATCTCCATCTCGTATATTCGTTCTGCAAAAATGGAGCGTATCATCTGTGTTTCATAAGAATTTAAAGCTTCTGGAGCTAATAGATGATCCACATAATAACGATATCCTTTTTCAGACGGTATTCTTCCAGAGGACGAATGCGTCTTTTCAATATAACCCCATTCTTCCAGATCGGCCATTTCATTTCTGATAGTTGCAGAACTGATTGGAACTTCTATTTTTTTTGAGAGACTTCGCGAGCCGATAGGTTGTGCAGACCGAATAAAATCATCAATAATGGCTTGTAAAATTAGAAGCTGACGATCTGTTAACACGTTTTATCACCTCTGTTAGCACTCGTTAATCTTGAGTGCTAATTCTAATATAAAATTATCAAAATGCAGGAATGATGTCAATCATTTTACATACAGCACAGAGAGATATATTTATGAAATTAGAAATGATTGAAAAACCTCATTCCCTAGAAAACGCCCTTCCGTAGTCAGACGAATATAACCATTCTCCACAACTAATAAACCACGGTTTCGCATTGTCGTAACTGCCTCTTGGAAAACTTGTTCTAAATCTTTATCAAAACGTTGTTTGAAACGACTTAAACTTACACCTTCTACTTTCCGTAAACCTAAAAACATTTCTTCTTCCATTTTCTCTTGAATAGATAAGATTGTTTCATTAAAAATAGGTCGTTTATGGTCAACTAATGGTGTCATATATTTCTTTAATGGACCTGCATTCGAATATCTAACACCATTTATATAGCCATGAGCCCCTGCACCAAAACCAAAGTATTCCTCATTATCCCAATAAACTAGATTATGCTTACTTTCATATCCCGGTTTTGAAAAATTACTAATTTCATATTGTGACAACCCATAACTTTCCATCTCTTCTATTAATGTTTCATACATTTTAGTTTCTGCTTCCACACTAGGTAATACTAATTTACCTTTTCTCATTAAATTATAAAAAACAGTTTTAGGTTCAACAATTAATGAGTAGCTTGAGTAATGTGGTAATTGCAGTGACAATGCCTCTCTTAACGTTTCACGGAAGTCATTAATTGTTTGTCCAGGTAATGCATAAATGAGATCAATACTAATATTATCAAAACCAACTTTTTTCGCATTATCTAAAGAACGATAAACATCTTTCACACGATGAGAGCGGCCAATTCTTTCCAATAATTCATTATTGAAAGATTGTACACCAAAGCTGAGTCTATTTACTCCATACTCTTTAAGAATTTGTAGTTTTTCTATCGAAAGATCTCCTGGATTTGCTTCAAATGTGAACTCCCCATCTTCAAATGGTAAGTTTTCTCTAATCCCTTTACACAGTCTTTCCAATTGTTTCTCATTTAAGGCTGTAGGAGTCCCACCTCCAACAAAAATTGTTTTCAATTGTTTTACAGGTGTTTCTGTAATAGTAATTTCTATTTCCTTCATAAGTAAATCCACATATTCATCTACAGGTTGACCATGTAAGAATACTTTATTGAAGTCACAGTAGTGGCAAATATGTTCACAAAAGGGAATATGGATATATGCTGCTTTCATCGTTTTACACAACCTTTATTAATATAATAGGAAAAAGGGAAGTGCAGCATGATAAATTCAATCAAGCTTTACCTCCCTGCATGTAACTTCCTATTTTGACTTTCCGCCTTCATCCCGCTTCAAGACAGCCATAAATGCTTCCTGAGGGACTTCAACAGATCCAACTTGTTTCATACGTTTCTTACCTTCTTTTTGTTTTTCCAGTAGTTTACGTTTTCGAGATATATCTCCGCCATAACATTTAGCTAATACGTTTTTCCCCATTGATTTAATTGTAGACCTTGCGACAATTTTTTGCCCAACTGCAGCTTGAACAGGGACTTCAAATTGTTGTCTTGGTATAAGTTCTTTTAGTTTTTCTACAATCGTCTTACCACGTTCATAGGCGAAATCACGATGAACAATGAAGCTAAGTGCATCAACAGTTTCACCATTTAATAAAATATCCATCTTCACTAATTTGGAAGGTTTATATCCAATCATCTCATAATCAAATGATGCATAGCCTTTAGTATTTGATTTTAATTGATCAAAGAAATCATATACTATTTCAGCTAATGGTATTTCATAAATGACATTTACTCGAATATCATCTAGATATTGCATGTCAATGAAATTGCCTCTTTTTTCTTGTGCAAGTTCCATAACAGCTCCAACGTAATCGTTAGGTACCATCATCGATGCTCTTACATATGGTTCTTCGACGTGGTCTATCTTTTGTTGGTCTGGCATATTTGCAGGATTATCGACATCTACTGAATTTCCATTCGTCATATGTACCTTATATATAACACTTGGTGCAGTAGTGATTAACTCGATATTAAATTCACGTTCAATACGTTCTTGAATAATCTCCATATGAAGTAAACCTAAAAATCCACAACGGAAACCAAATCCAAGTGCTTGTGATGTCTCAGGTTCATATTGTAGTGCTGAATCATTTAATTCTAGTTTTTCTAATGCCTCACGCAAGTCATTAAATTTAGCAGAATCGATAGGATAAAGACCACAATATACCATCGGGTTCAACTTCCTGTAACCTGGAAGTGGAGTATCAGCAGGGTTGGCCACACTAGTAATTGTATCCCCTACCCGTGTATCTCCAACATTTTTAATAGAAGCTGTTAGAAAACCAACATCTCCAACAGTTAATTCATCGACAAGCATTGGTTTCGGTGCATGTACACCTACTTCCGATACTTCGAACACTTTACCTGTTGCCATCATTTTTATTTTATCTCCAGCTTTGACAGTACCCTCAACAACTCGGATATAAGCAATAACTCCACGGTAAGCATCATATAACGAGTCGAAAATAAGTGCTTTTAATGGAGCTTCTGGATCACCAGTAGGTGCCGGCACTTTTTCTACTACTTGTTCTAAAATTTCTTCTATACCAATCCCTGCTTTTGCAGAGGCTAACACTGCATCTGATGCATCTAATCCGATCACATCTTCTATTTCCTGTTTCACACGCTCTGGATCTGCAGCAGGTAGATCAATTTTGTTAATTACTGGTAAGATTTCCAATTCGTTATCAAGAGCTAAATACACATTGGCTAATGTTTGTGCTTCAATACCTTGAGCAGCATCTACAACCAATACTGCTCCTTCACAAGCAGCAAGACTTCTTGAGACCTCATAAGTGAAATCTACGTGTCCTGGTGTGTCAATTAAGTGAAAAATATAGTCTTCACCATTTTTCGCTTTGTATTTAAGTTGTACTGCATTTAACTTAATCGTAATACCTCGCTCACGTTCTAAATCCATAGAATCTAGTAACTGCTCTTTCATTTCTCTAGCAGTAAGTGCTTTTGTTTTCTCAAGTATACGATCTGCTAATGTTGATTTACCATGGTCAATATGAGCAATGATAGAGAAATTACGAATTTTCTCTTGCCTTTTTAATCTGTCTTCATGATTCATTCTTTTCACTCCTGTTAATCGGCGCATGTATGCTAGGGTAAATTATATCAGCACAACAAACAATCAGCAAATAAGAAATGCGAAAGGCGCTCGATTATCGGCGACAAGCAAATGTTCTGAGGCAACGAAAGGCGCTCTTTGCCTTTCATTGCCTCAGGTTATTTGACCTCGAGCCGATAGCGCCTTGAGCTAGACAATAAGAAATGCGAAAGTGCCTGTTTATCGACGTACAGATTTATTAAGAACCTGACGAGATAAAGGAAACACGACGAGGAACGAGTCGATGTTGACTTATCGTAGGAAGGTTCTGGAAATCTGCTAGTCGATAGGCACTTGAGCTAGACAAAGAAATGCGAAAGGCGCTCGATTATCGGAGACAAGCAAATGTTCTGGGGCAACGAAAGCTATTATTATGAAAGATATAGACCTCAAAAAAACAAAAAGAGGCTGCGAGAAAAGGAATATGGTTACAAATAAAAACCGAACTATAACTTGATTTCAAAACAAGATAGCTCGGTCACTTTGTCAATTATAAAATTTTTATAATTACCAGCGGAGGAAATGCACGAAGACTCCTACGGGAGCAAAGGCCTCGATGAGACCCCGCAGAAAGAAAAGCGAAGGCGACTGTTTAGCGGCGTACGAACGGGAGACAATCCTGTACTGAGATAAAGGAAACACGGCGAGGGCCCACAGGATGTGGGTCACGTCGACGTTGGCACAGGACGTGCCGCTTTTAGTCGACGTTCCTCTTGCCGATGTTGACTTATCGTAGGGGAAGGAATGTCTCGTTCGCCAGCCGCTAGGAGCCTAAGCTAGACAGGCGTTTAGCGCCGAGGAGGCTCATTAGCCTTGTCTAGCTGCAGGCGCCATCGGCTCGAGGTCAAATAACCCTACCCGATGAAAGGTAAAGAACACCTTTCTTCGGGTAGGAACATTTGCTTGTCGCCGATAAGCAAGCGCCTTCCGCTTTTCGAAGCCCGCGGAAAGCGAAGTGTATTTCCGAAGCGGTATATTGTTCATGATTTACATCCTCCTACATCCAGGTCAAATCGTTTTGTCTCGACCTCAACTTCTCTTTTTAAAATAAACTACTTACGAATTCAACAATACCATTTGTTATGGTAGAGACGGTATCTGCTAATAGTTTCCCTATTTCTGAAAAGAAGTTAAAAGCCTTTACTTCTTGTAGTTTTTCCTTTTTCTCGTCTATATTAAAAGTTCCTAACTCATTTCCCATTAACGAAGTTTCTACTTCTCCGTTATCCGTTTTATTCACTTCGACAGGTGTTTGGAATGATTGATCATTATATCCTTTCATCTCAAGCATTCCTTCATTTGCCTTATTCATACCTATGAGAACGCCAACGAACAGAACGCAAACAAGAGTTAAAAGCCTCCATATAAATGAATTCATCCTACTTCACCTCTCTTTAAAATAGCTATGCAACATACTCAATTGATATAACTCACTACCTTGTCTTAAATCCTGTGTCAGATTGATCGACAGCTGAATGTAAGGCTGCATTTAATCCAGAAGCGATTAAATTAGCCATATCCTCAATAAATACATCGACTTCTTTTGGGGTTACCATTAAATTATGGCCGAGTGGAGCGAGTACTTCGTGAATTAGTTTTCTCTTCTCCATATCTTCCAAGGTTCCTATCATTCCTAAGAAAGTTTTACGATGTTGTTCCTCTGGTAAATCCTCATCTGTTAATTTTTTTCTTTCACCAAATGTCATTCCTGCTGGTATAAGGGATTTTGAAGGATTTCCGGAATCTTGCAATTCCCTCCCAAAATGCTTTAGAAGAAAATCGATTGTGTCACTAGTAATCGTTACAGCATCAACAACGGTTGGCACACCTATAGAAATTACGGGAACTCCGAGTGTATCTTTACTAATTTCCTTCCTTTTATTTCCTACACCTGAACCCGGGTGTATTCCTGTATCCGAAATCTGTATTGTGGCGTTCACCCTTTCAATAGAACGTGATGCTAAAGCATCAATGGCAATTATAAAATCAGGCTTTGACTTTTCTGATACACCAAAAATGATGTCGCTCGTTTCAATTCCTGTTAGCCCCATTACACCAGGAGTGAGTGAGCTGACAGCACGATAACCATCTTCTACATACTCCGGTTCTAATTGAAATAGATGTCTGGTTATTATTAAATTTTCACATACTAATGGTCCTAATGAATCTGGAGTGACATTCCAGTTGCCCAAACCAACTATTAAACAGCTTGCATTTTTAGGAATATTAATCATTTCCATAAACCCACTAAATTCACTCGCAAATACTTCCTGTACTTTTTGTTGTAATACAGTATCTTGATTGCGAATCCCTTGGACTTCAATTGTTAAATAGTTTCCTTGTTTTTTTCCAAGTTTTCTTTCACCTTCGGGAGTAATCGTGGCGAGAGATACTTTAATATCCTCTACCATCTTCTCCTTTATAACTACTCCTTCAATCTCTTTCTTCTCTACTTTTTCCTTCTTTTTTCCCACCATTTGTTCAAGAGCCATTTCAAAAGCCTCTTCGGCAAGATCGGTTCGGATTGAATATTTACTTAAATCTAGATCTTTCTTATCCATAAATCTAACCCCTCCTGAATATGAAATTTCAAAATTACATGTCTAGCACAAGCATTTCCTTTTCTAGCATTTTTAATTCAGAAGTATTGCATTCCAATCTAGCGTTTGATAAAATATCTCTTGTTCTAACTGTTTATATGTGGTGATACTCGAGTGAGATAGAACCTCGATACTTGTCAGGAGGTGAAGGTAATGCCAAACATTAAATCTGCTATTAAACGTGTAACTATTAACGAAAAGAAAAACGAGCAAAACGCTGCTACTAAGTCTGCAATGCGTACAGCTGTTAAGAAATTCGAAGCTGCTGTTGAACTAAACGAAGATAACGCAAAAGATCTATTTAAAAGTGCGGTTAAACAATTAGACAAAGCTGCTAATAAAGGCTTAATTCATAAAAACACAGCAAATCGTCAAAAAGCACGTCTTGCAAAAAAATTAGGTTAATACCAATAAAAAAAACGTCCTACTAGGACGTTTTTTTATTTCCCCTTCATATTTCCAAGTTTAAGTAAAAATAATTCAAGTGCGACTTCTTTTCCAAATTGACTTGTTTTCAATTGCTCATCCGTTTTTGCTAGTAATTGCATAATTTCTCCTAATTCTGCTTCTGAAAAGGAATTTGCTTGTCCAGAAGCTAACTTAACACGATAAGGGTGAGTTTTTATCGTACCAGCAATTTGCTGTTGCCCATACCCTCTTCTTGTCATTTCCTTCACTTGGTATATTAACCTAAACTGGCTAGCAATTAGAGCCAAAATCTTTATAGGTTCTTCATTTTGTTTCCTAAGGTCATAATAAATTCTAAAAGCCTCTTCCATTTTTCTATTTACGACTTTATCGACTAGATCAAAAATATTTTGCTCCATCGATCGGGATGTTAACTTTTCCACGGTGGACACATCTATTTTTTTAGTATCACTAACATATAATGTTAATTTTGTTAATTCAGAATGTAAATTCATTAAATCTGTACCTACAAGCGTTACAAATAATTCGATGGCATCCTCATCCATGTCAACTTTATTGGCATTAGCTTGTGTACGAACCCATACTTTTAGATCGCGCTCATTTAACGATTTTGCTTCCAATACTTCTGCATTTTTCTTTAGTAATTTTGTGATTTTTTTACGTTCATCTAGCTTCTCATAAGAAGCGATAAAAACTAAAATTGAATATGGCGCTGGGGATTGTAGATAAGTTTCTAGCCTTTTTATATCATGTTCTACCTTACCCTTTGATTTATCTGCTGTTAAAAAGACCGGCTTATGTAAAAACAGTAATTTATTATCTCCCATAAAAGGGAATGTTTCAGCATCTTCAATCGCTTCTTCAATCGGGGTTTCCTCTAAGTCATAAACGGAAAAATTAAAATCCATTTCTTCTACCGTTAACACATTTGTCACTAATTTCTGTTTTGTCTCGTTGATTATAAAGTCTTCTGTTCCATATAATAAATACAAAGAAGAAAATTGTTTTTCCTCTATTTTTTCCCATACTTTCATATTTACCCTACTTTCAAATTGTCTTATTTATATGTTATGAAAGGTAGGCTTATTTGACAAGTAGAAAGGGGCTCATTTTCACATTGTGAAATGCCCCCTTAATCTATATTAAACGCTCCTGAAAAAGGCCTAGGATACTTTCACAGAAGCGGGTTTTCTATTTAACTTTACTGTACACTTAGTTTAGCCAGCTATATAAAAAGTATGGGTGTTAAGTCTTGTCAACTGTGGTAAAGGAAAAGTGGATTTTTTTATTACTTTCGTCTATACTAAAGTGGATTAGGAGGGGTATTTCGTGAACGAATTTGAACAAAATGTCCAGTCAAAACGGAATGATGCGATTGATTCTGGAATAGGATTCGTAGTATCATTTGTATTCTTTTCAGCAATTTTTGTGATTGGAACGGTTATCCAACTACTCGGTAAGTAATTCCGGAAAGAAGTTTGTTTTTACAAGCTTCTTTTTTCTATGTTTTATTTTATTGCAAAATACTCTGAAAGGTTCCATTATTATTTTTAAACTTATAATGCACTCCTCCATTTTTATCCGTACGAAAAAGCTTGATGTTGTTTTGTTGCAGTAACTGAATCACATCAGCATGAGGGTGACCATATCGATTATTACTTCCAACTGAAATTATAGCAATATCAGGTTGTAGCCATTCTATAAACTCAGCAGTTGTCGAGGTTTTGCTACCATGATGACCAACTTTTAATACATTCACATCCATTTTTTTATATTCCCGAATGATTTCTGCTTCACCTTCCTTTTCTAAATCCCCCATAAACAACCAATTTAAACCACCGATTTTTCCATATATTACGATAGAATCATTATTCCCTTCATAGGTCCTATCTAAAGGATACAATACTTGAAATTCTCCTGATTTATTGTTCCAACTATATCCATCCGTAACCTCTAATAGTGGTGTTTCTTGTTCACTTATAATGGTCAATAATTCTGCCATCGTCGATTCTTTCCAAGAATTTGGGGAAATTAAAATTTCCGAAACATTCAGTTCTGTCATTAACTCTGTTGCAGCACCCATATGATCCACGTCACTATGAGTCAAGATTAATTTGTCAATCTTTGTTATACCTTTACTTTTAAGCAAGGGAATTAAAATATTTTTTCCAACGTTAAATGGATTCTTTCTTTGTTGCCATTGCTCTTCTTCAAATCGCAATTCACCACCTGTATCAATTAAGTATGTTCCTCGGTTATATGGAAGTTTTATAAGAATACTATCTCCTTGTCCCACATCAATAAACACAATTTCACCATTTGGTGAAAACTGAACGATGATGATATGCATTATTAATAATAATGTAATTGGTAATAACGCAATAATGATTGACTCTCTATTTTCCCAAATGACAAAAAACAATATTACTGCGATGATAAATAAAAGCATACTCATTGTGCTAGGTTTACCTGTTACGATCGAACTAAAAGGAAAAGAACTTATTATTTTTGCTAACTTCTCGCTTAACATTAATAAGTCAGAAATAACATTTGCACTAAAAAGAAAAAGGTCAATACTAAAAATCGAAAGGAAGAAAAGGATTATTATCGAAGGTAAAACAATTGTTGTATAAAAAGGTACATATAAAATGTTTGTAAAGATACTTACAAGTGAAAATTCATAAAAGTGGTAAATAAGGATTGGCAAAGATGCAAGCATGGAAATAACGGAAACATTAAAAAGAAGTCTTAAATAAGATAATCCTGCTAAAATTCGTTGTGATGAAATAATTAGTGAATAACTTACAGAATATGAAAGCTGAAAACCAATATTATTAATTAAATATGGATTCCATATTAAAAATACTATAAAGCTAATCGAAAGTGCATCAATAGTAGTAATCGGTATCCTCCACTTTTTCGCAGAAAGAATAAATAATGTCATTAATACCGCTCTCGAAACTGGTGGATTAGCACCGCACAATATTGCATATATAGGTAAAAGTACAACTAGAAACCAAAATATTTTTTCCTTCGTAATCCCAATTAGAAGAAAAACATAATACAGTAAGCCCACAATTAGTCCTATATGTAAACCAGAGATTGCAAGTAAATGAACAACTCCTATTTTCTGATAATACCGATACGTATCTTCAGATAGTAATGATTTATCACCCAATAATAGCGCAATTGCATATGGTTGTAATGGATCAGGGAATTGTTGTTTTATAAAATTTATTGCTTTCGCTCTCATGTTTCGTAAATGATGGATTGGAGATTTTTGGAGATTATTACACGAAGAAATTGCAAGTTCAGAAGGTTGGAGTATCCAATGAATGTTATTGTAGTATAAGTATTTGGAGTAGTTAAAGCCATTCTCATTTCGATTTCTGTCAGGTTTATTAAGTTCGCCAGTAATGGTGCAAATTGTTCCAGCACGTAAAAACCTTTCAAGAACTTGCTTTTCCATTTCTGAATTCATTGTATAACTCAGTAAAAATTTTTCGTCTTTTGATTTAACGATAGCACGCATTCGATTTCCATCAAAGGTTGGAACTTCCGTATAGGTAAATATTGCTTCGACTTGACCAGCATGATAATTAGTTGTGTTTCTTTGTTCTGTTAAGAAGATACTACTCAAACCAATTAACATTACTGCACAATATAAAAATGATAATATGGTATCTTTTTCATAAAGTACACGAAAAAATGTACATAATAAAAACAGTATTGATAATCCATGGTACTCTTTTACACATAAAATACTAGCTAGAAGTCCAAGCGCAAGAATATACCATTTTCCACTATTCAATTTCTTACTCCTTCCATAACGTAAGAGGCAGTTCCCTGCCTCTTATATACTTAATTGCTCTCTGAATAAGCAGCAAAAATCTCGTTATTGAATGGAACTTGTACAACTCGCACACCAGCTTGTTCAAACAATTCCTCTGCGTGAGGATGATTTTTGTAATCCTCTGCATAAAAAACGACTTTAATTCCAGCCTGGATAATTGCTTTACAACATTGCAGACATGGGAAATGTGTGACATATATCTCCGCATTTTCCGTCGGCACCCCAAATTTTGCACATTGTAGTATAGCATTCATTTCTGCGTGGATTGTACGCACACAATGATTATCTATGACGTAGCAGCCTTCATCAATGCAATGAACTCCTCCAGCTATCGAGCCATTATAGCCACCAGCAATAATACGTTTATCTCGAACAATTGTTGCACCAACCGTTAGTCTCGTACACGTACTTCGATATGATAGTAAATGGCTTTGTGCCATAAAATATTGATCCCATGAAATTCGTTCCATATTCCCCTCACCTTTTCTTTTTCTTCAGTTTATCGACAATTACTCATTGAAGTCAATCATCCATTATTTTATCGTTATATTATCCTTTAGCTTTTCAAATGTTTTTTCACCAATTCCAGATATATTTTGAATATCCTCGATTTGTTCAAATGGTCCATGTTGTTCGCGATACTTTATGATAGTTTCTGCTTTAGACGGACCGATTCCTGGCAATGTTTCCAACTCAGCATTATTTGCTTTATTAATATTTATTTTGATTTCACTATTTTGCGATGATGGATTATCTAATGGGATTTCAATATCTTCTCCTTGAATCGGTATGTATATCACCATCTCATCTTCCACTTTCAAAGCAAAGTTTATAAGATTTTCATCAGCTTCTTTTAATAAACCACCTGCTTTATTGATTAAATCAGCTACACGCTCCCCCTCTTCTGCCTCATACAGGCCAGGATGTTGCACTGCCCCCTTTATATCTACAAAAATTTCCTTCTTTACTGGTGGACTATTTATTTGTTCCTCTTGAGGCATGTTCATTTTCTTTTCTACGATAGAAAAGTCAGTATTACTTGTCATGTCACTTTCTTTCCTTTGAGTAATATATATAAAAGTAATTACGATGATGATAAGCACTCCAATTATGATGGTTTTATATTTTTCAATCCAAGTCATCATTTTCAAATCACCTCGAGTTGAAATGAATATTTTAACTATTACTGCATACATTTGTTAGGAGACAGAGGCGAAGGAGGGAGCAGTATGAAGATCGGGATTATAGGGACCGGTAATATGGGTACAATTCTTTCTGAAGCATTGCTCGATGCAAAATCAGTATCTCCTTCAGACTTAATTGTAATAAACCGTACTAAGGCAAAAGCTGAGAGGCTTAAAGATAGATACAAGGACATCGTAATTGCAAATAATATTGAAGAGTTAATTGTTAGATCTGATCTCATCTTTCTTTGTATTAAACCAGCTGACTTTTACTCACTTTTACTTGAAAACAAAGACTTCTTTAACGAGGAAAAATGTATTGTTTCCATTACTAGTCCTATTCAACCAGATTGGCTCGAAAGCCTTGTAAACTGTTCATGTGCGCGTATTATTCCAAGTATCACAAATAGAGCACATTCAGGAGTAACTTTATTTACTTTTGGAAATAGGTGTTCTGAATTATGGAAGAATAAGTTAAATACATTATTTAGTGCAGTATCTTTACCTTTAGAGATTAACGAGGAAATTACAAGGGTTTCATCTGATATAGTTAGTTGTGGACCTGCTTTTTTTAGTTATTTAACAAGGAGATTTATCGAAGCCGCTGTTTCTGAAACTGCAATAGATGAAGAAACTGCAACTATACTATCTGAACAAATGTTAATTGGACTGGGAGAATTATTAAAAAAAGGATATTATTCCTTACCTACATTAGAAGAAAAAGTGTGTGTGAAAGGTGGTATAACTGGAGAAGGAATCAATGTACTTGAAAATGAAGTAGGTGATATGTTTGAGAAATTATTCCAAGCTACACATGCAAAATTTAATGATGAAAAATCCAAGCTAGAAAGAGATTTCAATTCTTAACAATACTATTCTGCTTAAGTAAAGGAAAATCCTGCTATCATATAGATATTTTTTTATAGGTTGGAATAAAAATTAAGCCGAACTATATCTTGTGCTTTTCAAGATAGTTCGGCTTTAATATATAGATATGATAGTACAAAATGCACCAAGTGTTTTACTCTTTTACGTTAACTTTATTCGATTTTACCTATTAATTAGATTTTACTGCATGTAAAGAATATACGTTCCGACTTATCGTTTGGGGCTGAGTTTGAAAAATCAGCTGTAATTGCTTGTATAGAAAATCCAGCCTCGTTAAGCCAACTTTTATACTCCTCTACATCGTATGTCCGTTGTTTATGTAATTCGTTAAATCTCTCATATTTCCCTTCTTCATCCAACACAAAAATACTCAATTCATGTTCGACAGAATGGGGAAAATCCCCTGGAAAACAGTCCCATATATAAGATACTTCTTCGTCAGCAAAAGCAAACGTCTTGTTTTTAAACAATTCATTCATTTTATAAGGTGAATGAACATCAAATAAAAACAACCCATTTGGTTCCATATGATCATAAACACTTCGAAACGTTGCTTGAACCTCTTCAGGACTTGATAAGTAGTTAAGTGAATCACAAAAAATAGTGACGATATCAAATAAACCCAGGTCTTCTAATGTAGACATATCTTGATGAAAGAGCGATATATTTACACCTGCTGAAGCGGCTTTCTCACTAGCGACCATTAACATATCTTCAGATAAATCAACGCCTGTTACACGAAAACCATTTTCTGCTAATAAAACAGTTAATTCTCCAGTACCACAAGCTAGATCAAGCACATTTAAACTTTTAGAACTACTAAACTCATCGCTCTGCACTTTAAGAAATTCTAGCCACTTGGAGTAAGGCACATCATTCATCAAATAATCATAAACATACGCAAGTCGTTCGTACGTCACTGTAATATTTCTCCTAAAATATCTTCGGTCGGAGCATCTCCCCATAATCTTTCTAAATTATAATAACTACGTTCATCACGATGGAAAACATGAGCAATGATATCTCCCATATCAACAAGAATCCATTTCGCTTCATCAAAGCCTTCTAATTTCTTCACTTCTATATTAGCTTTATCAGCGGTATCCTTCAATTCTCTCGCAATCGCCTGCACTTGTTTTTCTGAATTTCCATGGCATATTAAAAAATAATCAGCAACTAGGGAAATTCCTTGCATGTTTAATACCATAATATCCTCTGCTCTTTTATCATCAGCTGCTTTTACAACTTGTTTTAAGATATCTCTTGTTTTATTCAAACAATTGTTCCTCCTTTTGAAATTGAAATTTATACTAGACTATTATATGCCTCCACTGTATCTGGAAAGATAGCACGTTTTTTTTGAGCGAGAAATGCTATCGTATTACTTAAAGCTTGTAATACGGCTGCATTAAGATCCGTATTTGCTAAATTTCTCGTTTCATCAACACCAGGAAAATTTCTACCCGGTTCAATATAATCAGCTAAAAAAACAACCTTTTCAAGCAATGTCATATTGGATCTACCAGTTGTGTGAAAACGGATGGAATTAAGTACATCCACATCACTAATATGATAGTCTTTTGAAAGTAAATAGGCTGCGGCAGGTCCATGCCATAGTTCAGGATGATACGATAATAGTCGTTCATCTTCATTGGACTCTAATAGGACCTCACGTAATTCATTAATTGGCATTAGCTTTGCGTAATCATGGAAAATGGCTGCTAACTTTGCTTGATCTTTGTTAACTCCATATCTCTCAGCAAGTTCTATCGCAGCATCCACCACACCAAAAGTATGCTCTAAACGGGGACCTTTTAATTTTTGGCGAACTATTTGTACTGCTTGTTCATAATCCATACAAATGATTCTCCTTCATATATCTTATTACCTTATCTGGCAAAAAATATTGGACTGATTTACCATCTTCACATTTATTTCTAATCGATGATGAAGAAATCTCAATCAACGGGACTTCTATCGTAATAATCGGGTATTCACTTTTTAGTAAATAACCCGGTCTACTTACTCCAACAAACTGGACCATTTGGGATAAATCATCAATTTTATACCATTTTGATAATGATTCAACCATATCAGCGCCAATGATAAAGTAATAATCTACTTCTGGATTTCTCCTTTTTAATTCACTCATGGTATCAAATGTGTAAGATGTACCTTTCCTTTCGATTTCTATTGTTTCGATAGAAAAGGATTGGTTATTTTTTATTGCTATTTTCAACATCTCTACACGCTGTTCAGCCGTTGTTGAGCTTGCTTTTAACTTATGGGGTGGTTTATAATTCGGCAAAAACTGAATTTCATCAAGGTTTAACTGTTGAAGTACTTCATTCGCAATTATTAAATGGCCGAAATGTGGTGGATCAAATGTTCCACCTAGAATTCCAACTCTTTTAGTCATTTAATACATTCCTTATTATGGTAAGATAATTTCTTTATGTTCACTAGATTCTTTGTAAAGTACAATAGTATTTCCAATAACTTGTACTAATTCTGCATCTGTTCCTTCTACTAGAGCATTTGCAACAGTATCCTTATCTTCTTCACAATTTTGCAAAATACTAACCTTAATTAACTCTCTTACCTCAAGTGCTTCCGAGATTTGTTTTATCATATTTTCATTTACTCCACCTTTACCAACTTGAAAAATTGGATTAAGATGATGTGCTTGTGATCTTAAAAACCTTTTTTGCTTTCCTGTTAACATTATTTTCCTCCTAACTGACGGATAACGATATCCGTCATACGATTAATATCAGGAAATTTATTTGTCCACATTTCAAATGCTAGTGCACCTTGATATACGAACATCCCAATACCATTTTGAATGTTACACCCTTTTTGTTTTGCTGTTTTTAATAATAGTGTTTCAAAAGGATTATAAACAATATCTGATACCATCGCATTTTTATTAAGTTTTTCTAATGAAATAATACAATCATTAATATTAGGGTACATACCAATGGAAGTGGTTTGAATAATAAGGCTATATTCCTGTAAATTCTGTTCTGCATCAGAAAGTGTTAATGCTTTGGAATTTTCAATTACGTATGGACAATGCTTAATTAAGTTCTCTGCCTTATCAATAGAACGGTTGGCAATATCTACATTCAATACACCTTTTGCTAGAAGAGTAAAGTAAATAGCCTTAGCCGCTCCCCCCGCTCCTAATATTAAAACTTTTTCATTCTCTAGATTATCTTTCCATTCAGCTTGTAATGCTTTCATATACCCTTCGCCATCGGTGTTATAGCCGTGGTACTCCCCATCCACACGTACCACTGTATTTACTGCACCAATTGCCTTCGCAAGTGGATCTATATAATCCAAATAAGGAATGATTGTTGTTTTGTGTGGAATGGTCACATTAAAACCCTCAACACCAATCGCTTTCATTCCAGCAATTGCAATCTCTAAATTTTGTTCTACTATATGGAAAGGATGATAATGAGCATTTATGTTTAATTGTTTAAATTCATTATTATGCATAATTGGTGACATAGAATGACCTATTGGATCACCAATTACTCCATATAATTTTTGCAAGCCAACCCCTCCTAAACATCTCCATCTCCCTATATACTATATTAATGACTTTCTTAACATCACACCAACACCTTTTGGTGCATATGCTGCAACCTTTGCACCAGCATCATTTACCGTTATCCACCCCAGACCGGATATGACAATATCTGTTTTTGCTTCTTTTATCATAAATTCATGACGAACCAATTCTGGGAATTCATTCACGTCATTAGCCCTTGGAGGTTGCAACATTTCCCCTACGTGGTTTTTATATAAGGCATCTGCATTCTCAAGTTTAGTGCGATGAATCGATATTTCATTTGAAAGATAGCAAGTAATAGATCTCCGACCACCTTTTATGTAATCGAATCGAGCTAATCCACCAAAAAATAGTGTTTGCTCTTCATTTAATTGAAATACTTTCGGTTTTATTTCTTTCTTTGGAGTTATTACCTTTAAGTCTTGTTTATCTACAAAGTGAGCCATTTGATGATGATTAATAATTCCAGGTGTGTCGATTAAAGCTTTACCGTCGTCTAGCGGAATTTCAATCATATCTAATGTTGTACCAGGAAAATGCGATGTCGTAATGACATCTTGTCCACCTGCAACTTCCTTGATAACACGATTGATAAAAGTTGATTTTCCAACATTTGTACAACCCACTACATAAACATCTCTACCCTCTCGATATTGATCAATTTGAGATAGAGCATCCTGTATTTGTATTCCTTTAGTCGAACTAACTAATAAGACGTCAATTGGTCGTAATCCTAATTCCTTTGCTTGACTTTTCATCCAGTTAATTAATTTGTTTTTATTAACAGATTTCGGTAATAAATCTACTTTATTTCCAATTAATAATATTGGGTTATGACCTACAAATCGATGAAGACCAGGTAACCAACTACCATTAAAATCAAATATATCTATTACCTTAACGATTAAGCTGTCTGTTTCTCCAAGCTTGTTCAAGATATTTAAAAAGTCTTGGTCAGTTAATGAAACATCTTGGACTTCATTATAATGTTTTAATCTGAAACATCGTTGACAAATAATTTCTTCCTTGTTCAAGGCAGATGAGGGAGCATAGCCTAGTTTTTCTTTATTTTCTGTTTGAATCTGAACTCCACACCCGATGCAACTAATATCGTGTTTCACTTTTCATCCTCCCATTCGATTAAACCATTTCTTTTAAAGTTTGCCATAATACGCCTTTCAATTGCTCGATTAAATTTAGTGAAAAAACCATCAGAGCTTGCAACCGGGATAACCAATATCGTATAGATTCCCGCTTTATTTCCACCAAGAACATCTGTTAATAATTGATCACCTATTATGACCGTTTCATTATTAGCTGTACCCATCTCCACTTGCGCTTTTTTAAAAGCTTTCACTAATGGTTTTCTAGCTTTATGTATAAAAGGAATTCCTAATGGTTCAGCAAACAGCCTTACACGATTTTCATTATTATTTGATACAATCATAACTTTAATGTCATTCTTCTTTAGATTTTCAAACCATTTTATTAAATCAGGAGTAGCATTCGGTCTATCCCATTCCACCAACGTATTATCTAAATCGGTGATGACTCCTTTAATACCTTTTGCTTTTAATTCGTTAATGTTTATATGGTATATGCTTTTTACATATTCACTTGGCAAGAACTTTTTCAACAATTAATGACACCTCATCACTTTTATATAAAATTTATATTATCGAAATTTGGGAATTTCTGCATCTTTTTCTTTAAAACGCAAAAACTTTTCGACAAGAATCATCATTTTTAAATTGTGGATAACTTTATACACATTATCCACCTTACTCCCCCTTATATTCCCACAACAATCTACATGTTACCCACAAGTTATCCACCGACTCCTGTGGATATCGGAACGCTTGTTCCATTTCCTATATTTTGTTAAAGTAAACATAACATCCAAGGTTAACCTTTAAGTATATGAACGAAAATATGAAATAGAACAATTTATTGCTGGAGGTGAAGCTGATGAAAAAACTATCAGACGAACTATTAATAGAATCTTACTATAAGGCTAAAAAGTTAAAATTGAGTTCTGACTTTATTCAGCTAATTGAAAACGAGCTCCACCGGCGATCATTAGAAAAATATATGAATCAATCGTTAGTAAATGGATAATAAGCGCCTAATACGGCGCTTTTCTTATTTTCCCTATTTCCTCTCCCATTTTTATATTCATGGGAGCTTTTATTCGCGGACTTACTTCAAAACTATCCCTCTCAAATAACAAAATTACTGTCGATCCAAAAGAAAAGTATGCTACTTCTTCTCCTTTCGTCCACATTTCCTTATCATTTAACATCACTACGGAATTAATAAACATAGCACCTACCTTAATAACTGCTATAGAAGTATTGTCATGACTAATGTATGATATCCTACGATAATTTTTAGATAATACAAAGTCTCCATATTTCAATCCAATCTTATTTACTGGATAGGATGTTGAACCAAGAGAATATGATGATATTATTTTCCCTGATATCGGACTGTGTATTCGATGATAGTGTGCTGGACTTAAGTAGAGAATGATATATGTTCCATCAATAAATCTATTTGTTAGTTCTTCGCTTCCGAGCATTTCTAATATAGAATATTCTTTATTTTTTACGATAATAGTCTTGTTTTTTTCGATTTTGCCAGTATCGGATAGAACGCCATCAACTGGTGAAACTATTACTCCTTCTCTGTTATCAATCTGTCTTGCCCCTTCTTTTAGCTTTCGTGTAAAGAAGGAATGTAAGTTCTTAAATTGATTGATATCATCCTTCAATTCATCTAAATTAACAGCATAAAATTTGGAATACGGCTTAATGACAAATTTGCTCCATTTAGATAATGCGAATTTTCGGATCATGTTTGAAGTGAAAGGACCATTTGTTAATTCAATTAAAGACTGATAAATCTTTTTTCTCAATTTATTATTCCCCTTATCAATATTCTTCTTAACTTTTTTCTAAAAAGGGCATATAATTTCTTTAAGTAACTATTTTAATAAAGAGGGAGGAGATTATTTGTTTCTAACTAATGTCATAGATCAAACGCTTAAAAAGCTAAAGGCACAAACGGCAAATGTATTAACGCTTGTTAACCTATCGCTTGGTGGATTCGCAATTATTTCTGTTATGAATAACGAATTAGATTTAGCACTTTTACTTATTTTTATCGCTGCGTTTACAGATCGTTTCGATGGCATGGTAGCGCGAAAACTCCAAATCGAATCCTCATTAGGGAAGCAATTGGACTCTATGAGTGATATTATTTCGTTCGGAGTAGCTCCTGCAATGCTATTATACCAAGGAATTCTTCATAATTTTGGTTTTCCAGGAGCATTTTTCACAATTTTTTATATCGGGTGTGGCGCCTTCCGTCTAGCAAGATTCAATATTTCTGAGAATAATGGTTACTTCACTGGACTTCCAATTACTGCAGCTGGATGCTTATTGACACTTAGTTATCTCGCAATCCCTTATTTCACACCGTATTCATTTCTATTTATTAATTTAATACTATCTATATTAATGATTAGTACTTTCACTCTTAAAAAAGTATAGGAATATAAAAAGACGCCTGCATATCCAGGCGTCTTGCATTTGCGGCGCATAACCACATGTTCACATCATGTGTGCTGTAAGCTTGCTATGCGACTTATGCAAATCAGCTCATCGCTACTACACTATAACATGTCAGAGTCATTTTGACTACACAAACTTTTCTAATCCTCATTCTTTCTTTTTAACTTTTCTTTCTCTGCTCGATAAAATTCATGAAACATCTTCATTAAAGCACGCTTTTCTATTCGTGAAACATAACTTCTTGATATTCCTAGCTCTTTAGCAATCTCACGCTGAGTACGTTCTTTTTCCAGATTTAAGCCAAAGCGACCAACAATTACCTCCTTTTCTCGCTCATCTAATACATCAATATATTCTTTTACTCTTTCTAACTCCATGTTTAATTGAATAGTATCAAATACATCTTCCGCTTCTGATTTCAATACATCAATTAAAGATATTTCGTTTCCTTCCTTATCATGACCAATTGGATCATGTAAAGAGACATCTTTTTTTGTTTTTTTTAAGGCACGTAAATGCATTAATATTTCATTTTCAATACATCTGGCAGCATATGTTGCAAGTTTCGTTCCTTTACCAAATGAGTAACTTTCAATTGCTTTAATTAATCCTATTGTTCCAATAGAAATCAGATCTTCTGAATCTTCTCCTGTATTCTCAAATTTCTTCACAATGTGAGCAACTAGCCTCAAGTTATGCTCGATTAGGAGATTACGAGCATGTTCGTCCCCTTCAGCCATTTCTTTTAAGTACTTTTTTTCTTCCTCAGGAGATAACGGTTGAGGAAAAGCATTGTTCTTTACATATGAGACAAGGAATACTAATTCTTTGAACAAATAGCCAATTGCAGTTAGGATACCGGACAACTCCTCACCTCCAAAGTCGATTTTTGCCATGCATTAATGTATATGATTATCAGTAGTTGTACTTGCTTGTCTATATAAAATAAGGTTCACATATAACTTTTATAGCTAATTACTTATAAGTAACTTATAATTATTTCTATAAACTTCTAAAGGAGGAGATTTTTTGGTTTCAAGTACATATTCATTAATTTGGGATTTAGATGTTTTTTTTGAAGGAGGAAGTCATTCCCCACAATTTATTGAGCATCTAGATAAAATTAAGATACAATTGGATGAATTTGATACATCTGTAGATGAGTGGAAAGTTCCTAATCAGAAAGACGATTCTTCTTTATCTGCACTATTGAGTGAGCTTCAACAAATATCTGAAAATATACGTCAAGCTGGTGCATTCGTAAGTTGTCTACAAGCACAAAACACGTTGGATAGTCGAGCAAATGAATTACGAGGAATGGTTACTACTTTAAGTTCGCGATTTAGTACAATCCTAACTAACTTTGACGAAAAATTGGCAAAAATCGACAAAGAAGTATGGAATGCCCTTATAGAACAAGCTGAACTACAAGAAATACATTTTGTTCTAAATGAAAGACGAACAAATGCAGCTGAAAAATTACCGAAAGAACAAGAAGCATTAATTAACGCACTTAGTATTGATGGCTATCACGGTTGGGGCGAAATGTACGATACCATTGTGAGTCAGATTAAAATACCTTTCATAGAAAATGGTGAGAAGAAAGAACTTTCAGTTGGCCAGGCTGCTAATAAGTTTTCAAGTTCAGACGCAAATGTTCGTAAACAAATATTTGAGGAATGGGAAAAAGCCTGGGATAAACAAGCTGATTTATTAGCGGGAACTTTAAACCACCTTTCTGGTTTTAGATTGTCTGTGTATAAGCAAAGAGGCTGGGAGCATATATTAAAAGAGGCACTTACGTATAATCGCATGAAACAAGAAACATTAGATGTAATGTGGGAGGTTATTACCGATAATAAGCAACCATTTGCAGACTTTCTACAACGAAAAGCAGAGCTGTTAGGCGTAGAAAAATTAAGTTGGGCAGACTTAGATGCACCGGTTGGTGAAGCAAACACGGTATATAACTACCAAGAAGGAGCAGAGTTTATCTTACATCACTTTGCTGCTTTTGGAGATGAATTAACTGCTTTTACAAAGAAAGCTTTTGAAGATAGTTGGATTGAAGCAGAGGATCGCCCAGGTAAGAGACCTGGTGGTTTTTGTACTTCATTCCCAAAGAGTAATCAATCAAGAATTTTCATGACATATTCTGGGACACCTTCAAATGTTTCAACACTTGCTCACGAGTTAGGGCATGCCTTTCACTCATATGCCTTAAAAGATACACATCCGTTAAATAGAGGCTATGCAATGAATGTAGCAGAGACTGCATCGACATTCGCAGAAATGATCGTATCTGACGCTGCTGTTCAAAATGCGAAAGATGAGGATGAAAAACTCGCATTATTGGAAGACAAAATTCAACGTTCCGTAGCTTTACTAATGAATATACATGCACGTTATTTGTTCGAAACACGTTTCTATGAGGAACGCAAAAAAGGAATGGTAAGTAAAGCAAGACTTAATGAATTAATGGAACAAGCTCAAAAAGAAGCATATTTAGATTCACTAGATAAATACCACCCAACATTCTGGGGATCAAAACTACATTTCTTTATTACAGGTGTTCCTTTTTACAATTTCCCATACACCTTTGGTTACTTATTCTCTCTAGGAATATACGCTCAAGCCGTTAAAGAAGGAAAAGGATATGAGAAGAAATATATGGCAATGCTCGAAGATACTGGTTCTATGACTGTTGAAGAGCTAGCAGAAAAACACCTTGGTGTAGATTTAACAAAACGTGACTTCTGGGAAGAAGGCGTCAAATTATGCATCAAAGATGTGGAAGAATTTATGGAAATGACTAAAAATAAATAGTAAGTAATTTGATAAGTAGTTGTTCCCTTAGTGGAGAATTCATTAAACATATCAATTGAAACAACTAGAATGCAGAATGATAGAAGTTCACAATAAAAATAAGCCCAGGATTACTATGTACATAGATAATTCTGGGCATTTTTGAAGAGAGGAGGTATTACTATTGGAAACCTTTTTCGGCCATCCATATGAATCTTATCCATTTATCATGTTTTCCATAGACCATATCACAATGATTATTGTCTTTCTTTTAGTTACATGTTTCCTGTATATAAGTAGAAAAAAATTGGCTATGTTTGATAAGTCGATAAGACTTGGTATGTTTTTAGGATTGTTTATACTAGAAGCTCTATACCATATTTGGCTTTATAAAGATGGTTATTGGGATATTTCATTTACATTACCACTTCAATTATGTTCCATAAGTTTAATCCTTTGTTTAATTTTATTGAGCACAAAATCTAACGTGATTTTTCAGATTGTATTTTTCATTGGAATTACAGGTGCATTTATGGCCATTATTACACCTGAATTGTTTCTTGGATTCCCTCATTTTCGCTATTTTCAATTTTTCATAACGCATATGCTTATTATATGGACTTGTCTTTATTTTGTATTTTCACACCAATATCGTCCGACAGTTAAAGGTTTGTGTTGGTCATTTTTATTTTTAAATATAAGTGCGACGATAGCTTTCTTTGTCAACAAACTAACGGAAGGAAATTATATGTTTCTTGCCTATAAACCGACAAATGGATCATTATTAGATTATTTTGGTCCATATCCATATTATATTTTATCCCTAGAAGCAGCAGCCCTTTTACTATTTATAATTATACTTTTACCATTTCGCTTGAAAGGGCTTTTGCGAAAAAAACAACATAAAGAAGAGGATTGGACAAAAGAATACAGATGAAATAAAAAAAAACGAGGCTGGGACAGAGGAATATCGATGCAAATAAAAACCGAACTATAACTTGATTTTAAAACAAGATAGTTCGGTCACCTTTTCAATTACGAAAATTTTATGGTTACCATCGGAGGAAATACACGAAGACTCCTGCGGGAATAAAGGCCTCGATGAGACCCCGCAGAAAGAAAAGCGAAGGCGACTGTTTAGCGGCGTACGAACGGGAGCCAATCCTGTACTGAGATAAAGGAAACACGGCGAGGGCCCACAGGATGTGGGTCACGTCGACGTTGGCACAGGACGTGCCGCTTTTAGTCGACGTTCCTCTTGCCGATGTTGACTTATCGTAGGGGAAGGAATGTCTCGTTCGCCAGCCGCTAGGAGCCTAAGCTAGACAGGCGTTTAGCGCCGAGGAGGCTCATTAGCCTTGTCTAGTTGTAGGCGCTATCGGCTCGAGGTCAAATAACCTGAGACATGAAAGGCAAAGTACGCCTTTCTTTGTCTCAGAACATTTGCTTGTCGCCGATAAGCAAGCGCCTTTCACTTTTCTAAGCCCGCGGAAAGCGAAGTGTATTTCCGAAGCGTTATAGCTACACTTACATTGTTCGGATTTACATTCAAGTCAAATGGTTATGTCCCAACCTATGTTTGATATTTGTCTTCGATGTGCTGTTCGCACTTGATTTATCAGCGAAGTGTATTTCCGTAGCGGTATAGTTAGAACAAACATTGTTCGGAATTATATCCAAGTTCAATGTTTTGTCCAATCCCCTACATAAGTTTTACAATTTCCATTACTAAGTTTGCAGAATTGACAGCAGCTGTTTCCAAAAACTGATCAAACGATATATCAGATTCCTGACCAGCGATATCTGATAAAGCTCTAATAACGACAAACGGTATACCATATTGATGTGCTACTTGAGCAATGGCTGCCCCTTCCATCTCTACTGCTTGTAAGTCTTTAAATGTTTTACGAACAAATTCAACTCTCTCAGGATCACTCATAAAGGTATCTCCTGTAGCTATTAATCCGGTAACAGCATGAATGCTTGGAAGTTTTTTAGCACCTTCTATGGCTGTACGTAGTAATGCTTCATTCGCTTTAAATGCAGCTGGAAGTTGCGGAACTTGACCATACTCATAGCCAAAAGCTGTCACATCTACATCATGATGACGAACTTCATTAGAAATGACTAAATTTCCAATTTTCAAACTTGGATTATAGCCACCTGCTGAACCGGTATTAATGATATAATCCGGCTGATATCTTTCCATTAATATTGTAGTAGACATCGCAGCATTTACTTTACCTATACCTGATCTTAGTAACACAACATCTTTACCATGTAAGGTACCTGTAATAAACACAGAACCAGCAACTATTTCCTCATTCTTGTCAGCGATTTGTTCACGTAGTAATTCTATTTCTTCATCCATTGCACCGATAATAGCTATCTTCATCAATAATACCTCATTCCTAATACTCTATATCATTTTCATATAATTTTTTCATCTTCGTTGGTTTCCACCCTTTTCCATCAACCCATTCAATATAGACACGATAGATATCATCACTGTCTTTTGCTTGTACGGTTAAAACTGACTGGGTTTCAGGGTTTTCACCGCGGCCAACCCACCATGCTGTCATATTATCAACAGTAGTTCCTATTGCATATGCACCGGCCTTTAACTTTTCATTCCAATCTATACTTCCCATCTCAGATGAGGGCTGATGACCATTTACCTGTTCTGTACCTACTGGTTCCCAAGCAGGATTGATAATTATCTTTTCAACATTCTTTTCCGTGGTTTCTTTTTCGATTATTTCACTTGTGCCCGAATCACTATTTTCGTCCACATTATCATCATCGTTATTTTCATCTAGTTCATCACTCTGGTCTGAGTCGTCTTGTTGATCTGATTCATCAGCTTTATCTGAGTCATCCTTATTGCCACTAACCGGCTCGTTATTCTGTTTGTCATCATTTAATCTATCTTGATTTGATTGTTCTGCATTTGCCTGCTCTTTCTCCGTTTTTGTTTCACCCAAAAAAATCGAACTACCTACTATTAGGATAAGAGCAATCACAATTGCTATTAATGTATTTAAAATAATATTGGTTCTTCTCCGCTTAGCACGCTGTGCGGATCTAGACCGAGAATCATGGTAATTCATTGGCATATGATTTCCTCCCTTTCCAATGAAATAATCATATCATGGTTAGGGATATCCGTGAAGCAATCCATTATGCTCATTTCGTTTTGTAATAAAAATATAATATTGTTACTGAATTGGTTTGGAAGCTTCAACAGCATCATGGCTTTCTTCATAAATCATATTAACAATATCAGCAAAAAGCAGATTTACTCCTCCTTCGTTAATAGGTACACCTAAATTTACTACAACAAGTGCATATTTCGGGGACTTAAATGGAAAATAACCTGCAAACCACTTATTATGCAATTGTTCTTCATCTTTGAAAATACCAGTTTCACCTGTTCCACTTTTACCAGCAATCTCAAATGGTAAATCTTGAAAGTAGCGTCCAGTTCCTTCATTATCAGATACAACGTGCCTAAGTAAAGATTGCAGCTGCATGAAAGTGGACGGAGATATTTTCGAATCTTTTACCTTTATATCCGGAAACTTATACATGATAGATCCATCACCATATTGAATCTCACTAGCTACTTTTATTGCATTCATTTCTCCACCTCGGGCAATTGTAGCTAACATATTTGCAACATGAAGTGGTGATACTCTTACCTCATGTTGTCCAATTCCAGTTTGTCCAACATAATTTAGATCCTTCCTACTTGATTCTTCCGTAAAAATCCTACCTTGATGATGAGAGAACTGTTTAAAATTTTCAAAATGAAAGAGATCTTTTTTCCAACTTATATTACCAATTAAACCTAATTCAGATGCATACTTTTCTAACATATTAGGATCTTCTTTTTGCAACCTTTTAGCTAGTTCTGCAAAGGTGAGGTTACAACTTCGTGAAAAGCTTTCATCTAACTTGAGCTCCCCTAAATCTCTTTCTGCTTGTTCACCCCGTATGTCTAAACTACAATTAAACACTTCATCATCTTTTATTAGTTCCTCTTCTATTGCTCCAGCTGCTACTACGGTTTTAAAGACTGAACCAGGTATGTGCTGTTCAAACATTTTATTTTTTGTACCATCATCAGAAAATGGGGCAGATTCATTAATGGTTGGACGTGAAGCGGATGCAATAATACTATTTGTCTCAATGTTTAATAACAGTGCACCTCCATTAACGATGTTATGGTCGTCAATTAACTGTTCTAAACGGTCTTGAATATTTCTCTCAATTGTTGTTTTTACTCGTAACGGATAAAATGGATTATTTTCTCCAGTTAGTTTTACATCAATTCCAAATAAAGGTGCACCTTTCCCATCGACATGAAATATTAGTTTGGAAGGATTCTCTGGTATTAGGAACGGGTCAAAGCTCTCCTGTAAACCAGTTATTCCTATCTTCATAGAAGTATTTCCTTTTTTATCTGGATATCTTTTTTCAAACTCATCCTTATTTTCGCCTGTTAATCCAAGTAACTGTGCAGCAGAATTGTTAGTTGAGGGAAACTCTTTTGAAATTGCTATTACTCCCGGAATATTTAACGCTCTCACTTGTTCTGCTTCATAACTTGTTAATTGTCCATATATAAAAGGTTTATCCGCTTCTTCAATTAATGAACTTATCTCACTTTCAGATATTCGCATTATTTCAGCAAGGCTAGCTTTATCCCAGTCAATATTTTTTAGAAAAGGAAATAATACTAATACTGTTTTCTCTTCATATGATAAAGGCTGTCCACTCGCATCTAGAAAATCACCACGTCCATCATTAATAAGTATTTCATGCGAACGTTGTTTGACACTTTCATATATTAAATTGATATTTCTACTTGAAAAATGCTCTGTTGCGAATAGTTGTAGTTGCATTAATCTCCCCATAATTACGAACAACATAAATAAAATTGCCAGAGCTAAAAAAACAATTCTCCTCTTCCTCATATTACCACCTCTATATCCATTGTTGCCTTTTTCTCTAAAAGTGATAACACGAGGGATATAAAAAAGCACGACACCATTGTGTCATGCTTCTTTATACATTCTTTTAACTGATGGAAATTACTTTAACATTCATTTCGCCACCAGGAGTTTGTACAACAACTTCTTCTCCAA
Source organism: Lederbergia graminis (assembly GCF_042655485.1). NCBI lineage: Bacteria > Bacillati > Bacillota > Bacilli > Caryophanales > Bacillaceae > Lederbergia > Lederbergia graminis. The sequence continues at coordinate 67,876 of NZ_JBHSMC010000029.1, forward strand.
CTTTATGTCCAATCAAACTTTTAGCGATTGGGGAATCATTAGAAATCTTACCTTCAAATGGATCTGCTTCTGCACTTCCCACAATCGTATATGTTTCTTCTTCGCCATCAGGAAGCTCTATAAATGTAACCGTTTTCCCTAATGTAATAACATCTGTATTTAGGTCATCATCTTTGATGATTTTAGCATTACGGATCATATTTTCAAGTGTAGTAATACGACCTTCCACAAATGCTTGCTCTTCTTTCGCGGAATCATATTCAGAGTTCTCTGAGAGGTCTCCAAAGCTTCTTGCAATTTTTATCCTCTCTACTACTTCTTTTCTTCTAACTGTTTTTAAGAATTCTAGTTCTTGTTCTAATTTTTCTTTTCCAGCTTCTGTCATTGGAAAAACTTTTTCTTTTGCCAAACCCTTCACTCCTTATTAATTACAACCTCAATTTATGAAATGAGATATTTATATATTTTTTTATGTAATACATGATAACGCGCCTTCAATAGGCGCGCTACATTTTCATGCTTATACATATATTAAGTTCTATGCTATCGTATTACAAAAATGACTTTTGTTCAAGAATTGTTTTTATTTTCGTTGCAACCAAGTCGATTGCAACATGATTTTGGCCACCTTCTGGGATGATAACATCCGCATATCTTTTTGTCGGTTCAATAAATTGATTATGCATTGGCCTAACTACGTTCATGTATTGTGAGATTACCGATTCCATTGACCTGCCCCTATCTTTTATATCTCTTTGCATGCGTCTAATGATTCGGATATCCGCATCGGTATCTACAAATAACTTAATATCCATTAAGTTGCGCAATCTTTCATCTTCTAATACTAAAATTCCCTCAATAATTATAACATCTTTCGGCTCTACATGAATTGTTTTAGTCGATCGAGTATGATTTGCATAGTCATATACTGGTTTTTCAATTGCTTCGTAATTTAACAATTTTTCAATATGAGATATAAGGAGATCATTATCAAACGCTAATGGATGATCATAGTTTGTTTCTAACCTTTCTTCAAAAGGAAGATCAGATTGATCCTTATAATAATAATCTTGTTCAATCACAACGATTGAATGATGTTTAAATGTATTATTTATTGTTTTCGTTACACTCGTCTTTCCGGAACCTGATCCACCCGCAACTCCTATTATGACTGGCTTTTGATACATGATGACCTCCACAGTATGTTACTTAATTTTCCGGCTAATGGCTAAGCCATCACCAGTTGGAATAATAACAGTTCTATAACTTTGATTATTCATAAGCCATTGATTATACCCTCGTATTTTTTTTGCTATGTTTTCTAATCGTTTATTTTCACCCGTAGGTTCTAATGCAACAAGTCCCTTGAATAACACATTGTCACTATATATACAACCGTTATTGGTTAAGAGAGGCTCGTATATTTCAAAAAATCTCGTATATTGCCCTTTTGCAGCATCAATAAAAATTGCATCAAACGGTCCTAAATCTTTCACTTCACCAAAGAGCTCTAGTGCATTTCCTTTAATAATCGTAATTCTATTAGCCATTCCAGCCTGTACAATATTGTCCTCTGCTTGCTTAGCGCGTGTTTCATCCATTTCTAATGTTACAACATGAACATCATCAATTGCATCCACCATTCGAAGCGCTGAATAGCCTATTGCTGTCCCTATTTCTAATATTCGTTTTGGCCCTTGTATTCGGAGCAATTGTAGTAATGTTTCTATACCCATAGGTTCCATAATAGGTATCTTATTCTCTTTTGCAAATTGTTCTAATTGCTGAAATAATTCACTTCGTTCCGGAAGTAAGCCTTCTAAATATTGATCAATGGCATCTTTCATTTTTAAGCTTCACCTACTGGTTATTTCGTTTTTGTGTAATATATTTATCTTTTAATGCATTGTGTTCTTCTAATGTCTTCGCATAGTGAACTTTTCCAGTGCCATATTCCGCTAAGAAGTATTTATAATCCGTATCTGCCGGGTATAGAGCCGCCTCAATAGATGAGGTTCCAGAATTAGCAATTGGTCCTGGGGGTAAACCTGGGTATTTATATGTGTTGTATGGTGAATCTACGTCTAGATGTTCATATAGTGTTTGTTCTAGATGTTCACCTAATGCATAAGCTACAGTTGGATCCGTTTGTAATATCATACCATCTGCTATCCGATTATAAAAAACACTTGAGATATTTTTCCGATCTGCTTGTTCCGTTGCTTCTTCTTCTATCAAAGATGCCATCGTTAATAACTCATGGATAGTCATGCCTTTTTCTTCTAATATATTTACATACGGCGTAACAACCTTCATGGTTTGTTCTAACATTACACTAATTACTGTGTCAAATGATGGATTCTTTTCATAAAAAGAATATGTTGCAGGAAATAAATACCCTTCTAAAGGATTCATGATTTCTTCGTCTAAAATATCTTCCTTTAATAGTTCCGGATATAATTTCATGTACTTCTCTATTGTTTTAGAATCATTTAATTTTTCTACTATGTCTTCTTCCGACATATCAATATGTTTTGCCATAATTTTTGCAATTTCCTTAATTTGCAGCCCTTCAGGAATTGTCATTTTAAAAACTGCTTCTCTAACAAGTTTTCCTGTTTGTAATGTTGCAGTAATTTCTTTCAGTGTCATAGAAGGTGAAAATTGATAATTCCCTGCTTGGAAACCAGAAATATTATTAAATTTAACATAGTATTTAAAAACAGTAGAATCTTTAATTATTCCTTTTTCCTCTAAAATTTCCCCTATTGAGGTTGAAGAAGAACCGATTGGAATCTCTACATCTGTTGATTTTGTATTCTCAGGGTCTAACGGTTTTAATGCGGAAGAAATGTATAAATATCCTCCTAGAGCAGTTCCTCCAAATACTAAAATTAATATAATGGCTATTACTGCTACAATTCTCCTTATTGTTCGTGCTTCATGGCCACGTTCCGTTAAGTTTTCTTGTATTATCGCTTTACGATTTGGTTTATTTGTTTGACGCTTATTATTATCCTCCACGAAGTCATCTCCCTTCTGGCTCTATACACAATTATTTAATAGGATATTTACTTTGTACATTATACTACATAATTCTCCAATTTCATCCCTTAATTAATTACTGTGCTTTTTGATAAGCAAGGTAAGATAACATCACTAAAAGGAAACTAGCTAATTCCATCCCAAAATAAAAAACAAGTGAAGAAAAACGAATCGTTTTCCTCCACTTGTTTAATTTAAGGTTTCATAACATCCCAATTTAATAATTACTCTTCTTCCTCATCAAGGAAGGTATTTAACATTTCTTCAATCATATCCCATTCTTCATCAGTTTCAATTGGTTGAAGATTTCCTTCTGCACCATCTTCATTTTGTACATAAGCAGATGCGTGGATTTCTATCTCTTCGTTTTCATCTTCGTCCGCCCCTACCGGGTAGTATAAGACGTATGATTTATTAAATTCCTCTGAATCAAATGTAAACAATATCTCATATAGCTCTTCATTTCCGTTTTCATCAACAACCGTAATATGCTTTTCGCCATTTTCCATTTTCTTCACCTCATATTTGTCGACTATCAAGATACCCTTGTAGTATCATAACAGCAGCCATTTTATCAATTACTTTTTTGCGTTTTTTTCTACTTACATCTGCTTCTAATAATACACGTTCCGCAGCCATTGTACTTAGGCGCTCGTCCCACATTTTTACTGGAATCTGAAACGTTGACTGTAAATTTTCGGCAAACATTTGTGAAGCTTCACCACGTGGTCCAATCGTATTGTTCATGTTTTTTGGGAGACCAACAATAATTTCACTCACATTATACTCTTCAATAATTTCTCTAAGACGGTCGAAACCAAATCTATTTCTATTTTCATCAATTGCAATTGTTTCTATACCTTGGGCTGTCCAACCCATTTCATCACTAATTGCAACTCCAACCGTTTTCGATCCAACATCTAGGCCCATAATTCTCATCGTTATACCTCTCGATGTTGCTTTAAATATGATTTTACTAGTTCTTCGATGATTTCATCCCGCTCTAATTTTCTGATGATATTACGCGCGTCTTGATGTCTTGGAATATATGCTGGGTCACCTGATAATAAATAACCAACAATTTGATTAATAGGGTGATACCCTTTTTCTTGAAGCGCTCCATATACGTGGAGCATTACATCTTTTACATCTTGCTCCATTGGATCTTCTTGAAAATTAAAACGCATCGTTTTATCAAAAGAGCTCATTTACAACACCTCTCTTAAGAACTACCATAACAGATAGGCCTAATTGTTAAACATTACCTATATTGTACATGATTTTACAATGGAATCAAACGGATTTTATCCATTCTTGTACAAAGTCTAAAGCAGCATCTAATTGTTGTGGATTTTTTCCTCCAGCTTGGGCCATATCTGGGCGCCCTCCGCCTCCACCACCACAACGAGTAGCTACTTCTTTCACCAATTTCCCTGCATGATATCCTTTTTTGATTAAGTCCTCTGTTATTGTTGAAATAATACTTACTTTTTCTCCTTGAACAGCACCTAATACGATGATTCCGGAACCGATTTTTTTCTTTAAGTCATCTGCCATGTTCCTCAAAGTATTCATGTCCTGAACTTGCACTTTTTGTGATAACAATTTTACACCATCTACTTCAATCACACGGTCTAATATACTTCCTGCTTCAATATTTGCTAACTTTGCAGCAAGGGATTCATTTTCACGTTGTAATTCTTTAAGTTCCTGTAACACAACTTCGGTTCTATGAACGGTATCCTTTGGTTTTGCCTTGAGAAGTTCTGCAACTTTGTAAAATTGCATAATTTCATTATTCATTAACTCAAATGCACCTTCACTCGTTACAGCTTCAATTCTTCGTGTACCAGCACCAATACCGCTCTCAGAAACTATTTTGCATAAGCCAATTGTCGCACTGTTTGGAACATGACAACCACCACAAAGTTCTAAACTATAATCTCCAATAGAAACTACACGTACAACTTCTCCATATTTTTCACCGAAAAGAGCCATTGCTCCCATTGCTTTTGCTTCATCAATATTCTTATTAGCAATCGTAACAGGAAGGTTAGCCCAAATCTTTTCGTTTACTATCTTCTCGATTGCTTCCAGTTCTTCCTGCTTAACTTGACCAAAATGAGAGAAATCAAAACGAAGACGATCTGGACCTACATATGAACCAGCTTGATTTACATGTGTACCAAGAACATCTTTCAATGCTTGATGTAGTAGATGTGTTGCAGTATGGTTTTTCTCTATCTTTTTACGATTCATTTCATCCACTTGGGCAAGAACCTGAACTCCGTTTTCTAATGTTCCTTCTTGAATTACTGCTGTATGAAGGTTTTGACCATTTGGTGCTTTTTGTACTTCGGTAACATGTACGGAAACACCTGCAGCACTTATATGTCCTTTGTCTGCAATTTGTCCACCACTTTCCGCATAGAAAGGTGTTTCTGCTAATAAGAACTCGATTTTATCACCTGCAACTGCTTGTTCCACTAGTTCTCCATCTTTAATGATTGCTGTTACTGTTGTGCTTACTTGCAGTTGGTCATACCCTACAAATTCACTTGGTATCTGTAAGTCACCTAAAATCCCACCTTGAATATGCATAGATTCTGTATCTTGACGAGCAGACCTTGCGCGTTCTCTTTGCTGCTCCATTGCTAGTTCAAATCCTGGATGATCCACCTTCATCCCTTCATCTTCTGCATACTCTTCCGTCAATTCAACAGGGAATCCATACGTATCATACAGTTTAAACACTTCAGAACCTGGGATCTCGTTTTTCCCTTCAGCTTTAGCTTGTTTTATTACAGTTGATAAAATTTCTAAGCCATCATGCAGAGTTTCATGGAATCTTTCTTCCTCATTTTTAATTACTCGTTGGATGAAGTCTGTTTTCTCTATGACATTCGGATAGAAATCTTTCATTACGTCACCAACAACTGGTACTAATTGATACATAAATGGTTTATTAATATTAATTTTTTTCGCAAAACGCACTGCTCTTCGAAGTAATCGACGTAATACGTACCCACGACCCTCATTAGAAGGAAGCGCCCCATCTGCTATTGCAAAAGAAACAGTCCGGATATGGTCAGCAATTACTTTAAATGATGTATCTAATTCATCATTTGTGCGGTATGATACACCTGCAATTTTTTCTGTTTCTTTAATAATCGGCATGAATAAATCCGTATCAAAGTTTGTTGGCACATTTTGAATAACAGATGCCATTCTTTCTAATCCCATACCCGTATCTATATTTTTCTTTGGTAATGGAGTATAAGTACCATCTGGATTATGGTTAAATTGTGAGAATACTAAGTTCCATATTTCTAAATAGCGTTCGTTTTCTCCTCCAGGATATAATTCAGGATCATTTGGGTCATCTCCAAATTCTGGTCCTCGATCATAAAAAATTTCTGTATTTGGACCACTTGGGCCTTCACCTATATCCCAGAAATTCTCTTCTAGTCTAATAATTCGTTCTTTTGGGATACCAATTTTTTCATGCCATAGGTTGAATGCTTCATCATCTTCAGGATGGATAGTTACCGATAATTTTTCTGGGTCAAAGCCTATCCATTTTGGACTTGTTAAGAATTCCCATGCCCATTCAATTGCTTCTTCCTTAAAATAATCCCCAATAGAAAAGTTACCGAGCATCTCGAAAAATGTATGATGTCTTGCTGTATAACCAACATTTTCGATATCGTTCGTTCTTATTGATTTCTGCGCATTTACAATACGTGGATTTTCGGGGATAATTCTCCCATCGAAATATTTCTTTAATGTTGCCACACCACTATTAATCCATAATAAAGTGGGATCATCATGTGGCACTAGTGATGCACTAGGCTCCACACTATGTCCTTTCTCTTTAAAAAAATCTAGATACATTTGTCTAATTTCTGAACCTGTTAACTTTTTCACACTAAATACCTCCTAAAAATATAAAAAAGCTCCTCCCCTAGACAGGGGCGAAGCTTGAATTCACGGTACCACCCTGATTTAAAAGTAAAAAAACATACTTTTCTCTCAGTACCTTAACGCGGCTGACGGCAGTGATTAGCTGCTCTCAGGATTGGCAATATGTTATGCTATGTCTAGAATTCTTTCAGCCTAGGAATTCCTCTCTAAAGCATATTCATGCGTAAGACTAGTAATAACATTTAGATCCTTCTTCAATTTAACTAATTTACTTGTATATGGTGATTATAGAGAAGTTTGTTATCATTTGTCAATATTATGCTTGCCTCTTTCTTATTAGATAATCACGCGAATGGATAATTGCGATTTTCAGAATAGCTAATAATGGAACCGCAACAATCATTCCGATGATCCCAAAAGCTTCTCCTCCAATGATTAATGCAGCAATAATAAATAACGGATGGATTTCAATTGATTTACCGACGATGTATGGAGATAAAATATTACCTTCAATAAATTGTAAGACAAACACAATCACAACTGCAATAATTGCTAATTTGACAGATCCCATTAAAGCAATAGCAGCTACTGGAATAGCTCCAATAAAAGGGCCGAAATAAGGGATAATATTAGTTGCAGCAATGATAATTCCTAATAAAATGGGATACTTAATTCCTAATAAGCTAAAAGCTGTCGCCGATGTGACACCTACAATTCCACAAACTAATAAATAACCTCGTAAATATCCACCCAATGACTCATGAACCGCTTCGATAAAATTAATTCCATCTTTCCTCCATGATTTTGGTGTTATATACCATACAGCTTTTTTAATTTTTTCAATGTCCTTAAGCAAATAAAAAGAGATAAATGGGATCACAGCAACTACGATAATAAAATCCACTAGTTTGACTAATACATTCGTTGTTTTCGCTAATATTTCGTTTCCCCATTGTTCAAAATCATTAATCCTTTCATTGATTTGAACTTTTATCCCATCAGGAAAACGTGAAGTAGAGACTTGTATATCATTAATCCAATCGCGGTACTGACTTAACAATATTGGAAATTGTTCCGTAAATTCTCTCATTTGTTTTATCATTAATGGTATCCCTAAATATAATCCAAATCCGATTCCACCAAAAAAAAGAAAATAAATCAGTAAGATTGCATATGATCGCTTCATACCAAGCGCTTTTTCTAATTTATCCACTAATGGATGTAATAAGAAGGCGATGAAACCACTAATGATAAATGGAAGAACTCCAATAAAAGCAGTAGTGACAACAGGCTTCCAAATTGGTTTCAATAATAAAAGACAATATAGGATAATTAATACTAACAATGTGATGATTAATCGATAAATAATGGCTAAATGCTTCTGCTTCAAACTTTCCCCTCCTTGCTTATATATTGCCGAAAGTTAATGTTTTTAATCAAAAAAACAAAAAAAGAGAGTTGCCCAATATGGACAACTCCTTAACTTAGCTTCCGCTCCTGTTCATCAAATAAATCATCTAATGAACTTAATGACCCATCTTCTTCGACTTGATGGGTATGAATCATTTTACCGCCAATAGAAAGCTCGATAAAACAATTCCAACAATAATATTGATTTACGCCAATTTTACCTAGGTCCTTGCTATGGCAATTCGGACATTTCATCATGGGCTTCGCCACCTCGCAGCTTAGTCACTGACACAATCATGGAATCTTTTCCAATCTTTGGTGGATGAGGAGTCCGAATTACTCGTTTTCCCTTTTTGATGTCAGAAAAGAAACCATCTGTCAGTTCATACCCTACGATGGTGCCCACTTCTTCTAAAAAATATACATCATCTAATAATCCAAGATGTTCTCCCGACTGAGAACTGGTACTCTTTTTTGAGATTGGATTACAATGATGCATGGTGTACATCCCTTCGCGTTCATACCATTTAGTGATATGTTGCTCATCCGCAATCACCACTTCCTGCTCTCCAAAAGAATGAACATATTCTATCGGTATTCGAAATTTTTTTCCGAATAACCCTTTTTTATGAAGAAGAATATCAGAAACTCGTCCATCATCTGTGATACAAATATCACAAATTTCTCCTAGCAAATCCCTTTGATAGTTATAAACTGGCATACCTTTCAAAAGTGAAAATGTCCGCAAAGAAACACCCGCCTTTCCGAACATCCTTATCTTTTCACTTATCCATAAAATCATAAGGCGAAACATTTTCCATCCCAATCATTGGATCGATTAACAGAAATGTTTCTTCACTCAAAATGGTTGATTCGCCTGTTTTTTCAACCTGCTGATTATCTGTTAATTTCTCATATAAAGTCGTTTTTCTTTGTAAATCATCTTTCCGCTCAATTCCAATTTTAAAAGCACTTTCTTCTCCACATAATATAAGTGATTGCTTACTTCTAGTTATTGCCGTATATAATAAATTTCTTCGTAACATCCTATAATAACTTCTAATAACTGGTAGAATCACAATTGGGAACTCACTCCCTTGTGATTTATGGATGGAACAACAAAATGCATGAGTTATTTGATTCAAATCTGCTCTTGTATACGTAACCTCTGTACCTTCAAATGATACGATTATCATGTCCTGTTTTTCAGTATTCTCTTTTGCATATAAGATCGAGATTATTTCACCCATATCTCCATTGAAGACATTTTGTTCAGGTTGGTTTACGAGTTGGAGAACCTTATCACCAATCCGAAATTTGACATCCCCAAACTGTATCTCTTTTCGTTTACCGTCTGAATTCGGATTAAAAATTTCTTGAAGAATAACATTTAAGTTATCGATCCCAGCAGGACCTCGATACATAGGTGCCAATACTTGCACATCTTTGGCTGAATAGCCTTTTTTCTTTGCATTTACAACAACTTTTTCCACGACTTCAGCAATCTGACTTGACTGACAACGAATAAAGGTTCTATCCTTCTGCGGCTGAAGTAAATTATCAGGAATAATTCCTTTCTTTATCTCATGTGCGAGATCAATAATAGACGAACCTTCTTTTTGTCGATAAATATCAGTCAATTGCACAGTAGGAATTACTTGTGAACGAAGAATATCCTTTAACACCTGGCCAGGTCCGACAGAGGGAAGTTGGTCTTCATCACCAACAAAAATCACTTGGATTTCATCGGGTAATGCTTTTAACAATTGATGTGCCAACCATGTATCGACCATAGACATTTCATCAACAATTATCAACTTACCTTCTATTTGGCGTTCGTCATCGCTATCTAGTTGCTCTTGTCCTGTCATCCCTAACAGACGATGAATCGTCATTGCCGGAAGTTCAGTGGATTCTGCCATTCTTTTCGCCGCTCTCCCTGTAGGAGCAGCTAATAAAATTGGAAAAGGTTCTTCTTTCTTATAAGTGGTTGGGTCTAACGAACAGCCATGTAGTTCTGCATACAATTCCACAATCCCTTTTATAACGGTAGTTTTACCTGTACCTGGACCACCTGTTAAAATCATCATTGGATTTGTAAGAGCTGTTTTAATTGCCTCTCGTTGCGAACCTGCATACTCCACTCCTAAACGCTCTTCTAATTCACCTAATGCAAGTAAAAATTCAGATTCAGGGAACTGATCTTCGTATTCCTTCTGCTCCATTATTCTTTTTATATTAGAAACTATCCCCTTCTCTGAAAAATATAAGGATGGCATATAGACTCTTTTGTCTTCTACAATTATTTTGCTTTCTTCCTCCAGTTTCACCACTTCATTAGCAATATCCTGAAATGGAATTTCGACTGCTTGACGCTCTTCTAATAAAGTTTTTACTTGATCTAATAATTCAGCTAAGTCTAAGTACACATGTCCATTACGAATACACTCTTGTTCTAATATGTAAATACAACCCGCTTTTATTCGGTCTGGATGATTCCCTGTAATCCCAAGATGTGAACCAAGTTCATCTGCTCTTCCAAAACCAATCCCTTCCACATCTTCAATTAATTTATAGGGATTTTTTTCAATGATGTTTAATGTATCCTCTTTATATACTTGATAAATTTTCATGGAGATTTGCGGTCCAAATCCATACTCACTTAACGCAATCATTACATTTTCTAAGCCTTGATGTTCTAATAAGGTTTCGTATAATTGTTTTGCTGTTTCTGCTCCAAGTTTAGGGATAGTATCAAGGATAGAAGGTTGAGCAAGTATATTGCTAATGGCATTTTCACCTAAAGTCTCCACGATTCTTTCTGCTGTTTTTGTACCGATACCTTTAAAAAGGTCACTGGATAAATACGTTATCACGCCTTGTTTCGTTTGTGGCATCTCTTTCTTAAAGTGTTTGGCATTAAATTGTAATCCAAAGCGGGGATGTTCCTTATATTCACCGTAAAATATGTACGTTTCTTGTTCATGAAGCTTAGGAAAATATCCTGTAATAACTGCTTCCTTATCTTTATTCTCATCATTTGTTTCATCGACACGTATGCGAATAACTGAATATAAGTTTTGTTCATTATGAAAGATGGTGACGAGATGGCGCCCCTTTACATATTTCTCCTGATCAGAAAATAACTCCATTGAATCCTGAACATCCATCTCTCTTCCCCCCTTACATTCATCTTATTTTTCGAGTTCTTCTAGATATTGTTTCATTACTTTTTGGCCATTTCCAGCTAATGCATGATAAGGTTGAAGGGAAAGTGCCTTCTCAAAATTCTCTAAGGCTTTTTCTGCATTATTTTCATGTGCAGCATATGCAACTCCAAGGTTATAAAAGGCATCGGCGTGTTCAGGATCCACTTCCACCACTTTTTGTAATTGGGAAATGCAATCTTCGTATACTCCACAACGAGCCAATGCAAGTCCATATTGGAATCTAGCTTCATTATCAGACTCAGCAAGTTCAACACTTCTTTGTAAGTAAGGAAGAGAAAGTTCGTTTTTACCCAGGTTTACAAAGCACATACCAAGCATGTAATGAAGGTCATTAGATTCTGGTCCAATTGCTAATGCTTTTTCATATTGCTTCACTGCTAGTTCGTATCTTTCTTGATTGAAGTGTAAATTTCCGTAGCTATAATAGGCTGCTGAGGCATTTTCATCAATTTCAATTGCTCTATTAAGAAATTGTTCAGCTCTTTGTGGCTCGCCGACTGAGATCAGTACATTAGCAAAGTTTACATAACCTACTGCGTCTTTAGGATCATCCTCAATTGCTTCTGTAAACATTTGGATTGCCTTTTCGTAATTACCAGCTTTCATATATTCAATACCTTGTACATTTTTATCCATTAGTCACACTCCGATGTAGTAATTAATATAGAATTATAGCATACATTCTTTGCTATTTAGAAAGGGAACATGAATCAGTTAAAATAATTTAAAATTATTTGCTATCCGATAATAAATGATCAATTCATATAGTTGATTTCCTTTATAGAACATACATATATCCTCTCTTTACCTGAATAGCGACTGTCATTAATAATTCCCTTATTCATGGTATCTATCTTGCTGAATAGATACCTAATTTTGATTTCCCTATTTATTTGGGCTTTATTCAGCTGGAATAGGGACTATTACTGCATTATTTCCTGAACTTGAGGTTGGGACAAAACGGTATGAACTAGTGGTAAATCCGAACAATGGAAGTAAAACTATTCCGCTCCGGAATTACACTACGCTTTCCGCGGGTAATAAAAAGCATGATAATAGTGAGAAGTAGTCGCTATCTACTTTTAGGAAGAAAAAATAAAAAACAAGTGGAGAAGAAACGGGTTGTTTTCTCCACTTGTTTTATTTTAAGACTTACATGAATGCTATTTTGTTGATTTTATCCAACATATGTTAGCATTTGTTCATTTTTGTAAATTTTATCGATGGTGCCACCGCCAAGACACTCGTCTCCTTGGTAAAACACGACTGCTTGTCCAGGTGTTACGGCACGAACTGGACGTGCAAAGACTACTTCTACTTCATTATTAGGTAAAATTTTCACTGTAACCTCTTCATCAGGTTGGCGATATCGGAACTTAGCAGTACATGTAAATTCGTTTGGTTTTTCTTTATTAGATACCCAACTAACATTTACTGCCTTGATGGAATCAGAATACAGCGATGGATGATGAAAACCTTGTTCAACATATAGGACATTTTTTTCTAAATCTTTTCCCACTGCAAACCAAGGTTCACCTGCACCACCTATACCTAGACCATGACGTTGACCAATTGTATAGTACATTAGGCCGTCATGAGTACCCACTTTTTCACCAGCTAATGTTTGCATTTCACCTGGTTGTGCAGGTAAATAGCTACTTAAAAATTCTTTGAAGTTACGTTCACCAATAAAACAAATACCCGTGCTATCTTTCTTTGTAGCAGTTGCTAAGCCAGCTGCTTTGGCTATTTCACGAACTTCTTTCTTATCTATACCACCTAATGGGAACATCACTTTCTCTAATTGTTCTTGGCTAAGTTGGTTTAAGAAATATGTTTGATCTTTATTTTGATCAACACCACGAAGCATTTTCACTTCTCTGTCACGATTTACTACTTGTGCATAGTGACCAGTTGCTAAATAATCAGCACCCAATTTCATCGCATGTTCTAGAAAAGCCTTAAACTTAATTTCTTTATTACACATAACATCCGGATTCGGTGTACGTCCTGCTTTATACTCATCTAAGAAATAAGTAAACACTTTATCCCAATATTGTTTTTCAAAATTAACTGCGTAATAAGGGATTCCAATTTGATTACAAACGCGAATTACGTCATTATAATCTTCTGTAGCTGTACATACTCCGAATTCATCTGTGTCATCCCAATTTTTCATAAAAATACCAATGACATCATAGCCTTGCTCTTTTAATAACAAGGCAGCAACAGATGAATCAACACCACCGGACATCCCTACTACGACACGAATATCTTTATTTTCTTTCATTTGTCACACCTCCTAATTACGGAGCCTTTTCACAATTGCAGCTGTTTTTTCGGCCGCGATTGTAATATGTTCTATATCATTACCTAGTCCGAAACTGAAGCGGATGGAATTTCGAATCCGCTCCGACTTATTCCCAAACATAGCAACAAGTACATGTGAAGGCTCAATCGATCCTGCTGTACAGGCAGAACCGCTTGAAACTGCAATTCCTTCAATATCTAAGTTCACCAATAAAGATTCTACATCTGTACCAGGAAAACTAATATTTAATACATGTGGAAGACCAGTTTCTAAATTACCATTTATATAATACTCTATATTTTCATGTTTTAAAATTTCTACAAATCGCTTTTTATATGTTAGATATTGTTCTTTTCTTTCCGTAATCGAATTAATAGCTATACGGCAAGCCTCTGCAAAGCCAACAATTGCCGGTAAATTTTCAGTTCCAGCACGCCTCTTTAACTCCTGTTCTCCTCCAAATGATACAGGTAACAGTTTAGTACCAGTCCTTACATATAAGAATCCAATACCTTTTGGACCATTAATTTTATGACTCGATACCGATAGCATGTCTACTTGAATATCAGTAATATCTATTTGAATTGCACCAAATGCTTGAACAGCATCTGTATGAAGTAATGCTTGATGATTAGCCACGACAGCTGCAATATCTTTCATTGGTTGAATAGCACCAACTTCATTATTCCCATACATGATGGTTACAAGTATCGTATCAGAACGCAATGCACCACGAACACTTTCTACACTTATAACCCCATGTTCATCCGGTGATAAATAAGTTACGTCAAAACCTTGCTTCTCTAAATATTGACAAGAGTGGAGAACTGCATGATGCTCCAATTTTGTTGTAATAATATGATTTCCTTTATCACGGTTAGCCATTGCAGATCCTATAATTGCTAGATTATCTGCTTCCGTACCACCACTAGTAAAAATAATTTCGGAAAATTTCGCACCTATACTTTTGGCTAATGTTGTTCTGGATTCATCTAGTACTCTTCTTGCACTCCGTCCAATCGCATGTATACTGGATGGATTTCCATATTCGAGTTTCATTGCTTCTGTCATGACTTCTATCACTTGCGGATGAATGGGAGAAGTTGCCGCATGGTCTAAATATATTGTGTTCATGTATGCCACCTATTCTAATAAATTAAATATAAAACATATATGGTTCTGAATCACCGTCATCTTGATGATTTGCTAAATCCTCAATTGTTGTATTATCCAATACATCTTTTACAGCATCACGAATTCGAATCCATAGTTGGCGTTTCGCAGGTTCTTCGTCTTCTATACCTTCAACTGGACTGATTGGTCCTTCTAATACTCGAATAATATCTCCAGCTGTAATTTTACTAGGCTCATCTGCTAGAATATAACCACCATATGCCCCTCTTATACTTTTTACCAAACCAGCATTACGTAATGGCCCAGCTAATTGCTCTAAATAATGTTCCGAAAGATTATGAGCATTTGCAATCGCCTTTAATGAAGTTGGTCCTTCCCCATGCTGTTTTGCAAGTTCAATCATAATCGTCAGTCCATATCTTCCTTTTGTTGAAATTTTCATAAACTAGCTCCCCGTCCTATCTGTTTCCCTATATTTTTTTGTTCGATTTTGTTTAATAATTTATCTGTATTTTTTTGACAATGTGGTAGTGCAAAACCCACAACTGGTCCAATCAACAGGCAAAAAACGATTGTTCCAATAAAAACTGGGCCACCTAGAACCCAGCCAATAATAAGCACAATAACTTCCATTATCCAACGAATAGAGGATACTTTCCATTTTGTTAACTTATTCAACGCGAGCATTAAGCTATCCCTAGGCCCTGCTCCTAGTTGAGAGGATAGATATATCCCCATTCCATATGCATATATAAAAACGCCTATAATAAACATTGTTAGTTTTCCTATCATACTATTTGGCTCCACCAAAAACGGAATCATCAAATACATATCGATAAAAATTCCTACTAATAACATGTTTAAGTACGCACCAAATTGTGGCCATTGTTTTAACATTATTGAAGAAGTTGCTAATATTACTACTCCTACTATAATCGACCATGTTCCAATTGTTAAACCGAATTGATAATATAGTCCAACATGCAATACATCCCAAGGTGATGCACCGAAGTCAGCTACAATAATAAGCACAATCCCTAATGCCATAACTAACAATCCAAGCGTGAATATGGATAGTCTTTGTGGTAATTGCTTCATATGTTTCATGATGTTTTTCCCCTTTGCATTAAAACATTATAACATATTCATCAACTTGAATGCATATTTGCTATTGTTTTGTTAGAATAGAATTAAGAATATAGAGAACGTCAGTTTGGAGTGATGCTTATGAAAAAACAACCATTAGCATTTAGGATGCGTCCCCAATCAATAGAAGAAGTGTCAGGACAACAACATTTAGTTGGAGACGGGAAAATTATTGCGAGAATGGTGAAGGCAAAGCAGCTCTCGTCCATGATTTTGTACGGACCACCTGGCATTGGAAAGACATCAATTGCTAGTGCGATAGCAGGTAGTACTCAATATGCATTTCGTACATTAAATGCTGTAACAAATAACAAAAAAGATTTAGAAATTGTCGCCGCAGAAGGAAAAATGAGTGGGAAAGTCATTTTACTACTCGATGAGGTACACCGACTAGATAAGGGAAAACAAGATTTTCTATTGCCCTATTTAGAAAGTGGAATGATTATCTTAATTGGTGCAACAACAAGTAATCCATATATAGCAATTAATCCAGCTATACGAAGTCGTTGTCAAATCTTTGAACTCTTCCCACTTACGGAAGAAGAAATTAAAACGACACTTTTACGTGCTTTAAAAGACACAAAACGCGGATTAGGTTCTTATTCTGTGGAATTAGATGAGCAAGCATTAGAACATCTCGTCCACGCAAGTAATGGAGATGCGCGCAGCTCACTAAATGCGCTTGAATTGGCCGTCCTATCTACTGAACCCAATGAAGATGGGACTATACATATCACGGTTGAAATAGCGGAAGAATGTCTACAAAAGAAAAGCCTTGTGCACGATAAAGATGGAGATGGGCATTATGATGTATTAAGCGCCTTTCAAAAATCTATTCGTGGCAGCGATGTAAATGCGGCATTACATTACTTAGGTAGATTAATTGAGGCTGGGGATCTTATAAGTATTGCGAGAAGATTATTAGTAATTGCTTATGAAGATATCGGTTTAGCAAATCCACAAGCTGGTCCACGTGTTCTCTCAGCAGTTGAAACAGCAGAAAGAATCGGGTTCCCAGAAGCAAGAATTCCACTTGCCAATGCAGTTATTGAGTTATGCTTGTCACCCAAGTCTAACTCCGCTATTACTGCAATTGATGATGCATTAGCAGACATTCGTGCTGGTAAAAGTGGTGAGGTTCCACTTCATTTAAAAGATGCACATTATAAGGGTGCAGCTGCTTTAGGAAGAGGAATAGAATATAAATACCCTCATGATTATGAATCAGGTTGGGTCAAACAACAATATTTACCTGATAAATTAAAGAACAAACAATATTACAAACCTAAAAAGACAGGAAAATTCGAACAAGCAATTGCGGCAGTATATGAGAACATAATGAAAAGCTAAGAAAGATGCTATTGGGCTTCTTTCTTAGCTAATATATTACTTCTTCTCATCCTTTACACGTTGGATGTGAATACCCTTCACGATTTCTTGGAAGACGTAGCTTGCCATTATTAATCCAGTTGTAGAGGGAACAAATGCATTGGAAGCAGGAGGCATTTGTGCCTTTCTAATTTCAGATTTATCATTACCTACTGTTTTACGGACATCCTCCCTAATGACAATGGGACTCTCATCAGAAAATACGACTGGTACCCCTTTTTTATATCCTTCTTTTCTTAACTTCGTTCTAATTATCTTTGCTATAGGATCTGTATGTGTTTTAAATAAATCTTTCACCATTAAGCGTGTAGGATCCATTTTATTAGCTGCACCCATAGAAGATATCATCGGTATATTTCGTTTTAAACATTCCTTAATAAGGTGAATTTTATATACAATCGTATCCGAAGCATCAATCACATAATCAGGTTGATGAGCAAAAAACTCTTCATACGTATCCTCTGTATAAAACATTTTTAACGCGATAACTTCGCATTCAGGATTAATATCATGAATTCTTTCTTTCATTAAATCTGCCTTTGGTTTACCTACTGTTGATAATAAAGCAATTATTTGTCTATTTACATTCGTAATATCGACATCATCTTTATCAACTAAAATTAATTTTCCTACTCCAGAACGTGCCAAAGCTTCTGCAGCAAATGTACCTACTCCACCTATGCCTAGTATTGCAACAGTACTGTTTTTTAATAGCTCCAGTCCTTCTTTTCCTATAGCTAATTCATTTCTAGAAAATTGATGTAACATGAACTTCAACTCCAATTAAAATATGTATCTTGCTTAGAATAATGGAAAAAAGGATAAAAATGCAAGGGAAAAATCAAATCCTACAGACGAATTAAAATAAAAAAAACAATCTTCCAATTTTGCGGAGATTGTTTCATCGTTTAGTATTCATAGGAAAAGTCCCGATTATGCCGTCCATTTAATTCCTTTGTTTTGAACCCGCTCTCGGCAGGTGGGTGTCCTGCTCAAGACTTTGCGCGTCCTTATGGAAGGCATGCACTCTATCTTGAAACTCCAGACTCCCGTAGGTATGGCTTGTAGGTCAAAACGACAAGGTATGAGAACGTACACATCAGGACTTTTCTTGTTGAATAAATCTTATCATACGAGATTCATTATTTCAAATAGATCCGTATAGGAAAAATTGCTTGTTTTATTACTTATTTCCAATTTTTATATCTGTTACTGCTAAATGAAGTTCCTTTAATTGTGCATCACTAACTACATCGGGAGCCTTCATTAATAAATCACTTGCACTTGCGGTTTTCGGAAATGCAATTGTATCCCTTAGACTATTTCGACCTGCAAGTAACATAACTAATCGATCTAAACCGAGAGCAATCCCACCATGTGGAGGAGTACCATAATCAAATGCTTCTAGTAAGAAACCAAATTGTTCTTTAGCCTCTTCCTTCGAGAAACCAAGAACTTCGAACATTCTTTCTTGAATATCACGTTCAAAGATACGTAAAGAACCACCACCAAGTTCGTAACCATTTAATACTAGGTCATATGCTTGTGCTCTTACATTTCCAGGCTCTATTTCCAACTTATTTAAGTCTTCACGAACAGGCATTGTAAATGGATGATGTGCTGCGAAATATCTTCCCGCCTCTTCGTCATATTCCAGTAATGGCCAATCTGTAAGCCAAAGGAAGTTGTATTTTGACTCATCAATTAATCCAAGGTCTTTTCCGAGCTTAAGTCGTAACGCACCTAAAGAATCTGCTACTACTTTTTTACTATCAGCACCGAACAATAATAAATCGTCAGCTTCTGCATTTAAGCGATTGATTAGTGCTTGTTGTTGCGACTCATCAAAGAATTTTGCGATTGGACCTTTTAATCCTTCTGCATCTACCTTTAACCATGCAAGACCTTTTGCACCATAACGTGCAGCATATTCGCCAAGAGCGTCTATATCTTTCCTTGAATATTTAGTTGCTGCACCTTTTACAACTAATGCTTTAACTTGACCACCAGATTCAATTGCATTTGTGAAAACCTTGAAATTGGAGTTTTCCATGAGATCCGAAATATCATTTAGCTCCATTTCGAATCGAGTGTCAGGTTTATCAGAGCCATATCTTGCCATCGCATCATCATACGTTAAAATAGGGAACGGTGTTTCTACTTCAATCCCTTTCACTGCGGACATTACTAACTTCATCATTCGTTCTGTCATTTCACGAATATCTTCTTCACTCATAAAGCTAGTTTCAATATCAATTTGTGTAAATTCAGGCTGACGATCTGCACGTAAATCTTCATCACGAAAACATCTCGCAATTTGGAAATACTTATCAAATCCACTAACCATTAATAGCTGTTTAAAAAGCTGTGGTGATTGTGGTAATGCAAAGAATTCTCCACTATGCACCCTACTAGGTACTAGATAATCACGGGCACCTTCTGGAGTACTTTTCGTTAATATTGGTGTTTCAATATCTAAAAATCCTTCTTCGTTTAAAAAGTTTCGAACCGTTCTTGTAATATCAGATCGTAATTTAAATACATTAAACATTTCTGGTCTTCTTAAATCTAAATATCGATATTTTAAGCGGACTTCTTCAGCAGCTTCCGTGTTATCTTCAATCATAAAAGGTGGTGTTTTTGCTTCATTAATAATAGCAACTTCTGTCACAACCACTTCAATTTTCCCTGTATTTATATTAGGATTAATTGTTTTTTCATCACGTGCTACGACTTTTCCACGTACATCAATGACATATTCATTACGGATTTTTTCAGCAATAGCTAATGCATCTGCAGATGTTTCTGGATTAAATACGATTTGGACAATTCCAGAGCGATCGCGTAAATCGATAAAAATTAGTCCTCCTAAATCACGTCTTCTCTGTACCCATCCTTTTAGTACTACTTCTTCGCCAATTGCTTGTTCTGTAATTTCACCACAATAATAAGATCTTCCAAACATACATGATCCCCCCTAATTACTTAATGTTGTATATTCATTTATAAAGTTTTCTAAAGGTAATTCTACTTGATCACCAGATTGAAGATTTTTCACAGCTACTTTTCCAGCTGCTAATTCATCCTCTCCTAGAATAATTACATGTTTAGCGTTTAGTCGTTCTGCTGCTTTAAATTGAGCTTTCATTTTGCGGTTTAGATAATCTCTTTCCGCTGAAAAACCTGCTTGTCTTAGCGATTGAAGCAATGTGACGGAATAATCTTTTGCTTTTTCACCTAATGCAATAACGTAACAGTCAATTTGTTGTTCTTGAGTAATCTCTATCCCTTCTGCTTCTAGTGCACTAATTAATCTTTCTACACTAAAGGCAAAACCAATACCTGGTGTTTCTGGACCACCCATTTCCTGCACGAGACCGTTATAACGTCCCCCGCCACAAAGTGTAGTAATGGCACCGAATCCTTCTGCCTCACTCATAATTTCAAAAGCAGTATGGTTATAATAATCTAATCCTCTAACTAATGTAGGATCTACAATAAAATCGATGTTCATTAATGATAAATACTGTTTTACTTTTTCGAAGTATAAGGATGATTCCTCATTTAAATAATCCAAAATAGATGGTGCAGTTTTCATTAATTCGTGATCCCGGTCTTTTTTACAATCTAGTATCCTTAAAGGATTTTTTTCTAACCGATTTTGACAATCGCTACAAAATTCGTGAATACTTGGTTGGAAGTGATTGATTAGAGCTGTTCTATGTGCTGCACGACTTGAATTATCTCCTAGACTATTGATTACAAGCTTTAGTTTCTTAAGACCTAATTGTTTATATATTTGCATCGCTAGTGAAATTACTTCTGCATCAATTGCAGGATCCATACTCCCTAGTGCTTCTACACCAAATTGTACAAATTGACGATAACGACCTTTTTGTGGGCGCTCATAGCGAAACATTGGACCTATATAATAAAGTTTCACAGGTTGATTTGCATTGCCATACATTTTATTTTCCGTAAAAGAACGAACAACAGATGCCGTTCCTTCTGGGCGTAAAGTTAAACTTCGCTCTCCACGATCTTCAAATGTATACATTTCTTTTTGAACGATATCGGTAGTGTCACCCACTCCACGGAGGAATAATTCCGTATGTTCAAAGATTGGGGTGCGAATTTCCTCATATAAATATTTCCGACAAACTTCTTTTGCTGTTTCTTCAATCAACTGCCATTTTTCTACTGTACCTGGAAGAATATCTTGTGTTCCCCTTGGTATTTGAATTGACATTCTGTTACCTCCTCTGATCATTTTCATTATGTACAGCTTTATTAACTCCAAAAAAAAGAAAGCTCCCGTCCCTTGTTCCGAAAAACAAGGGACGAGAAACTTTCCCGCGGTGCCACCCTTTTTGAAGTTAATGAATAACCTCCACTTAACAGTTATCGCCTGTATACGTCCGTCCCTACTAAGTATGCACTTTTCGAAACAGAGCCTACGGAATGTCTTTCATCAAGTCGTTTTGCAGAAATGCTTTCAGCCATGGCATTTCCTCTCTTTCCATTCGGTTCTTAACTACTTTTTCCATCATTAGCTAATTATTAATATTTTAATTATTCATTAATCATAATGAGTTACGCAATCTTTGTCAATACTATCTTAATGGAGTATTAAGATCGGCCTAAATGCTTTTTCAATGCACGGACTTCCATTGAATTCAAACCGAACTCTTCCGAGGGACCTCCACTAATAGTATAATTGTCTTTATCTATACTATTTTGTATATTCATATTATACATTTGCCTTGTACTAAAGGATGCAGTTTGGTTTTGCTCGTTTATCCTCATAGTGGTGACTCCTCCTTTTTTGGATATGGTGTCATTATGCCCAATTTGTAAAAATTCTATTTAAAAAAAGGGTTTTCATTTTCTTTCACGAATAGGTACAATAAATAATAACGAAAAAAATGATGGAAATGGAGTTTGGAAGAAAGGCGGTTCCACTGTTGTACAAGAAATTATTTGTTATCATCGTACTATTATTTTCACTATTATTTGTCTCAACTGCTAGTATAGCGAAAGATAAAGTGATAATTATTACAGGAGATAGTGTAAATGTTAGGGAAGAACCAAGTATATCCTCTTCCGTTATTACCCAAATAGATTCAGGAGAAACATTTCCTTTCCTTCAAGAAAAGAATGATTGGTACCAAATCGAACTAGAGAATGGTACCAAAGGCTGGATTGCTAGTTGGTTAGGAAAAATCGAGGAGATAGAATCTACTACAAGTCCAACGAAAAAAGGAATTATTTTAGTCGATAATTTAAACATAAGGTCTGAACCAAACACAAATAGTACCGTAATTAATCAGTTACAAAAAGATGATCATGTACAAGTCATTTCACAAGAAAATGATTGGACAGAAATCTTATATCAATCAAAAAGTGCATGGATAAGTAGTCAGTATGTAGACATTTTGGAAGAAGAAAAGAGTAGTGAAGAAGATAACACGCAAACGAATATGGATGCGGAATTTATAACTACGTTATTTGACAATACAAGTATTAAAGAGAAGCCTACATCTAAATCTAAATCGATAGGAGAAACAAAAGCTGATACGGTATTAGAAGTGTTGGAGAAGAAGGATGATTGGTATAAAGTCAAATTCGATCATGACAAAACAGGCTATATCGCAACGTGGATTGTATCTGATACAGCTGTTCCAGCAACAAATCCTACGACAATCGAGGAAGCTGTAAACAAAACAATAGTTATAGATGCAGGTCATGGTGGAAGAGATGATGGAGCAGCAGGCTCAAACGGAACCCATGAAAAGGAATTAACATTAAATGTTGCTACTCAATTAGCAAGTAATTTAAAGAGAATTGGTTTTAATGTAGTAATGACAAGATCTGATGATCAGTTTATTCCTTTAGAAGACCGCACATATATCGCAACTAGCAATAATGCCGATGCTTTTATTAGTATTCATTTTGATAGTATAGAGGATAGTTCAGTTACTGGTCATACAACATACTACTATCATGATAGGGATACTCAATTATCAGAATTGATTCATCAGGAAATTTCACATGTTGCGCAAATAAGAGATCGCGGAGTACGATTTGGCGACTACTTTGTTCTTAGAGAAAACCTAAAACCGTCTGTATTACTAGAGCTTGGCTACATTAGTAACCCAGAAGAAGAAAAAATCATCAATTCAAAAAGCTACCAACAACAAATTGCCGAAGCAATAGCTAAGGGAATACAAAAATACTTTAGTCAAATTTAAAAAAGTTGTCCTAAAAGGCTACACCTTTTAGGACAACTTTTTATTATTTTTCAAGTATAAGAGTTACTGGCCCATCATTTATAAGTTCTACATCCATCATTGCACCAAATATTCCTGTTTCCACTTCTATTCCTTTAGTTCGTAATAGTTCATTAAAGTGGTTATAAAGCAATTCCGCTTGATCGGGCTTAGCTGCACTCATAAAGTTCGGTCTTCTTCCCTTTTCACAATTACCATAAAGTGTAAACTGGGACACAGAAAGAATAGATCCCCCTATGTCTAGTAATGATCTATTCATTTTTCCGCCTTCATCTTCAAATACACGTAAATGGGCAATCTTTTCTGCAAGCCATTCACATTCCTGTGTAGTATCCTCATGAGTTACCCCTACTAATAATACTAATCCATTATCAATAGATCCAGTAACCTCTTTATTAACTGTAACACTAGCTTTCTTACATCTTTGTAAAACAACTTTCATTAAAGCCTCGAGCCCCTTTAATTCATAATTCTTCTTACTGCATATATATCAGGTATTTGCTTGATTTTATCAACAACTTTATGAAGATGGGCAATATTCTGGATCGATATTGACATCATAATTGTTGCCATTTTATTGCGATCACTTCTACCAGTAACTGCAGTAATATTCGTTTTTGTACCACTTACAGTTTGTAATACTTCATTTAAAAGACCACGACGATCATATCCTGATATTTCAATATCCACATTATATTCCTTACGATGTTGAGTAGTAGATTCCCACTCAACCGCAATAAGGCGATTTTTCATTTCCTCTGTATTTATGTTTGGACAATCAGTACGGTGCACTGACACTCCTCTTCCCTTTGTAATGAATCCAACGATTTCATCTCCTGGGACAGGACTGCAACAACGTGACAAGCGTATAAGTAAATTATTTGCACCTTTTACTGTAACTCCTGCCTCATGACGTTTATTAGGAGTATCCGGTTTAAGTTCTATAATCTCATTTACAGCTTCTGCTTGGTCACGCTCTTTCCGTAATTTTTCAGTTAACCGATTTGCTACTTGTAGAGCAGTGATGCCATTATAGCCCACACTTGCGAATAAATCATCTTCATTTACAAAATTAAACTTACTTGCAACTTTTTTAATATTTTCTGGTGTTAATACCGATTTAGCATCAAATTCCATCTCTTTTATTTCTTTTTCTACAAGCTCGCGCCCTTTTATCACATGCTCATCTTTACGTTGTCGTTTAAAGAACTGTCTAATTTTATTTTTCGCTTGTGAAGTTTGCGCTAATTTTAGCCAATCTTGACTAGGACCATAGGAATGTTTAGATGTTAAAATTTCGATTATATCGCCTGTTTTTAATTTATAATCAAGCGTAACAATTTTCCCGTTAATTTTTGCACCGATTGTTTTATTTCCTATCTCTGAATGAATTCGATAAGCAAAATCGATTGGAACAGAACCAGCTGGTAGTTCAATAACATCGCCTTTTGGAGTAAATACAAATACCATGTCAGAGAACAAATCGATTTTCAATGATTCCATAAATTCTTCGGCATTATCCGATTCATCCTGAAATTCTAATATTTCTCGGAACCATGAAAGTTTTTTCTCTAAAGCAGTTTGCGGACTCAATGCCTTGCCTTCTTTGTAAGCCCAATGTGCCGCTACACCATACTCCGATATTCGATGCATTTCAATCGTCCTAATTTGTACTTCTAGTGGATCCCCTTTAGGACCAATAACGGTAGTATGCAGCGATTGATACATATTAGGTTTGGGCATTGCAATATAGTCTTTGAAGCGACCAGGCATCGGTTTCCAGCATGTATGAATAATACCTAATGCTGCATAACAATCTTTTATGCTATTTACAATAATTCTGACCGCTAATAAATCATAAATTTCATTAAATTGTTTATGTTGTTTGACCATTTTTCGATAAATGGAGTAAATATGTTTAGGTCGACCATGAACTTCGGCTTTTATATCCATATTTTCTAAGCCTTTTTTCACTTCAATCATAACGTCATCTAATGATTTCTCACGTTCATTACGCTTCCGCTTCATTAAATTAACGATTCTGTAATATTGTTGTGGATTTAAATAACGGAGAGCTGTATCTTCAAGTTCCCATTTAATTTTCGAAATCCCTAAACGATGAGCTAAAGGAGCAAAAATCTCAAGTGTCTCATTTGCAATTCTTCTCTGCTTCTCAGGCGGCA
This sequence comes from Lederbergia graminis, assembly GCF_042655485.1. Lineage (NCBI taxonomy): Bacteria > Bacillati > Bacillota > Bacilli > Caryophanales > Bacillaceae > Lederbergia > Lederbergia graminis. The sequence continues at coordinate 93,938 of NZ_JBHSMC010000029.1, forward strand.
AATGTTTTAGCGTCCGCATATTATGAAGTCTGTCCGCTAATTTAATCAAAATAACACGAATGTCCTGTGCCATGGCAATAAACATCTTTCGATGATTCTCGGCTTGTTGTTCCTCATGTGATTTATATTTGATTTTTCCAAGCTTTGTGACCCCATCGACAAGCATTGCAACCTCACTATTAAATTCAGATGATATATCTGCAAGAGTTACGGAAGTATCTTCTACTACATCGTGAAGAAAACCAGCGGCAAGTGTAGCTGGATCCATTTCTAAATTTGCAAGAATACCGGCAACTTGAATAGGATGAATGATATAAGGTTCACCGGACTTCCGTACTTGCTCCTTGTGAGCATTATATGCAAATTCATATGCCTTTCTTACGAATGCCACATGCTCATCATTTAAATATTTACTTGTCTGCATGATTACATCTTCTGCTGATAATATTAGATCTTTTGCCATGAGGATCACCTTTTTAATAATTATATAAAATTGTATAAAAAAAGAGTATAATCTCTATTATCGAGAATTAAGACAAACTTGTAAAGGTTTTGACAACAATTTAATTAAAATAGTTATTACAAAATTTCAAAGTATAGAAAAAGCACTCAACTTTTCATGAGTGCTTTTCTCAGATTGGCTTTAATTAAAATTTCATTAATGAAACAACATCATAACCGTCTAGTTTTTCTTTACCGTTAAGATATGATAATTCAATTAAAAATGCAATACCAGCAACTATACCACCTAGTTTTTCAACTAGTTCAATCGTAGCTAAGATCGTTCCACCAGTGGCTAATAAATCATCCGTAATTAATACTCTTTGACCAGGCTTTATAGCATCTTTATGAATTGTAAGAGAATCTTTTCCATACTCTTTCCCATATGTTGCTTTTATTGTTTCACGAGGAAGTTTGCCCTCTTTACGAACTGGTGCAAATCCAACTCCTAATGCATAAGCAACTGGGCAACCTATGATGAACCCACGTGCTTCAGGTCCGACAACTAAATCTATTTGCCTTTCTTTTGCATAATTTACGATTTGATCTGTTGCATAATGATAAGCTTCACCATTATCCATCAATGTTGTTATGTCTTTAAAAAGGACACCTTCTGTTGGCCAATCTGGAACAATCGTAATAAATTGCTTTAAATCCATGCTTTCTTTTCCTCCTCATTCGACACATTGTGTCCTAAACGTTTATCGAACCATTGTTTCAATTCTTGACTCGATGAATATAATAATTGTTCTTCAACTTGCATCTTAGCTTGTTTGCGTTGAAAAGTGGGTGAATCCGCTAAATCCTTTTTCGTTTTTTGAGAATTCATCGTTATAATCCCATCATTTATTGTAACAAAATCCAACTCAAAAAACACTTTTGACATAAATAGTACTGTTTCCTTTGACCAGCCTCGATGTGCTGCAAGATCTGCTGCATATCGATTTACATTAAAACTACCTCTCTTTAATAAAAATGCATAATACCATTTAAAATTCTCTCTCGTCGGTAATGTAAGGGAAAAGGGCTCCTCGACTTGAGCAAAGTGAGAATATATCCTTGCAGGCTTTTTCCCTTCAATAAGATATTCTAAATCAATTATGTCATTCGGCAGATCAAATAACACTATATTTTGTCCATCTATATTAATGTGGAGAGCTTCTTCTCTATTTTTAATATATACAAAATTATCGATTACATCTGAATGTATCATCTTCTGATAATATTCATTGGAGAAAAAAATGAACAAGCCATTTCTTTTCTTCATTTCTTCCAGCCAATCATTCGATTGCTTATTTCCGCGGACATCGAAATGTTGCCACTCATTAATTGCAATATCTCGTAAGAATATTTGCGGCTTCTTGCGATTGTTCCATTCATTAATAGAAAGTTCACCTATGACCGATAATCTTGCTTTTGGTGATATATCATCAGCGAGTGAACCTAGATTGAAACCGACACCATCTAATACATGATTATTATTATCTTCTAATGCGACTTTTAAATGGGTTTTATTTGCACCAATCTTGCGAATATCAGTAGTTTGTACATTTTCTATCATGACTAATGGTTTTGGGTTACTCATTCCAAAAGGGGCTAACATATTTATCTGACTAATAGCCTCTATATCTATTTCTGTCATGTTTAAGGAAGTATCCAATTCAGTTAAAGGTTTATAATCTTCCTCTGTTAGTTGTTCCGCAGCAGCTTGATTTAGACGAGTACGGAGTATGTCTACATCCTCTAGTTTTAATGTCATTCCAGCTGCCATCGTATGTCCACCAAAATGCGGAAGAATATCTCTTGAATTGGATAGATTTTTAAATAAATCAAAACCATCAATACTTCTAGCCGAGCCTTTTGCCAGCCCTGTGTCCTGATCAAAATTTAACACAATTGTTGGTCGATAGAAATTCTCAACTAATCTAGAAGCAACGATACCAATTACACCGGGATTCCAGCCTTCCTTCCCTATAACAAGTACTTTATTATCAGAAATTGGGTACTTTTCGTTTACCATTTCAATTGCTTCTGTTGTTATGTCTGCAACAATTTTTTGCCTTTCTTTATTTAACAAATCTATTTCATTTGCAAGTTGTGTGGCATAATCTATATCTTTTGTCATTAATAATTCTACTGCTGGACCAGCATGTTGAAGTCGTCCAATTGCATTTAACCGCGGGCCAATCGCAAAACCTACCGTCTCTTCATTGATATCAGAAAGTTGTGTACCTGCTAAATTACACAATGCTTGAATACCTGGACGGGAAGTATTTGCTAGTTTATTTAGTCCTTTTTTCACTAGAAGCCGATTTTCTGCTTGCAATGGAACAAGATCAGCTATCGTCCCAATTGCTGCTAAGTCAAGAAGATGTTCAGGAACTTTTCCTAACAATGCATGAGCTAATTTAAAGGCTACTCCTACCCCTGCGAGATGGGGAAAGGGATAATGACCATCAGGTAATTTAGGGTGAATAATAGCATATGCATCTGGTAATATTTCTCCTGCTTCATGGTGATCGGTAATAATAAGGTCGATTCCAAGCTCTTTAGCTAATGACGCTTCCTTTAATGCTGCAATTCCAGTATCGACAGTGATGATAAGCTTAATGCCAATTTCATGCGCATGCCGAAAAGCATTCTCATTTGGACCATAGCCTTCTGTAAAGCGGTTTGGTATATAGTATGTTACATTCGCATGTTTTTCTAATAAAGTTTCCATTATGACGGATGTACTTGTCACACCGTCAGCGTCATAATCTCCAAATATTAAAATAGGCTGTTGTTGTTCTATCGCATCATTTATACGTTGGACAATCTTTTCCATATCTGAAAATAAATATGGATCATGAAATGTTTCATTTTCAATATTTAAAAACCCTTGTGCAGTAGCAGCATCTGTTATTCCACGAGTAACTAAAAGTTTAGCAACTAGCGGGCTAATATTTAATTGATTACTTAATTCTTTTGCTAATGATTCGTTGGATTCTTTCACAATCCAGCGTGATTTTGGAATTAACATGAATTTCACTCCCTAACCTTATTAGTATACTAGAGTGAATCGTTCGTTTCAATTTGATTTAATGGTAGAGTTTATCACAAAAAAACCCGCAGATTTTATTCTGCGGGATTCTTTTTACACTTGTGGTTCGTCAGAGGACCATTTCTTTTTCTCTTTTACTGTATCGATTGGTCCATTTTTTCTTAATTCTCTCACTTTCAAATCATACCAAATTTGAGCTGAAATAAAGATAGACGAATACGTACCAGCTATTAAACCTACTAATAATGCAACGGAGAAGTTAAGAATAGACTCACTACCGAAAATGAGTAAGGCAACTACTGTTACAATTACTGTTAAAATAGTATTAATTGAACGTGTTAATGTTTGTCTTAACCCTTTATTTACAACATCTGCAATATCCTCTTCTGTTTTCAGTCGTCTCTTCGCTTTTAAGTTTTCCCGAATTCGGTCAAACGTTACAATCGTATCATTGATGGAGTAACCTACGATAGTCAGTACAGCCGCTATAAATGTAATATCGACTTCTAACCGAATAAAGCTAAAGACGGCAATAATGAAAAATGCGTCATGTAACAATCCAAGAATGGATGCAATTCCCATCGTATATTCAAAGCGGAAAGATACGTAAATTATGATACCAAGAGCAGCAATTGCCAATGCATATAGGGCGTTCTTGGCCAATTCTTTCCCAACTGTTGGAGATACAGTACTTACATTAGGCTCTGAGCCATATTTCTCACTGAAATGAGCCTTTAAATCGGCAATTTCCTGTTGTGTAAGTTCTCCTTTATAACGGACAACGCCGCGGTCTTTTTCATCACCAGAAAGAACGATGTCACTAGAAGATAGATTGATTGCATCAAGTTCAGTTGATATTTCCTCCGCCGTAACTGGTTTTCCTGCATCAATCTCAACCCTTGTTCCTGCAGAAAAATCAATTCCTAAATTTAGACGGAAAATAGCTAAAATAATGATTCCAACTACGATCAATGCCGACGTTAACATATAAAATTTCTTTCGATGTTTTACGAAATCAAAACGATCAAATCGAGTAGTTAACTCCAAAGTTGTTTTGTTTTCAGATAGTTGGTGAATACTTGATCGTTTAACCCCAAACCAACCTGGTTTATCTTTTAAGAAACCACTATTAATCCATAGCCATAGGAATAACCTTGATCCATAAACAGCTGTTAAGAAGCTCATTAAGATACTGACAATAAGCATTGTAGCGAAACCTTTTACTGAGCTTGTACCAAAGAAAAATAGAACTGCAGCTGCTAGTAATGTCGTAATATTAGCATCTAAAATTGTAACGAATGATGTTTTATTACCCGCCTGGAATGCAGCTTTTAAGGATCTTCCAACTTTCAATTCTTCCTTCAAACGTTCATAAGTTAAAATGTTAGCGTCCACGGCCATGCCGACACCAAGTATTAGTGCTGCAATTCCTGGCAAAGTAAGGACAGCATTCATCCAATCAAACACAACTAAAATTAAATATACATAAATGGATAATGTAATTGTCGCAATAAACCCTGGAAAACGATAGAATACGATCATGAATAAGAAAATTAAAGCAATCCCGATTATCCCTGCTGTAATTGTCTTCGTTAACGCCTCTTCCCCGAATTGCGCTCCTACAGAAGTAGAATATACTTCGGTTAGCTTAACTGGAAGTGAACCTGCATTTAATAAACTGGCTAAATTCTCAGCTTCTGCCTTCGTAAAATTCCCTTCAATTGTAACTTCAGTGCTGGTAAATACCTGTCTAACTGCAGGATCGGAAAGTAATTTCGAACTGCCGCTTGCAGCAGCTTCAGCATAGGAATCTACACCTTCCTCAAAATCCATCCAAATGACTAATTTATTGTTAGGGTACATATCAACAACTGTTTGTGTAACATTTTGCCATTTCTTTCTATCTTTCATTTCAACCACAACTACAGGTTGGTTGGTACGACTATCTATTGTAAATTTAGCAGACCCCTCTACTAAATCAGTACCGTCCATCATAATATTATCGTTAACATCTCGGAACGTTAATTCTGCTTGTGTTCCTAGAATTTCACGAGCTTCCGTTTGATCGTCAATACCAGCAAGCTGAACCCTAATCCTTTTTCCCTCAATTTGGATATTCGGTTCGCTTACGCCTAGAACGTCAATACGTTTTCGAAGTGCCTCTACTGTATGTACTAATGTATCATTATTTACTACTTGATCATTATGGATGGCTTCCACATCATATAAAACTTCAAAGCCTCCTTGTAAATCAAGCCCTAGTTTAATATCATGGAGAACAGAATTAGTTGTTGTTCCCATTAAACTACCAATAAAAATTAATAATAGAAAAAATGCCAATATCCTGCTTCTTTTAACCATTTTTCAATATCCCCCTCAGATGGAGCGTTCCCAACTTTTTGTCAATATAAGTATTATGAAGTAGTTAAAAAGTGGTGTCAATTTATCTTTTTACTCATTCACTGTTTTCTCACCTAATAATTCCTGAAGCTCTTCACTATCTAATTCAACAAATAAGTTTGGAGCTTTATAAGCTTCAACAGTAGCATAATTCATAAATTCACCAATCTTCACGGAAAGTATATCTGCCACTAATTCGTGGATACGAATACCCTCTTTAGGTTTTCGCCATTTTTTCTTCGTTAGAAAATCCCATAAATCTTGTTTATTTACTTTCCCATAGCCAGTTAAAGTAAACTCTTCTAATTTGCTATCAATGACAGGCGTTAAGAGATGCAAATAAGAATTGTATGGATGACTGCTATTTGACATATTGTCCCCACCTTTATTTTTATATAAATATTATAATCTACTTTATCTTGTCATGCTTTGTCCATATTGTTGCATATACTTCATTGTAATCGAATGCAACAGATTTGAGAAGGCAGGGACCAAAATGTCAAAGTTTCTAAAAGGTACATTAATATTAATGATTGCTGGGCTGATTACGAGATTGCTCGGCTTTATAAACAGAATCGTTATTGCCCGCATGATTGGAGAAGAAGGCGTAGGGTTATTCATGATGGCGTTTCCTACTCTAGTATTAGTCATTTCATTGGTTCAAATTGGACTACCTGTCGCCATATCAAAAGCCGTAGCTGAAGCGGAAGCTAGAGGAGATAAACGAAAAACGAAAAAAATCCTAGCTGTTTCCCTAACAGTGACAATCTCATTATCGCTTCTGTTTACACCAACATTAATGCTATTAGCACCTTATTTAGCAGAAACACTTTTTACAGACACTAGAATTTATTATCCATTAATCGCTATATCACCAATTATTCCAATCGTCGCAGTTTCCTCTGTTATAAGAGGGTATTTCCAAGGGAAACAAAACATGAGGCCAGCAGCGATTGCTCAAGTGCTGGAACAAGCAGTTCGAATTGCATTAATCGCAATCTTAGCTAAAGCTTTTTTACCTTATGGTATTGAATTTGCTGCTGCTGGAGCAATGATTGCCTCTGTTCTTGGAGAGCTTGCATCATTAATTTATTTATTTACTGTTTTTAAAGTAAAAAAGAAATTCCCAATTCGCCGCAACTTTTTCAAATCATTAAGATCGAGTAAAAGTACGTTAAAAGAATTAATGAGCATCGCCATACCAACTACAGGTAGTAGGATGATTGGTTCACTCTCTTGGTTCTTTGAGCCGATTGTTGTATCTCATAGTTTGTTATTAGCTGGAGTAGCAGCTGGAGTAGCAACAAAACAATATGGGTTATTGACTGGGTATGCGTTACCTTTATTAATGTTACCTTCTTTCATCACATTTTCACTATCCACATCACTCGTTCCTGCAATAAGTGAGGCAAATGCTAGTAGAAACCACAAATTAGTTGAACATCGATTACAGCAAGCACTTCGGTTTGCGCTACTAACTGGTGGACTAGCAGTAATTGTTCTTTATGTATATGCAGAACCTTTAATGACATTAATGTATGGATCACCAAAGGGATACGAGTTCATAAGACTAATGGCACCATTCTTTATCTTTCATTATTATCAAGGGCCATTACAAGCAATTCTACAGGCACTTGATTTAGCAAGAGCAGCCATGATAAACAGCTTAATAGGAGCAATTATTAAAATATCTGTGATTTTTGCTCTTAGTTCCCAACCTAGTTTTGGTATTAATGGCGCTGCACTAGGAATTGCAGCTGGAACCGTATTAATTACAATGCTACACTTTGCGACGGTACTTAAAAAGATACAATTCACAATCTACGTTGCAGAATATGTAAAGTTTATTATTGCTGCGGTTCTTTCTAGTATAATCGGGACATTATTCTATACAAAGGTACTAATAGAAAGCCCACTAGTTACTCGATTACTAATAGGAATATTGATTATTGTTATAACGTACATTTTGTTTATTACCATGTTTAGATTATTAAAGAAAAATGACCTTCTACGTATCCCAATCATTAACAAGATGATTCGATAATACTGGGGTAATGAGATTGAGATAAAATCAAAAACCGAACTATCGTTTACATCGAAATCGATATGATATATAGTTCGGTTTTATTCTGTTTTTAAGTGATGATTTCACAGGATGGAATTGTCCATTTACGCATTTGAAGATACAAGCAAAGTGTATTTCCGAAGCGGTGTAGTTACACCAAAAACATTCAAATTTATATCCTTTTCAAATGGTTTTGTTTCATCCTTAATTAGGTTCATCCATGTAATCAATAAAAAACTTTCCGTCTTGAAAACTACAGAAAGAAATTTTTTCAATATCGTGATGGCCACGATCATGGAGTTCTTTTCTAAGCCATTCTTCGCTTTTTTGTATTTCTTCAAGATGCTCCTGCTGAACAATTCCATTTAAAATAACGGGAATTGTATAGGATGCAGGTGTCTTTTTGTTGCTTTTTTTAATAACAGATAAATTGCCAGACGGCTCCAGGATGGCAAATTCAACATCTGCAATATTAGGAATATCTTTTTCACGTAACTGCATGAGCAAGTCATCGAAATTATAACGTAGTTTTCGCATTTCATTTTCATCAATTTTGCCTTTATTAATAATTAATGATGGCTTTCCATCAATTAAACGTCTGAATCTACGACTTTTTAAACCAATGTAGGCTAGACCAACTTGTATTATAAGCAGGATTAGCATTGGAACAATGGAATGCAATATTGGATCATTATGTTGTTCTATTGCCACTACTGCCATTTCACCAATCATAATGAAAACAACCAAATCTAAAATACTTAATTCTCCTATTTCCCTTTTTCCCATTAACCTAAAAATGACCAATATGACTCCATAGAGAAAAATCGTCCGAAAAATAATACTGAAGTAATCTTCCACAACATAATCCCCCTTATTTTTCATCCGTAATTTTTAGTATGTCCTTAATTTGCATAAAAAAATAATGGAATTGTCGTTTCTATATTCTAAATATAAATTTAGTGAATAAGCATGTACTATGAGGTTTGGACAGGGTTCCATTCCTCTTAAAGGATAAGATAAAAAGGAGTGAATACCTATCGAAGCAAAATCATTTGGGGTGTCTATCTTATATGGGATAGTGACTATTTTATTATTAGCAGTGATTACAAGTTTTATTTTCTCGCTTATTTTCCAGTTTACCGAAACTCAGGAAAAATCGGTTAGCTTTCTTATCACGGTAATTTCTTTTTTATCTGTTTTTATCGGAGGGTTTATTTGCGGTGGGAAAGCGAAACAAAAAGGTTGGTTGATTGGAGGAGCAACTGGTGTTGTGTATAGCCTAATAATTTTGGCGTACCAATATTTAGGACACTCACTTTTATTTACAATCGAGCAATTAATTTATTATATTTGCTATACATTAACTGCGATGATGGGAGGAGTATTAGGAGTAAATATTTTATCAAATGAATCTAAAAGATAAGGAAAGTACTGTATGATATCACCTTTAGTAGATGCAAAATTGAGTGCAAATTTTTTTGAAAAAGGACTGCCTTATCGTCACATTACAATGACTTAAGACAGTCCTCTTCATTTTACATTTTTTAGTTATTTCCTGAAACAGATTCAACAACTTCACGTATTGCTGAACGGTCATATGTAAGTCTGCTGCCATCCCCACACTTAATAATGATTTTCGCTTCATCTAAGCCATCAATTATTCCATGAAGACCACCGATCGTTACAATCTTGTCCCCTTTTTGGAGACTATTTTGCATTGTTTGAATTGCTTTTTGACGTTTTTGGTTTGGTCTAATTAATAAAAAGTAGAACAACACAAACATCAAAATAAATGGTGATAATCCTATTAACGTATCCATATATTCCCCTCCTTTACTAGGTAAATTATATTAGAAATTTTTCGCGTTTGGTCCATTGAAGCCATAGCGCTCAAAAAATTCTTCTTTGAAGTCACCGAGACGATCCTCTTTTATCGCATTCCGGACTTGCTTCATTAAGTTTAACAGAAAATGCAAGTTATGATAAGTCGTAAGTCTAATTCCGAACGTTTCGTCACATTTAATTAAATGACGAATATATGCTCTAGAATAATTACGACAAGTATAACAATCACAGTTCTCATCAATAGGTCCGAAATCCTTTGCATATGCTGCATTTTTCACAACTAACCTACCATTACTAGTCATTAATGTCCCATTTCTTGCTATTCTAGTCGGTAATACACAATCAAACATGTCAATTCCTCTGATTGCACCGTCAATTAAGGAATCTGGTGATCCTACTCCCATCAAGTAACGAGGTTTATTACTTGGTAGTAGAGGTGTAGTAAAGTCCAAAACTCTGTTCATTACATCTTTCGGCTCTCCTACAGACAAACCACCTACAGCATACCCAGGAAAATCAAGCGAAACAAGATCTTGTGCACTTAGTTTTCGTAAATCTTCATATTCTCCACCCTGAACTATCCCAAATAAACCTTGATCTTCAGGTCTTTGATGCGCTTGTAGACAACGCTCTGCCCAACGAGATGTTCTCTCTACCGACTTTTTCATATATTCATGTGATGCAGGAAATGGAGGACATTCGTCAAATGCCATCATAATATCTGGCCCTAATGCATTTTGAATTTCCATTGCCTTTTCAGGGGAAAGGAATAACTTATCACCGTTTAAGTGATTACGGAAATGAACACCTTCCTCTTCAATTTTACGGAATTCACTTAATGAAAAGACTTGAAATCCACCAGAATCAGTTAAAATTGCTTGATCCCAATTCATGAATGAGTGTAGCCCACCTGCTTCTTTTACTATTTCATGACCAGGACGAAGCCATAGATGATATGTATTACTTAAAATAATACCTGCTCCCATTGCTTTCAATTCTTCTGGAGACATCGTTTTTACGGTTGCTAATGTTCCTACCGGCATAAACATAGGTGTTTCATAAGAGCCATGTGGAGTATGAATGATACCTAATCTAGCACCAGTCTGTTTGCATGTTTTTATTAATTCATATCTAATAGCAGTCAATACATTCGCTCCTTTCTTTCTTAAATTAGTAACATAGCGTCGCCAAAGCTAAAAAAGCGATACTGCTCCTTTACCGCTTCGTTATATGCATGTAATACATGATCACGACCAGCAAATGCACTTACAAGCATAATTAAAGTAGACATCGGTAAATGGAAGTTTGTAATTAATCCATCAATTGCCTTAAATGTATAACCAGGATAGATAAAAATATCTGTCCAGCCACTACCAGCAATAAATTCACCATCATCTGTTGCACTTGCAATCGTCTCAAGTGTTCTTGTAGATGTTGTTCCAACCGAAATTATTTTTCCGCCTTTTTGTTTTACATTATTTAATAACTCTGCTGTTTCTTTAGAAATCGTATAATATTCAGCATGCATTTTATGATCATTAATATCCTCTACACTTACAGGTCTAAACGTACCAAGTCCAACATGCAAAGTTATAAATGCGACATGAACTCCTTTTGCTCTAATCGCATCGAGTAACTCGTTCGTAAAATGCAATCCAGCTGTAGGTGCTGCTGCTGATCCACGCTCTTTTGCATATACTGTTTGATAACGGTCCTGATCATCTAATTGTTCCTTTATATATGGTGGTAGCGGCATTTTCCCTAACTCGTCCAACACCTCGTAAAAAATTCCTTCATATTCAAAATCTAATAACCTACCACCATGTTCAAGTTCTTCAACACATACTGCTTTTATATTACCGTTCCCAAAAGTAATAATAGACCCTTTTTTAATACGTTTGGCAGGTTTTACTAACGTTTCCCAAGTATCACCATTTACTTGTTTTAAAAGTAATACTTCGATCTTTGCTCCAGTATCAAACTTTGATCCCATTAATCGAGCTGGGAGGACTTTTGTGTCATTCAGAACTAAACAATCTCCTTCATGCAAATAATCAACAATATCGTTAAAAATTGCATGATTCAACTCACCTGTTTGTTTATTTAATACCATTAATCTACTTGCTGATCTATTCTCTAATGGTACTTGAGCAATAAGTTCCTCGGGTAATTCAAAATTAAACATTTCTACTTTCACTATTTACCTAGCCTCCCAATTACATACAAAACTACTGAAAGTATGATACTAATGATAATGGAGCTCATAATTGGGAAAAACATGGTTGTGTTCCCTTTTTTTATGATGATATCACCTGGTAATTTCCCTAGTTTGAAAAATTGTAGAAGAAATCCAATTAAAAAGATTATTGCTCCTACCACCATGAATAGCTTTGAAAATCCACTCATTTACTAGGTGCCTCCATTTGAAAATGCTCGTATACAAGTTGAGTTACCATTCTTCCACGCGGTGTCCGCTGCAGAAAACCAATTTGTAGTAAGTATGGCTCATATACATCCTCTATTGTTGTTGGCTCCTCTCCAATACTGGCGGCAATTGTATCAATACCTACAGGTCCACCTCTGAATTTCTCTATCATCCCTATAAGGAGCTTGTGATCAATATTATCTAAGCCAAGATGATCTACCTGCATTAATTCTAGTGCTTCTTCAGCTACTGCTAATGTGATAATACCATTTCCTTTTACTTGTGCAAAATCTCTTACACGTCTCAATAATCGATTTGCAATTCTGGGAGTTCCACGCGACCGCCTAGCAATCTCTATAGCTCCTTGTATTTCTATTTCCGTATCCAATATATGTGCAGTTCGGACAACGATATCTGTTAGCTGATCCTCTGTATAATATTCTAAACGACTAAGTACACCGAAACGGTCACGTAATGGTGCTGACACTGCTCCAGAACGAGTTGTAGCACCTACAAGTGTAAATGGAGGCAGATCTAGTCTCACCGATCTGGATTCAGGTCCTTTTCCGATGACAATGTCTAAACAGTAATCTTCCATTGCTGGATATAATACTTCTTCAATGGCACGAGGCAGACGGTGAATCTCATCAATAAATAAAACTTCTCCAGGTTCAAGTGATGTAAGGATGGCTGCGAGATCACCAGGCCTTTCAATAGCTGGTCCGGATGTAGTGCGTACATTTACACCCATCTCATTCGCAATAACAACGGCTAACGTTGTTTTACCAAGTCCTGGAGGGCCGTATAATAACACATGGTCTAGTGTTTCCTTTCTCATTCTTGCTGCTTTAATAAATATAGAGAGGTTATCCTTAACTTTATTTTGCCCAATATATTGCGATAATGTTTGAGGACGTAAACTTTGTTCAAATGTTAAATCATTTCCCATTGCTTCGCTCGATACAATTCTATCTTCCATTACCTTTGCCTCCTCCCTATGTCCATTTCTAATATATATTTTATGTAATTAATAATTGTAATGCTTGTTTTATATATTGATCCGTAGTTAAATCCTTACCTTCTAGTTTTGGTGTAATTTTCTTTAATTCTCTATCAGAATAACCTAATGCTGCTAATGCTAGTAACGCCTCTTCCAAATGCGTTTCTTCAGTTGGTTTCTGTAAGTTAATATCATCACCACTTGCAAATAAATCATAATTATCTAATGGAGCAATATCTGTTAATTTACCTTTTAGATCTAAAATCATTTGTCTAGCAGTTTTTTTTCCAACTCCAGGAAACTTCGTTAAAAACTTTTCATCTTCATTCTCGATTGCTCTTATGACATGAACTGGTTCACCAAATGCTAAAATGGCTAAAGCCCCTTTAGGTCCAATACCAGAAACACTAATTAATTTCTTAAATAACATTTTTTCCTCTGTTTTTTCAAATCCATACAGTGCGATGACATCTTCTCTAACATGCTGATACGTATAAATAATCGTTTCCTTACCACGAATTTTCGAAAAGACAAACGGATTTGGTGTTAATATTTGATAACCAATACCGTTATTTTCAATTACTACATACTCGGGTCCAATTAGTTCTACATTCCCTTTAATATATTCGTACAAATCATTCTCTCCCTAGTAAATGCTATCCATCATTGTACCATATAACGCCTTATGTATTGAAATAAAAAACATACGTTCTTTATATTACAAACATTACATCAAGTTTACTATTTGATTTAGCTTTTGCATTCATGGTTTCACTTTTTTTAAATACGGGTATTATGAAACAACTAGACATTTATTTTTAAAATATGAGGGAGGCTTTCATCTATGGTTAAGACCGTTGTTGGTGTTTATGGAACTAGTTTTGAAGCCTTAGGAGCAATTAACTCATTAAAAGAAGACGGAATACAAAAGCAGCATATTCTTGTAATTGCACACGACGAGTACGAAACAAGCATACTGGAGAAAAAAGCTGGTGTAGCAGTTGATCAAGGCATTAATCTTGAACAACAAAAGAAAAGTGTACTTCAATCTTTAAGATCATTGTTTTCCTCTAGCTCATCCAATGATTATATGTATACAAACTATTTAATGGACATTGGCCTTGACAAAGAGGATGCAGAGCTACACAGTCTTGATGTAAAATCAGGGAAAATCCTTGTGCTACTGGATAAAAAATATGACAGAGAGAAGCCTGAAACAGACTTAAGTGAAGTTGCTGAAGAAATGAGTAACAATCCAGTAAATAATGCGCTTGAGGAACAACGAGTAGCATCTAGAATTGAATCCGAAAATAAGCTAAGAGCAGAATCTTTAAATGATGTTGATAGGATAAAGCATTTAAAATAAAAATGAAGGAGTGTTCTACAACAAGCAATTGAGCTAGTTGTGGAACACTCCTTTTTTTATTCATCACCGACATCTATTGAATAACGCTTCATCGTTTCTAAAACTTCAGCAAAAATTTCTTTTGATTTCACAGGAATTCCCTGTTTTAATTGCTGTCTTTTCTTCCCTTCCAACTTTTGTATATCTATTTGGAAGAAAGATTGGATAATATCCTCATGTTCTGGACTGCCATTGAAGATAGACAATGTTCCGTCTTCAGAAACCCCAAAGAAGCCATTTAGTTTCAAAAGTGGGGAAATATCATCCACTACCTTCTCAAAGATAAGTTGTTTTTCATTCATGTCGATAAGTTGCCAAGATTCATATTTAGCCCAAAAATCCTCCATTGCCCAAATCGTTTCTTTTACTGTTTCTTCACTTATTTCGCCATCTAAATATATTCTTTTTAACGTAACGTTAATAATTTGCGGACTATATTCTTCTATCTGATTGCTTGAATAACCTTCTTCCACCATCTCTGACCCGTTTTTCGCATAAGTAGACTGCACTCCTACAGCAATATGAATCGTTGTTAATAATACAAACATTATTAGAATCATTGCTTTAAATCTCATACGGATCACCTCTATAGCCAAAATTTATATCTATGCTTAGCTATAGGTTACCCAAAAATTTACATGAATATCCGAAAAAGAAAGTTTGATTACATTTTTTAATCATTATCTATTTGTAGAATTAAATTTTTATAAAATTGTATTCGTTTTTTATAATGATTTAACGTTTGGTTCTCCAAGTCATTTAACATTAATCGCTGTTCTAACTTGCTTTTTCTGGAATAGTAGTTCCACTCTCTAAACATGTCTGCTGGGTAAACTAATGCTGATAAGAAGTATTTATTATGCTTATATTCCTGGATGATAGGATACTCAAACAACTTCTCTATATCCCATTCCTTATAAGGTAAAATCCGATTACTAAACTGCAACAAATCAATATAATTTGGAGCAATACTAATTAAATCAAAATCAATTAAATATAATGAGTCATTTTTTCTACGAATAAAATTATGACTAGCAACATCGCCATGAATGATACAATTTTTCGTTTTTATTGATTCATCACTGTACTGTTTCATTTTTCGCAGTGCCCAGTCACCATAATAGGAAAGTCGCTGTAAATGCGAATAAGTTTTCGTATTATTATGTAACTGCAATCCCTTTTTAAAATCTGCTAATCTTCTTTCCCATTTTGTATATAAATTAAATTTTGGCAATTGCGTTTTCAATGAATTTGTTAATAAGGATGTTGTTGCATGAAATTTATTTAATAATAGTAAGGCATCGCGAATATTCATTTCATTTTCATATGTGAATTTAGTTTCATTTGTAGCCTCGATATATTGTATAAGCCCAAACACTCGATTACCGAAAACAAATGGCTTTGGAATAAAACGATACGTTTCTGTAAATTCATGTCTGAATAATTCATTCGTTAATGCAATTTGGTTCACAAGCTGTGTCTTATTCGGAAATTCCTTCACTATCCAAGCTTCAGTATCACTAGATAATAGCCAGACACCTTCTTTTATTCTCTGTATTTTAGAAAAAGGAATCCCCGAACTTCTATTCATAAAAAGAAGGAGACGGCGATTATATCCGTCCCTATCATCAAAATAATTATTCTTCATCGTTACCTACTCGAAAATCAGTTGGGAGTGCATAAGATAATTCTGGATTAGGCATTCCGTATGGATATGCTTCATAACCAACAGGTGGCGCAAATGATTGATTAGGCATTTGCTGCATCATTTGTGGCATCATCTGTGGCATCATCTGTGGCATCATTTGTGGCCCTTGTTGGAAAAATGGATGTGCGTGTTGACCACTCATTTGTGCATTACCTCCACCACAACCACAGTCTTCATTTGGATTATCTTGCATGCCTGCAACTGGGAAAGGTTGTTGGTTATAGTCCATTGGCATGTTTACATTAGGATATTGCATTGGTAGTGGGTATCCTGGATTTCCAAACCCTTGAACATTTTCCCAGTCATTTGGACTTTCATCATCATAATCATTATCCCAGTCATCTAAATCCCAATTCCCTGCTGGCATTTGCATTCCTGGCATGGCAGCTGGCATACCTTGCTGCATGAAAGGCATTTGTGCCGGATTTTGCATTCCAGGATATTGTGCCATCATATGTGGGTGATGACCAAATGGTTGCATCATTGGATAGCAAGGATCACACATAGGCATCATTGGCATTGGATAGCAATACTGGTACACAGGTGGACACATATTTTGCTGGGCTGGCATTGTTGGCATTACTGGCATGACTGGCATTTGTGGAGCTTCGGGAACTTCTTTTGAGATTGGTTTTTGTAATGGCACTTCTTTTTTTGGTATAGGTGCTGGTTGTTCTTTTACTGGTAGTTCTTTTGCCGGTAATTCTTTTGCTGGTAATTCCTTTGCTGGTAATTCTTTTGCAGGAGCTGGTTTCTCTTTGGCTGGTTGTTGTACTTGTGCTTGTAATTGTTGTAAGTTCATTGTGTAATAATTATTAATATCGATTTCTGGTAACTGTATAGGCATTACAGGTTGATAAATTGGAGCTGGTTTTTCCTTTGGCACCTCTTTCGCAGGTTTTGTAACTGGCATAGGTGCTTCTTTCTTCTGAATAAACGGATGTTCAGCTTTCGGCATTTCTTTCGGTTTGCTTGGGGATGCAATTGGCATCTCCTTTGGCTTATTAGCAGAGACTATGGGCATTTCTTTTTTTATTGTTCCTCCGCTAGTTGGAACCTTGATTTTCATACCGGGCATGATCATCTCTGGATTTGACAATTGTGCATTCATCTTCTTAAGTTCGTCAAAATCTACTCCATATTTTTTAGATATAGTCCAGAGCGTATCTCCTTTTTGGACAATATGAATCTTCACTCATTTCCCCTCCTCAGGCATAAGTCCATATAGTGTATGAATATATAGGCAAAATGCTAATAATCTTCACAAAAACTTATGATTACTTATGAGGATTTATGCAAAAAGAACAGAGAGCCAAAACAAAATTCCTAAGTTAGAACGAATGTCGTATCTATGATAATATTTAGATACATACATACGAAGCAGGGAAACTGGAGGTTTTATCATTGGAAAAGAAAAAATTACTTGGTGATGAAAGAAGGGAACTATTACTGACACTGTTAAAAGAGAGTAATTCACCCTTAACAGGTACTTTTCTTGCAAAAAAGGCAAATGTTAGCCGTCAAGTAATTGTCGGTGATATTACATTACTTAAGGCTCGTAATGAACCAATCATCGCCACAAGTCAAGGTTATATTTATTTGAATACAAATCCTTCAGAGAATGTGGTAGAAAAAACGATTGTTTGCGTACATAACATGGATCAAACTGAAGAAGAATTAAATATTATTGTAGATCATGGAGTAACAGTGAAAGATGTAAGAGTAGAACATCCAGTTTATGGAGATTTAACTGCATCGATAATGGTTTCCAATCGTAGCGATGTTAAAGCATTTCTAAATCGGATGAAAGAAACGAATGCAGCTTTACTTTCTGATTTGACTTCTGGTATTCATTCACACACACTTTCTGCATCAAATAGTCAGTTAATTGATAAGGCAGAAGCTGCTTTGAAGAAAGCAGGATTATTAATAGACGAGAACTAAAGAAGAGACTCGACATCCTCATTTTACTGGAAGAAAAGTATCTAATTCACTTCGGAAACACATTTGGCTGATAACTTTTTAATTCGTATTTGGGTCTGTCCAATAATAACAGCATTTTACAAGGAAAAATAAAAAACGAACTATCTTGATTACAGGATAGTTCGTTTTTTACTTTTTCTATTATTAACCACCGGAACTTAATACATCGACTTTATCTACAAAGGAAAGTTTCCGTAAATTTGCTAGTAATTCGTCTATATCTACACTCATATGTGTAACATCTAATGATAAAGTAACATTGGCTCTTCCTTGTAAAGGAATTGTTTGGTGTATAGTCAATACATTACAAGAATTCATCGCCACAATTCCCAATAATTTGGAGAGGGCACCAGGTTCATCCTCTAAATAGAAGAAAAGAGTAAGTATTTTTTCAGTCACCACTTTATGAAATGGAAACACTGTATCTCTATATTTATAAAATGCACTCCTACTCAAATCGACTTGTTGAACTGCCTCCCAAACAGAATCAACTTTTCCTCTCTCAATTAATTCTTTTGCATCTAATGTTTTTTTCATTGCTTCAGGTAATACATCCTCCCTGATCAAAAAAAACCGATGATGACTTTCTTTTTTCGCCATACCATTTTCCCCCGTTCAAAAGAAAAAACTTACTCTATAAATTCAAATTCGAATTCAAGCAGACGAATGGTGTCACCATGTTGAGCTCCTCTTTCCCTTAATGCATCGTCCACTCCCATAGATCTTAACTGACGTGAAAAACGGCGAACTGATTCATCGCGAGAAAAGTCTGTCATTTTGAACAGACGTTCAATTTTGTCACCTGTTAGTACAAAACTTCCGTCAGGATCTCTTGAAATTTCAAACTCTTGCTCCGCTTTTTCATGCCTGTACACTACCCGATTAATTGTATCATCTTGTATCGTCTCGTGTAGTGGAAATTCTGGTGTTTGTTCTAACTGATCAGCAATTGCATATAATAGCTCTCGCAAGCCTTGTCTACTTATTGCAGAAATAGGGAATATAGGATAATCCTCAGTTAATTTCTCCTTAAATTCTTGCAAATTTTGTTCTGCATCAGGCATGTCCATTTTATTAGCTACAATAATTTGAGGTCTTTCTAGAAGTCGAAGATTATACTCCTGCAATTCTTGATTTATGGTAGTAAAATCAGCATACGGATCTCGTCCTTCTAAGCCTGACATATCAATAACATGAACGATAACTCTTGTTCTTTCAATATGTCTCAAGAATTGGTGTCCTAATCCGACACCTTCATGTGCACCTTCAATTAATCCTGGAAGATCTGCCATTACAAAACTTCTACCATCATCTGTCTCCACAACACCTAAGTTGGGAACAATCGTTGTGAAATGATATTCAGCTATTTTAGGCTTTGCAGCAGATACTACGGATAGCAAAGTAGATTTCCCAACACTAGGAAAACCAACAAGACCAACATCAGCTAATACTTTCAATTCTAGAATTACATTTCTTTCCTGGCCCGGCTCCCCATTCTCAGCAATCTCTGGTGCAGGGTTTGCAGGTGTTGCAAATCGAGTATTACCTCTTCCTCCCCTGCCACCTTTCGCAATTACGGCTTGTTGTTCATGTTCAATTAAATCTGCTATGATTTCATTAGTATCTTCATCTTTTACAACAGTCCCCGGTGGAACTTTAATAATTAAATCTTGCGCTCCTTTTCCATGTTGGCCTTTGGACATTCCATGCTCACCACGTGGAGCTTTAAAATGGCGTTGATAACGAAAATCCATTAATGTTCTTAAACCTTCGTCGACTTGAAAAATGACACTTGCTCCTTTTCCTCCGTCTCCACCAGCTGGGCCACCCATTGCAACATATTTCTCACGGCGGAATGCAACCATCCCATTACCACCGTCTCCACCTTTAACAAATATTTTTACCTGATCGACAAACATCTTATCACTCCATATTTCATAAAATGAACTCGAAAATGAGCTCTGTTTCGTTCATTTTAAGTAAATGTACATTATTATACCTATTTTCACTATTAGATATCCAGTTTTCGATTATGTCTACATGTTCTATCTTTCCACTAAAATGAAATAAAAATTGATTATGATTTTCGACTGGTTTTACGGAAATTGCCAGCCGATTTTCATACAGTGGATGGACAACACTTTCTAGTTGCTGAAAAAAATCTCTCATCCATAACACTAATAATGTTTCATCTTCCACCTTTTTATGTACTTGCTCAGCGACTTCATACTCAACTAGGAATTTACTTCCTTGCCAATTATGAGTAATAAGCATATACGCAAATTCTGGTAGCTTCAAGTTTGTAATTCTTGATTCTTGTTGTGATTCCATTATTATATCTGTAATGATACTTTCAGCTTTCTCTAATCTCCCTAAAGATATATATCCTTTTATCAACTGTATCTTATTGAGCCAATCATGTCTTACATGTTGGAGTATGTCCAAAACTTCCTTCTTATCGGTCATCTTTTTATCCTCACAATCCATCTACCATCGTTACTATAGTATAACAGAAATTGGCATTACATTATATAAGTCCTATAAAAAACACAAAAGCTCTAACCTTATCAGGCTAGAGCTTTCATATATCCTCAGGAAGAGGTAATTATTGAGCTTTAGGGTACACACTTACTCTTTTCTTATCGCGACCTACACGTTCAAAACGTACAACGCCATCGATTTTTGCGAAAAGTGTGTCATCACCGCCACGACCAACGTTTTCACCTGGGTGAACTTTTGTACCGCGTTGACGGTAAAGAATAGAACCACCAGAAACGAATTGACCATCTGCACGTTTAGCACCTAGACGTTTCGCTTCAGAGTCACGACCGTTCTTTGTAGAACCTACTCCTTTTTTGGATGCAAAAAACTGAAGATCTAATCTTAGCATGAATTCCACCTCCTACTCGTTAAAGGAAATATTTATAAAATCACTATAATCTCTTTCGATTGTTTGTAGTGATATAACCATGCTATCTAGCAGTAGCTGAAGCTGTTTGGACACTTCATCGGATAGTTTATGCGGGAATGTACATTTTAAAAATCCACTATCAGCTTGTTCTATTTCCGGTTCTATACCTGTTAATGCAATGATTGCATTAACACTACCGAAGGCAACAGCTGATGCACCTGCACAAACGATGTCCTGTCCTTTATCTGCAAAATTAGCATGTCCATCCATCGTGAATGAAGTAATCTTTCCATCAGGACGTTTGTTAATTTCAATTTGAATCATTGTCAATCCGCCTTACGCGTTGATTTTTTCAACAACAACTTTAGTGTATGGTTGACGATGACCTTGTTTTTTGTGGTAGTTTTTCTTTGGCTTGTATTTGTAAACAACAATCTTCTTTTGACGACCTTGTTTTTCAACTTTAGCTGTGACAGTTGCACCTTCAACAAATGGGCTACCAACTTTCACATCTTCCCCACCAACGAAAAGAACTTTATCAAAAGTGAATGACTCACCTTCAGCTGCATTTAATTTCTCAACGTAGATAGTTTGGCCTTCTTCAACACGAATTTGTTTACCACCAGTTTCAATGATTGCGTACATATTATTGCACCTCCTTAATAGACTCAGACTCGCCATTGACAGGTGTTTGATATTCATCAAAACTTATGTACCTGGTATGTGCGGTTGTAGCACGGGTGCTACAGACTAACAAGAAAATACTATCATATATTAAACATGAATGTCAATGACTTTCGATAGAAAGCAAAAGGCAACTTGGACTGGGCATGTAAAAACAAAAAAGACGACGATGTCAACATATCCATTGTCGTCCATTTATTAATCATCGTAAACAAGATCCTTTAAGCGGGCATCTACTCTTTTTTCTGTAAAATAAGCATACAGAAGTTCATTTTCATCTAGTTTCCCTTGATGAGTTGGTCCAGCAACATATATTAAATGCTTACAGCCTCTTTTAAATTTCGTAAATACTTCATGCAAATATTCATCGCCTTTTGCATTTATTGTTTGTAATTGTGACACATATTCATGTTTACCATAATGTCTCTCCATTAAAAACCTCATAAAAGAGAATCTTAATTGTTTCCATGCAGTCCATAGGGATACGCTCAAATAAATCAATACTAACCAAACATTAATATTCCATGGAGAATATATGAAAATAAATAGATGTAACATACCTAATACAACTGCGGATACTACTAATGAGAGGCGATTCGCTTCTAAATACGTATTCCTAGTTGCAAAAAATAATTGAACTAATTTACCTCCATCAAGTGGCCAGATAGGTAGAAGATTAAAGATTAATATCATTACATTAAATTGTAAAATGACTTTTGCATAATCTGCTGTAACGACAGAAGCCATTACTAAGATTGGCAACAAAATCGCAATAATTAAATGTTGAAATGGCCCAGCTAATATGACCATTAGCTCTTCTCGCATACTCCTATTCCCGTGTTCATCCACTTCACAATAACCACCAAAAGGCAATATTAATATGCGCTTTATTTTCCAATCATAGTAATGAGCCATAAAAGCATGTCCAAGTTCATGCAAGAAAACAATGCAAAACAGGGCTAGTAGCTCCCAAAAATACCCAGTCATAATCGCTAACCCTGTGACTGCCCAAAAGAGGGGGTGAATGTTAATCTTTTTTATAAGATCTATATATTTATTCAAATTTCATCACCTGTATAGGATCAATAAAGGTATCATTTTGCTTAATGGCAAAATAAAACTCACCTTTTTGATTTTCATCACTTGCTGCTACATTTCCAACAATTTCACCTTCTTTTACATTTTGGTGCGTCTTTACAGATATGCTATCTAGTCTGCCATACCATGATTCACTGTGATCAGCATGTTGAATAATAACTGTTTTACCAATATCTTCTTTCACTCCTGCAAAAATAACATTACCACCACTCATTGCTTTTACATCAGCATCTTGTCCAGTTTCAATAATAATTCCTCTTCCATCCCCTGAAAAATCCTCTAATACTTTTCCTGAAACTGGTTGTGAGTAGTCGTGCATTTTATCGGGATTTTCTGTTTCCTTTTCAAATGGAGGTAGAAGTGCAAGTGGTTTTCCAAATTGACTCTCATACCAATTAGCCACAGTAGCAAATTGGAATTCTGTTTCCATTGTTTTCTGGACACTAGCTCTAAATTTATCAAACGTCGTAGAAGGTGATTTAAATATGATAGCAACTACTAATACAAGGATAGCTGAAATTAATATTTTCATAAGGAACACATCACGATTCCAAAGTGGATGGAATGAATCTTTAGGGTCAGACTCATACACAGATGTTTCTATTTCATCCTCGCTAAAAGGTGATGGATTTACAGTAGGTTTTACCGTCCTTCTACGGTTCTCCATATAATTTTTTCGGCGTTTGCTAATTTGTCGGCGAATCTCGTCAGCCCTTCGGCTCATACTCCCCCATCCTCCTTTAACTATTTCTACTAACCTATGACTCGTCCGATTTAATTATTCTTTTTGAGGTGACAAACCTAAAAGAAAAAAAGGTGCTCTCCAATAAGCCACAAAAAATTGACTTGTTGGAAGCACCCTTCAATAATGTTACTATTTGACTGCGATATACAGGGAAGTACTCGTGCAGGTATTTACACAGAACGTGGCACATATTAGACTGTCAGTGCTCGTTTTTCGAATTGTTTTTATGTACCTAAAAAACACTCAAAAAAAGACGATAGACAAACTCTACTTTATCAAGTTTGTCTATCGCCCATAAAAACTTTCCTGGAAGTTAATCCGTTAGGCTTTCGCACTGAATAGTTTTTTTAGTTTTGCAAAGAGACCATTGTTGGTGTCTTCTAATGCTTGGAGTGGTACTGATTCACCTAGAATTCGTCTTGCAATATTACGATATGCAATTGAAGCAGTACTATTAGGATTTAACGCAATTGGTTCACCTTGATTCGATGATTTAATTACCTCAACATCGTCTTGTACGATTCCGATTAAATCGATGGATAGATGTTGAGCAATTTCGTCAATATCTAATACATCTCCATCTTTCATCATTTGTGGACGTATGCGATTAATAATCAATTTTGGTGGTTCGACACCTTCTTCTTTTTCAAGCAATCCAATTATACGATCTGCATCTCTAACGGCAGAAATTTCTGGTGTTGTTACTACAATTGCCTTATCAGCACCTGCAACAGCATTTTTGTATCCTTGTTCAATACCTGCCGGACAATCAATTAATATATAATCATAGTCTTGTTTCATTTCATCCACAAGCTGCTTCATTTGTGGTGGAGAAACTGCTGTTTTATCGCTCGTTTGTGCAGCTGGGAGCAAGAATAATTTATCATCAAATCGCTTATCTTTTACTAATGCTTGATGTGGTTTGCAACGTCCTTCGACAACATCTACAAGATCATATATGATTCTATTCTCTAAACCTAGGACAACATCAAGATTTCGAAGACCGATATCTGTATCAATCAGACATACCTTTTTCCCTTGAAGGGCAAGTGCTGTTCCAAGGTTAGCGGATGTAGTTGTCTTTCCGACTCCACCTTTACCTGATGTTATTACAATCGCCTCACCCATAGATTTGTCCCCCTTTTAATCTATTAATATTTGGTCTAATATGTTTTAAAACTTGTAATCGATCAATAACAATTTGTTGCTTATTGTCTATGTAAGCACATTCCATTTGGTGATGTTCTTCCTGATTATACGAGTCTGGTGCTCGACTAATACAGTCAGAAATCCGTAATTGCGATGGAGTCATAAAAGAAGCAACAATGACGGCTTCACTCCTACCCGTAACTCCAGCATGGGCTATACCTTTTAGAGCACCCATGATAAAGATATTTCCACCAGCCTTTACGGTACCTCCTGGATTTACATCACCAACAAGTAACAAATCACCTGGTACTTCTAAAACTTGTCCCGATCTGACAATTGTAGCAACAGACGTAACTTCTTGCTCTGTAATTAAACGCTCTGCTTCCTCTTTTAAGATAACGTTACTTTCAATTTCCTCTACATGCAAATTTTTCTTTTGCATAATCAACTTTTTCAATTCTTCTTGCTGCGTTTCCGTCAAATGTCTATTACCTGCCAATATTCGCACAGAAATTACCGGACTATCCATATCTACTCCATGCAAATCAGCTAGTTTATCTGATAACTCTTTCCGTAATTCATCATAGGAGCAGTGATCATTTAATTGCAGTGAAAGACCACTTTTCGTCCCTTTAATCATTACATTTTGTCTGTTTTTCATGTGATCCGGGCAAAGCGGAGATTAATAGATTACTATCTCTCCTAATTTTTTGCCCTTATGTCTCCTTTCAACAACTACATCAATTACTATCTATTTTAACTAATATTTATGGATACGTCATCTTTAGCTCAATTCGACAAAGTGAGTGTATTTTCCTTTAAAATCGCTTTATTTTTATTCATTTAGTTCTTCTTTTACACTTTTTTGAAGCATCCGTGAGAAAGGATAGTAAATGATTAATAAGAAGATTAGATTTAACACGAGTGTAGGCCATAATCGCACTAATACGTAATCTTCTGGTTGCAGATTTATTTGCATAATGAGAACGTTAAATATGTAGACGATAATTTCCACTAACGTCAAACAAATAGTACTTATTACAAGGGTTGTTAATATATTTGCCTGTAAAAACTTTGATGTTTTGGCAGACAAATAAACAGCTATTGGAAACAATGTGAAGTAAATTCCAATGATCTCGGTGAAATATATATCAAATATTAACCCAAAAATAGCTGCATAGATTAACGAGCGATTTCGAAAATAAAAAATCCCCATTAAAATTAACATGACAAGTAAAAAATGTGGTGTTAACACTTTATCGATACCAAAAGATCCTGGTGGAAGGAAATACACAAAAACACTACCACTATAAAAACAAAATGCTAAAAGGAGAGGAAGAAATAATTTTTTCATCATTATTATTCCTCCTCCATTTTAACATTTTCCGTTTTCACAACGATAACATGTTCAAAACCATAAAAATCAGCTGCTGGTTCTACATATGCAGTCTGCGTCAATCCATAACGGTCCAGCTCAATTTCTTTAATCTTTCCGATATCCAATAATTTTGGAAATACCCCACCATATCCCGAAGTAATTACATTTTGACCAACCTCTATTTCTTGATCAATTGGGATATCTTTCATTAACAACAAATTATTTACTTGGTCATAGCCATTTATAAACCCATAAACAGGGGTTTCTCCTTGTATTTGAGCGGATACCTTATTTCTTGTGTTCGTAGAAGACAACAGTTCTACCGTTGCAGTCATTTCGGACGTACTTACTACTTTACCTATTAACCCTTTTGCAGTAATGACAGCCATATCATTTTGGACACCGCTTTTTTGCCCCTTATTAATAATTAGTCTATCATACCAACGATCAGGAGAACGATTAATAACGGTTGCTTGAATTGGTTCATAGTCACGAATATTATCCGTTTTATTTAATATTTCTCTTAGTTCTTCATTGTCTAACTTTAAATCTGCAATTTCTTTTTCAAGCTTGGCTAGACCTTCCAGCCTTGATTTTAGTTTTTTATTTTCCGTATATGTATTTTTTATATCTTCTATATTCTCAAAAAAACCGGCAATCCCCTGTGCTGGTTTCATAATTAGATATTGACCAAAACCAACAACATCTTTCACGAATTGTTCTGGCTTTGAAATATTTTCTTTATCTCTTAAAGAAAAGCCAATTAATGAAACGAGTATGATGATGCTGATAAGCAGTATAATTAAACGTTTGTTGAGAAAAAAATTCGGCATCAAAATCACCCCAAATAGAACAGCATAAGCGCCTAGTATGCTAATAGAAGTAGGGTCACTTCGTCTACTTTTCCTCCATAAATTTGAAATAAAAAGAGGTACGAATGGACTAGCGAAAAGACGCAAAGCTAAACATAAAATTTTAAAAAAGTGCAAGCGCCAGTATGATACCGGCGCATGACTTTATCGAGAATCTTTAACTTTATTTTTAAATAGATGAATATGGTCAAGTGCTTTACCAGTTCCAATAGCAACACAATCTAGTGGCTCGTCTGCAATTAAGACAGGCATATCCGTTTCTTGGCTTAACACTTTATCCATATTGTGAAGCAGAGCACCGCCTCCAGTTAACACAATCCCACGATCCATAATATCAGCTGATAATTCAGGTGGCGTTCTTTCTAATGTGTTTTTCACTGCATCGATAATGGCATACACCGTGTCATGTAGTGCACCAGAAATCTCTGCTGCAGTGATTTCGATTGTTTTTGGTAGGCCTGTTAATAAATCACGTCCACGAATTTCCATTGGGCCAATACCCTCTGTATCACTAGCAGAACCAATTTCCATTTTAATCGACTCTGCAGTACGATCTCCAATTAATAGATTATACGTTTTTCTAATGTAGGCAATAATAGATTCGTCCATATTATCACCTGCAGTACGAATAGACATACTCGTTACAATTCCACCTAATGATATAACAGCAACTTCTGTTGTACCACCACCAATATCGACAACCATACTTCCTGTAGGTTCCCAAACAGGTAGGTTTGCTCCAATCGCTGCTGCAAATGGTTCTTCAATTGGAAATGCCTCACGTGCACCCGCTTCACGTGTTGCATCAAGCACCGCCCTTTGTTCCACTGCAGTTATGCCTGATGGTACACACACCATGACATAAGGCTTCCCTCCAAGCCCTTTACCTTTTAGAGCATGCTTAATATAATATTTCATCATAGATGCAGTTGTTTCGTAATCAGCGATTACACCATCTTTCATTGGTCGCAATGCTACAATATTACCTGGTGTACGTCCAATCATATTTTTTGCATCATTACCAACAGCAACTATTTTTTTTGTATCAGTTTGTAAAGCAACTACGGAAGGCTCACGTAACACAATTCCCTTCCCTTTCACAAAAACAAGTGTATTTGCTGTACCTAAATCAATACCTAAGTCCTTTGATCCAAATCCAAACATGGTATGTATCTCCCTCTCTCATTTATGCCAACAGCCGGACATTATAATGTAAGGCCTCTATTTACTATTAACTAATACTATCATTAGAAATCATCAGCTTGTCCATATTTACCGAATACAACTTCAGTAAAAATTCATAAATATAATTATATCCTAATCTTTTTTAAAATCATAGTATCAGCAATAACCTTTTTCCTTAAGACTTATATATTTTTTATCACCTATAATTAAATGATCAAGCACTTCTATCCCAACTATTTTTCCACATTCCACTAATCTTTTTGTTACTTCTATATCTTCTCTTGAAGGCTCGGGGTCGTAGGGTAGGAACCATGCGCCTTGCTTTGTTTCCAAAGTAGGTTTCACAGCTCCCCCCTCAGAACCGTACATACACCTTTCAGCGTATACGGCTCGCCAGTTGATTAATCGGAATTTGCTTCTCATGGTGGTCATGATGGCACCTGTAACAAAGAACGAGTGTTTTTCTATTCCGTTCAATCATTTTCTTGTCCAAATATGTTAGGTGTTTTTTGTTCTTCAAGTCTTTTAATTTACGGACATGATGAACTTCCATTTGACCTTCTGTTGTACCACACGCTTCACATTTATTTGCTAATAATCGTTGTTCTAATTCAGTTCTCCCAGAATATTTCAATGTATTAACTAATACATCTGTATTAGGGGAGTCTATTTTTATTGCACCTTTGTGCTTAGGTAAATCTTTTAGTTTCACGAATTGATGAAATTTTTCATTACCTTTAGTATCTTTCCTAACCAAGCATAGTACTCCTTGTTTATGAGTTCTCATACTGGTGGCTACTTTCATAGAGGTGCTTCTTCGTTTATTAGCGATTGTTTTTATGAAACTACTTTCAGCCAAGTAAAAGAGCCTATCCAAATGATGATAATTATTAGCTAACTTATAGTAGTTTGCAATTCCTCGCAGCTCAGCATTGTAGGTGTGTAGGATTTCTAGTTCCGAATTGTAAATTAACTTCGCCCTATGTGTAATTTTAAAGTCGTCTAAATTTCCATATCCATATTTTATTGCAAATTCTTTTATTTTCTTTTCTGGAATTTCTAACTTAATCGCACCTGATAGAGTTCTCTTTTTTAATGGATGTTTTTGGTTTTTATATGTGACTCGTTTAACCTTAACCTCGTTCCATCTGTGAAATTGATACCCAAGAAAGGGAATAGGATTTTCTAGATGGGTAACAAGTGTCTTTTCGTCACTTAGTTCAAGCTGAAGTTCCTTTTTAAGAAAACATTTAATCGTTTCCTTCATTTTCATGGCACTCTGTCTCGAGCCAGCAATTCCAATCACAAAATCATCGGCATAGCGGACATATTTCATCCTTTGATAATTTTTATCCATAGGGTCAATAGAAGTAACTTGTATTTGTTTTACTTTAAGTTCCTGAATATTGAGGACTAGCTCCTTCCTACCTTGCCAATCACTATGTCCATTTCTTTCATCAAGTCTTTTAATCTTCCGTGATAGGGTGCTGATCTTTGACCGAATCTTGATATAATCCTTATTTCTAGCTCTAACCTGACCTTTATCAAATGCTTTCATTTGTTTTTCCATAAAGAGGTCAAACTCATGAAGATAGATATTTGCTAAGATAGGAGAAATGATTCCTCCTTGTGGTGTACCACTGTAGGTTTTATGGTATTTCCAATTATCCATTACACCACTCGTTAGTGCATTATGAATTAATAGCAGGAAACGACGGTCATTTATTTTCTTCGAGATAAGTTTTAATAGTACAGTATGGTCAATATGATCTAAAAAGCTTTTAATATCTCCTTCAATGCACCATGTTAGTCCTTTCCATGTGTTTTTGATTTGAGAAAGTGCCGTATGACAGCTTCTTCCCTCTCTAAAACCATGTGAGTTTTCAGAGAATCTTGGCTCATAAACATTTTCTAATATCATTCTCATAACTTCCTGTACTATCTTATCTTTGAAATTAGGAACTCCAAGCGGTCTCTTTTTACCATTTGACTTAGGAATATAAGCCCTTCTTACGGGTGCAAAACGGAATGTTCCAGCTCTTAATTGCTCTATGATGTCGTCTATTTTTTGTAAACTGAAACCATCTATTGTTTCATTAGATGATCCCTTTGTTAGATTCCCTGCATTCAGATATAGTTTAGCGTATGCTTTAATCCACAACTCTTTGTTATACATAAGACGATAACAATCCGTAATGATATTTCCTTTTTGAGAAGCATTCCTTATAACGTCTAACTGTCGAAATGGATTGGTTGCCATATTCATGACTCCTTTCTAGTTAACGTTAACATCAACCTGTCTCCCTTCCCCCTGCTAAACTCATTACAAGCAAACGTTGGGTACTATGGAGACTCCGTTACCATATGCAATTTTCATAGACCTTTGTCTAATAGCCTGAGGCACTTGCACTTAGGTAATCCCTGCATTATGACATAATTTTAGATACGTGATGGTTAGGTATCCCTTTCGACGGTTTCCTCTAGTTGAGGATTGAAGGACAAACCTTACTATGGACAGGGCTCAGGCGATACCCAGCAGACACTCCGAGGATATGTCTCCCATTTTGTCCTCATTGCCTGTTAGCTATCGTAGACAACGGCGCACCCATCGCTCATTCGTCTAGGATTCAAGCAGTATAGCTTTTACCATACATCACTTGGTCTGAAGAACTGACTCAGGCGTAGATAGCTTGCCTGTCTTTTCTCCTTTTTACATCATGCTCTGTTCCCTCTATGGGTTTCCCCTCATGGTAAGATGCTGACCATAGAACAATGTAAGGAGTTCTAGATTTCTATAGAAATCGCTAAAATTACGCACCTTGCAGGCGCACGCCGGATGGGTGATTATGGAAACAAATGATAGACGCTGCTGAACGTCGAAATGCTTCTTTGAAAATCTCACGAGGATGTACGATGGAGGCATTTAAACTACCAATAAAGATAGTTTGACGGTGAATTACTTGGTTTTTTGTATTTAAGTAAGCGCATACAAAATGTTCTTGCTTTAAAAAACGCATATCATTCATCACATAATTCGCACCATCTTCCGGACTTCGAATTACATAACGATCGTTAAACGTTATGTTACTTATTCTTCTTCCTAATTCCACAGCAGCCGCAATTTGCACTGCTTTTGCTGTTCCAATTCCTTTAATTTCCATTATTTCTTCTAAAGCTGCATCTTTTAGCCAATGTAGTCCGTCAAATTGAGTTAAAAGACGATTGGCTAATTGAATAACAGATTCTGATTTCGTCCCTGTTCTTAAAATAATTGCTAGCAATTCTTGATTTGACAAGCTTTCTGGCCCTTTGTGAATTAATCGTTCTCTTGGACGTTCATCGATTGGGAAATCCCGAATCATGAGTGAAGATTTTTTATTCAACCTTCCTTCTCCTCCTATAATATTATAAGTTAAATTTCTCTCTTAAGACGCGGGACAAGCGGGCAATAGGTAGGCCAACAACAGAGTAATAATCCCCTCTAATAGATTTAACTAATAATGCTCCTAGTCCTTGAATTCCGTAGGCACCAGCTTTATCAAAAGATTCTCCACTTTCGATATATTGCTCTATTTCTTCATCTGATAATAGCCAGAACTCCACATCTGTTTTTTCAAAAAACAATTCTTGTTTGGCATCATGAATGATTGCTACCCCTGTATAAACAGAGTGTGTTCGACCTGATAGCTGTTTTAACATGTCGCGAGCTTCACTTTCATTTTTCGGTTTTCCAAGTATTTGATCATCACAAACTACAACTGTATCACAGCCAACTACAACAGCATTTTCTTCTAGGTCCTTTACTATATTTGCTTTTCTCAATGCTAGAGTCATCACAATATCCTCTGGTGATACATAAGTAGAAATTGATTCATCAACATTTGGTGAAAGCGCTTTAAATGGAATATTTAACTTTTGAAGTAACTCTCTCCTACGTGGGGAATTCGAAGCTAGAATTAGCTGAGGCATATTTGATAGCCATCCTTTCGACATGATGATATTGGAGATACATACCATTATACTACCAAAGTAGACAAAAATAGTAAATAGGGTGGGACTAGACGTAGCTAGTCACTCACCCTTATAAAATAAATTCATATAATCTAATAATCCTTGTTGGGCATTAATTAGATTTTTTTGTGAATCAGAACTTGAAAATTCAGTTAATCCCTGCAGTGCATATACTAGTTTTGAATGGATACTATTAGCAACTTCACTTTCGAATATATCCTCTTTCATTTCAATACTACCACTTATTTCTTTCATGTTGGCAGCATTAGTCTTCCCTGAAATAGTCGCAGTAACAGATTCATTTGCTAGCTTTTTAAAAGTACTTGCTTCTGTAACAAATTGCTCTCCTTTTGATTGAGAAGCAAACGTAATATCCTTCGCTGGAATGGATAACTCTTTAGCCCATACTTCTATACCATTATCCTTTAATTGGCTCTCCCAAGATTTTGCTGTAGCCAAATCACCTGCTACACCAATAAATACGTAATGTTTCCCGTCCATTTCTATGATCGTTGTAGCTAAATCTTCTTTGCGAAAAGAATTAGCAGCTGCATCAGCAGCTTCTTTCGACGAAAATTGTCCACCTTGAAGAACCCCAATGGTTAAAGCTGGAATCGTTATTTCAACCGGTCCAGTCGTGGTCCCACCATTTTTTTCATCATCCTTATTAACAGATCCTGGATTTTCAACTTCATTTATCGCCACAATATCATCTTCTGATGCCATCATTTTTAAAAATAAAGTACCTAATATAAGTCCGACTACAATAGCGAGTATAATTGAAAATACTAGCTTCGAAATATCAGGATACATTTGCCGTCTCCATTTTTTCCCTATATTGTTTCTAGGAGATGGGACCGTAGCATTAACAATTTTATACTCTGGTATTTCTTTCGTATCGATTTCCGGCAATATCCACTCAAATTCTTCTTCATCTGCAGTATCTTCTGAAGTTGCAGCTGTCTCTTCTCTTACGGTTGTTCGCCAATCATGTATCCGGGTTTCTTCGGAAAATGGCTTTTCAACTCCATTCAATTTAATTTTAATTTGTGATGTTTGCTTCTCCTTTCCATCTTCCATTCTTCTACCTCCCGCCCTTGCAATTGCTTACATGCTATCATACAAGCAAAAAAAAAAGACAAGACTTTTGTCGTCTTGTCATAAAATGATTTCGTCAATTTTTTCAACAGGTAAATCATATTACTTAAATGGATCAGTTTTACTTGCAGGTGTAGGTACTTCAATAGTTGGTACTTCATCTTGCAAGTCAAATAATGTTGGTAAATAATACGCAGATACACTTAAATCCATCATGATATTCGATTCAGCTTCTGATTTGATGGACAAATGGTCGATTTTTATAATTCTTTGTAATGCTTCCAATTCCATGATAAATTTTTCAACTGCAGCATAGGATTGGGCACTTATGGATAAGGTTGTTGTTAATAATTCGATTCCATTTGGTAAATCAATTGGAGTTCCTTCAGATTCTTGTGCCGTTTCCCCATCTGTAAAACTCATTCCTGAAATATTTATATTAGAAGTCATTGCTGCCATCTCAAATTGGAGAATCAGTTGCTCTTGTAATGGTAATACAGGTATTTTCTGCTGTAAGTAAGTTGTAGCTCCAGTTGGTTCGCTCGTTTCATTTTGTTTTTCCTCTAATAAATTTAATCGTTTTTGTTCCATTTGTATTTCATTTTCTAATATTGTCACATCTAGATTAATTGGCTTATACACTTGAAAATAAAGATACGTAAATAATACGAAAGCTATGATGAGAATGCCACTAATGAGTAAGGTCTTTTTTGAGATGATTTTTTCCATCATTATTCCCTACCTGCCAATTGATTATCAAGTGTAATGGAGTAATAAGCTATATAGTTCGTCTTATCTTCTGCACCAGCGCTACTTACCTGATTTATTGTTTGCAGTGTTGCAGTAGTTACCCAAGTTGTGCGATTTAGCTCTGCTAAATAATAAGCTGCATGGCGTTGATTCGTAAATTCTATCTCTAAGCTGATCTCATCATTCACATAATCTATTGATTGAATATATCCATCTTGTGGCAATATGCTCGTAAAATGGTGAAGAATTGGAATAACAGACATACTATCTTCTTCCATCATTTCGATAACAGATTGTAGTTTTTCAACGGAAGCAAGTGATTCATCTGTCGCAACATTTTGCTCTATTTGTTCGATTTCTTGACGAATTTGCTGCAATTCTTCTGTTAATCTTTCCTTCGTTTGTTTCTGATGTTGTAGAAAAAACAGGAATAAGGCAAGAATAACGACTAAAATCAATACCATTACATAAGCGTACGTATGTCTTTCTTTTTTCTCTGGCTGTTGTAATAAGTTGATGTCAATACGCATCACAATGGCACCTCTTTCAATCCGAGACCAAGTGCTGTCGTATATCGGGCTGCAACTTCTTGTCCTGAAAAATTATTGTTTATTTCGGCTAATAATACTTCAATATGAACTTGAAGTCGATTTTCCAAATACTTCTGTATTTCTTCTAGGTTAGGATGATCACCTGAAATGAAATATTTATTAACTCTTGCATTCCCTTGATGCAGTGAATACGTATAAAAGCTCATAACCTTTTCTACTTCACTATAAATATCCTCTAATATGTATGATTCATCCAAAGCGCTACTCTGATCCATCATAATCTGGAAGTCATCATCTTGTTGTAATTCAACAGGACGCATAAAAATAGGAATATCATCATGAAAAATCGAAAGCGTTAATAGTTGTTCATCTAAATTTAATAACATGACATGGTCATCATCTTGAATAAGCTCTCCTAACTTACAAAGACGATACAACGATAATGGTCCAATATCAGCAACTATAGGCTGTAATTTCACTTCCTCCAGTATTTCTCGATAAGATTGGACCACTTCTACTGGCGATGCTACTAATAAAACATTTTGTTTCGTTTCTGTTTTCCCTAGTAGTACCGAGTCATAAGTGGGCTCAGAAAACGGTAAATGAATGGTTGTACCCATTTCTAAAAATAAATAGTTATTTAATTCATCTTCTTTTACATCTAGCGGTACTTGAATTTGGCGAATAATAATATGGGGATCCGGAATGATAAAGCGAATCTTCTTGTTTTTAATCTTCCATTTTTTCACACATTGAAGGAGCACTTCCTGTAAAGCAGGATAATCATGAATTTTTCCAGCTTTAATAATTCCTTTAGGAAGCGCTTGTTCATCTGCTTGTACAATTTCAAATTTACTACCAATAGCTAGTTCTACAAAACGAATGACTTGATCTGTAAAAACAAAATTTATTGTTTTTTGCTGTCTTTTAAAGAGTGATATTGCCATTCTATTTCGTCTCCCTTAAAAATTCACAAGTGAAAGATACCATGTGAATATTTCTTTATGGAAAAAATACGCAATGATAGTACCTATCGCGATAAATGGACCAAAAGGGATAGGTTTTTTTCTTTCAATTTTTCCAATCGCCATCCCAATAATACCAATAATCGCACCGATTAAATTCGCAAAGAAAAATGAAACGAATACTAGTTTTACACCTAGGACTAGTCCAAGAACGGTAAATAATTTAATATCACCGCCACCCATACCACCTTTTGAAATAATGGCTATTGCTAGTAGCATAATAAATGCAACAGCTGCTCCAGCCAGTGAATCCCACCAAGGAGAGAGCGGTTCGATGATTAGCTCTATGATAAATATCCCCGTAAATACAAGTAATACCTTATCTGGTATCAACATATATGTTAGATCTGAAACTGTAATGATAACAAGTAAGGAGATAAGGGTTAATGCAATCACTAACTCAAAACTCCAACCAATTTTTATGTATGCTAAAGCGAAGAGGAGGCCGGTTGTAAGTTCCATAATAGGATATATTGGCGAAATTCGTTTCCCACAGTTCTTACATTTCCCTAACTGTATGACATAAGCAACAACAGGCATAAGTTCCAAAAATGACAATGTCCGACCACAACTCGGACAAGCAGAACGTGGTCGGATAATCGATTGCTTCTTTGGGACTCTTAGCCCAACGACATTATAAAACGAACCGAATAAGAGTCCGTAAAGGAAGAATAGAATAGTCATGGTAATTAAGGGAGTGTTACATCCTTACGTGAGATTTCAAATGGATCTTTGTCTGAAATATATGGTGTTACTCCACCGTTAGTAAGGGTAACTGTATAAGTATATTTTCCATCCGCACCTTTTGTTACTGTTACTAGACTCTTAGTTTCATCATACCCTGTCTCTGTTGAAGGGTCTTTAACACTTTCTAAAAATCCATCATCAACTAGGGCACCTAAAGTAATGGTAGTAACATTATCACTTTCTGTATATTCTCCTGAAGTAATTGCAAATTTTGCTTGATTCACCATCTGCTGCGCATTCGCAATATGCGCATCCTTTTTCGAGTTATTGATTAATCCACCGATGCTTGGAATAGCAATAGCAGAGATGATTCCGAGAATAACGACAACCGCTAGTAACTCAACTAATGTTAAGCCTTTTTCATTTTTTAAAGCTTGTCTAATCTTTTTTACCATCAAACTTCCTCCTCATACCTTTGTATTAGTCCAAAAGTAATATACACCTTTATTATAGGCGATAGTCGAAAAATAAGCGACAAATTTCTCACGAAAAAATTGTTAAGATTTAGTAACTTTGTATATTATTAAATATATCAAACATCGGCACCATAATAGCTGTGACAATCGTTCCTACTAGACCCGCTAATAGCACAATCATGATTGGTTCAATGAGTGATTTTAAGCGGTCTGTAGCTGCTTCGACTTCCGCTTCATAGAAATCCGCCACATTCTCTAACATGACATCCAGTGATCCTGTTTCTTCTCCAATTGCAATCATTTGGGAGACGAGCGGGGGAAATGCCCAATGTTTTTTCATCGGTTCTGTTAATGACTTCCCTTGTTCTAATGATTGTCTAGATTCCTTAATCACTCTTGCAATTACTTCATTCTCTACTAGTTTCTCCAGCATTGTCAATGCTTGGAGAATTGGGACGGAACTCGAAAACATCGAGCTAAATGTTAAGGTAAATCTAGCTAATACACTTTTTTGAAAAATAGAACCAAATATAGGCATTCTTAATATGATTAGGTCTAGATAATACTTTGTTTCTGGCTTTTTACGCATCGTAAAGATGGTAAACCAGATTAACACAGGGATAAGCATTAATAAGTACCAAAACTTTCGAACGAAATTACTACTATTTAGGACAAATTGAGTGATAGCTGGTAGCTCTCCACCTACATCTGCAAACAAAGATACAAATGTAGGCACAACTCCTATTAATAGAAAAATGACTACAGCTATCGCAATGATACCAACAAAAATTGGGTAAGAAAAAGCAGAAATTACTTTCTGTCTAGTACGATGTTGCTTTTCATAATGAATACTTAATCGATTAAGTGTCTCATCTAATGTTCCTGAAATTTCTCCTGCATGTACCATATTAATAATTAAAGACT
Source organism: Lederbergia graminis (assembly GCF_042655485.1). NCBI lineage: Bacteria > Bacillati > Bacillota > Bacilli > Caryophanales > Bacillaceae > Lederbergia > Lederbergia graminis. The sequence continues at coordinate 131,857 of NZ_JBHSMC010000029.1, forward strand.
CAAAAATTTCTTCATGCTTCGCTAATGCTTTCGATAATGGATTTCCCGCTCGTATCTCCACTTCAACCTTTTGTAAAGCTTTTGCCAATGGTTTACTGTCCGTCTGCTCTGCTAGAATTTTCGTTGCCTCTACTACTGACACTCCAGCTGACAGAAGAGTTGAAAATTGCTTTAGAAAAATAACGAGATGTTGAAGTTTTACTGGGTTGCCAATTACAATATCTTTCGTAAATATATTTTCAGGTACTTCCTCGATTTCAATTACTCGAACGCCATCATGTCGGAGCTTTTCCATCGCCTCTCTTTTGGAATCGGCGTGTAGTATCCCATTCTTCGTCCCTGTCCTTGTGCGCCCACTATACTTAAAACGTGCCATTATTCAAATACCTGCTTTAGGAATGGAAGAGCAACCTCTCGAGAGATTTTTCCCGCGTTTAACAGTTCTTTTGTGCTGTTTTCTAAAAGTTGCATTCCTTCCAGTCGTGATGTTTGCATGATATTTGGAATTTGGTGTGCTTTTTCTGATCGAATCAAGTTTCCAACAGCTGGGACATTAAGCAATACTTCAAAAGCTGCAATGCGCCCTTTTCCGTCGACAGTTGGAAATAATCTTTGTGATATTACTGCTTCTAATACGGAGGAGAGCTGATAACGGATTTGATGCTGTTGATCCCCATTAAACACATCAATAATACGATTAACCGTTGAAACCGCACCAGAAGTATGTAAAGTACCTAATACTAAATGACCTGTTTCTGCAGCCGTAATCGCGGTTTGGATCGTTTCTAAATCTCTCATCTCTCCTACTAGTATAACATCAGGGTCTTGACGAAGCGCACTACGTAGTCCATTTGCAAAATTTAGTGTATCTAACCCAACCTCTCGTTGGTCAATAACACATAGTTGATGCTTATGCATATATTCAATCGGATCCTCAAGAGTGATAATATGTTTTCGCATCGTTTTATTCATGTAGTCAATCATAGAAGCTAAGGTTGTGGATTTTCCGCTTCCAGTTGGTCCTGTTACGAGGACTAGTCCTTGCGGCTTCTCTGCGATTTTTCTTACGATTGGTGGCAAATTTAATTGTTCCATTGAGGGAATTTCGGTTGGCACTACGCGAATTGCAAGGGCGGAACTGGAGCGTTGTCGAAACACATTCACACGAAATCTTGACACTCCTTGCAAACCGTATGAAAAATCTAATTCACCTTTCTCAATATAAACATTCCATAAGTGTTCTGGAATCATTTCTTGAGCAATCGCTTCCGATTGATCTTGTGTTATTCGATTTTCTCCAAATTTCTTTAACACTCCATTTATGCGCATGATTGGTGGAACTCCAACCGTTATATGTAAATCCGAAGCTTGAAGTTCAAATGCTTTTTGCAGTAAATATTGAATACTATTTTCGTCCATGTTTTCACCTACTCTAAATATGCAACTCGCAAAACTTCTTCTGTAGTAGTTATTCCTGCTTGCACCTTCATTAATCCATCATCTAGTAAGAATACGGTTTTTTGTTGCTCTGCTTGTTTCTTAAGTTCTGATAGATCTTGTTTATTCATGATGATTTTCTTCATTTCGTCTGTCATTACAAGAACTTCATGGATAGCAACTCTTCCCTTATAGCCTGTCATATTGCATGAAACACAACCTTCTCCACGCATGACATGGTCAATACGTAGTCCTCGTTTTTTAAATATGTCCATTTCTCTAGTTGTTGGTATGTCTTTTTGCGCACAATCTCTACAAACTTTGCGGACAAGCCTTTGCGAAACAATACCATTTAAAGAGGCAGCTATTAGAAATGGCTCTACCCCCATATCCATCAATCTTGTTACGGTACTAATGGAGTCGTTTGTATGGATGGTTGATAATACTAAATGCCCCGTCAAGGAAGCTCTAATTGCTATTTCCACTGTTTCATTATCACGTATTTCACCGACCATGATAATATTAGGATCTTGACGTAATATAGATCGTAGCCCAGAGGCAAACGTCAAACCTACAGTGGGGTTAACTTGTATTTGATTTATTCCTTCCAGTTGGTACTCGACCGGATCTTCAACAGTTATAATATTTACTTCTTCCTTATTTAACCGGTTTAATGCAGCATATAATGTGGAGGATTTCCCAGAACCTGTTGGACCGCTAATAAGAATAATTCCAGTAGGTTGTTCAATTAATTGTTTAAATCGTTGTAAATTTAATTCATTAAAGCCAATTCTATTTATATCGTTTAAAACATTTCTTAAATCAAGAATCCGTAAAACGATTTTTTCCCCATAGACAGTAGGTAAAGTTGAAACTCTTAAATCTATTGGTCGCAAATCTATATTTGTTCTAATTCTACCATCTTGGGGTATTCGGTATTCGGTAATATCCATATTTGCCATGATTTTAACTCGTGAGATTAGCATGTTTTGCATATTCTTTGGAACTTTACGTTCTACACGAAGTAATCCATCTACACGGTAGCGAATAACAACCTTCGATTCCTGTGGATCGATATGTATATCACTTGCTCTTTGTACGAGTGCATTCGTTAAAATCTGATTCACTAATCGAACAATTGGTGAATCATTATCGGTAATATTTTCTTGACCAGCCTGTATATTTACCTGCTCGGATTCAAATTCATCGAAGTCATCTTCATTGTCGTAATATTTATGGATTGCACGTAAAATATCTGCTTTTGTAGCAATAACGGTTTCTATATGAAAGCCAGTAGCAAGTCTGAGGTCTTCAATTAAATAAAAGTCCATCGGATCAGCCATTGCTACATATAATTTATCATCCTCTTTTTTTAACGGGACAATTAAATTCCGTTTCGCAGCATCTTTTGGGATTAATGAAAATAATGTCTCATCAAACGGATAACGGTACAGACTTATATGAGGTATCCCTAACTGAAACTCCAATGCCTCAATTAACTGTCGCTCGGTAATATATCCGAATTGTACTAATGCATCCCCAAGTTTTTGGTTTTCACTTTTTTCTTGTAATGCTTTTTCAAGCTGATTCGAAGTTATTAGTCCCGAACTGACAAGTAAATCCCCGAGCCGTTTTCTCATTTTCAATCAAACCCATCCTCTCAGCCATATTAATCGGTTCATTTAGCTTATGAACTAACTTCCATGATAGTTTTTATGGTATCAGTTCATCCTCTTAACAAATAACCAGGACAAAAGTCTAGTTTTTTCTACAGCTTAATTCAAATATAGCCATTATAATCTGAAATAATCAATAAATAACTATCGACAACCACAAAATAAAAAAGAGTGCTTTTTTAATGGCACTCTTGATTACGAATTAGATTAACGATAAATGGTTTCATTTCCGAAATGAAATATAGAGAACTTACAATCGCAAGTACTTCATCTTTTTCAAGTGACTCTATTAGTTGTTTGATTAATAACTTACTATTTGGATCAGCAGTTACATTTGGGTTATTACTTATTTCCTTCAGTTCCTCAGCAGTAGCAGCTCGTGGGAAGTCAAATTCAGTTACAAATATTTGTGCTTTTAATGTATTTAAAAGGGCAAACATCTCTGTTAAATCCTTATCTTTTAACGCAGCAAATACAATTTTAATATTATTGTAACTGTATCTAGCTTCCATAACCGAAACAAATGAGCGCATTCCTTCCGGATTATGTGCCCCATCCATAATGATAGTTGGATTGACTTGTAATATTTCAAACCTTCCTGGCCAATACGCTTGTAATAGCCCTTCTCTTATGTGCTGTTCGTGAACTGTTACATGACCAGATTCTTGTAGATATAAAATACTAGCAATTGCAACTGCTGCATTTTCTGTTTGATGTTTTCCTAATAAGGAAATTTGTATATTTTCTAATAGGACATTATATGTTTTTAACGTAAACTGTTCTCTGTTTTGAAGGGATTGATAACTCGATACGAAAAAGTCTTTTCCAAGTTGGAACAAAGGAGCGTTTTTCTCTTTCGCAATTTTTTCTACTTGTTTTATTCCTTCATCGCTTTGAATACACGTAAAGACAGCTGTATTTTCTTTAATAATCCCTGCTTTTTCAAAGGCGATTTGTTCTATCGTGTCACCTAGAATTTGAGTATGATCCATTCCGACATTTGTGATAATGGACAATAAAGGCGTTATTACGTTGGTCGAATCAAATCTACCTCCAAGTCCCACCTCAAATATGACGAAGTCTACTGGATGTACTTCCGAAAAATAATAGATAGCCATTGCAGTAATTACTTCAAACTCGGTTGGTGGACCTAACGGTGTGTGTTCCAGCTCATCTGCAAGTGGTTTTATTATATTTACTAGTCTCGTAATGTCATTGTCAGCAATTGGAATTCCATTTACGCTAATTCTTTCGTTAAATTGTTCAATATATGGTGATGTGAAAGTTCCTACCTCATACCCAGCTGCTTGGAGCATAGAGCGCACATAAGTAACGGTTGACCCTTTTCCATTCGTTCCACCTATATGAATTGCTTGAAGTTTTTGTTCTGGATGGGATAGCCTTTCTAACATCCACTCCATCCTTTTTAAACCTGGCTTCATTCCTAAACGTAAACGGGCATGAATCCAGTTAAGGGCCTCATCATATGTAGAAAACAATGCGTACACCTCTATCCATGATAATGGAAGCGAATCCTAATAGAATTCGCTTCCTCTCACACAATTATGATTGTAATGCCTTAATACGTGCTTCCACTATCGCTTTCTTCTCTAAGTAGTCTTTTTCTTTTGCGCGTTCTTCCGCAACAACAGCTTCAGGTGCCTTACTGATAAATTTCTCATTTGCCAGTTTCTTCTGGACGCGTTCTACTTCTTTCGTCCATTTATCTAATTCTTTATTTAGGCGAGCAATTTCTTCTTCCATATTGATTAAGTCAGCTAATGGAATAAACAGTTCAACTCCTGTAACAACAGCCGTCATTGCTTTATCTGGTGACACGATATCAGGAGCAATTTGTAATTCTTCTGGATTACAGAACTTTTCAATGAAAGGTTTATTTTTTTCTAGTGCTGCCAATACAGTTCCATCTTTTGCCTTTAATAGTAATGTAATTTTCTTACTCATAGGTGTGTTTACTTCTGCACGGATATTACGAACAGAACGGATAATATCCATTAGCAATTTCATTTCTTGTACAGCATTTTCATCATTAAATTGCTCATTTACTGTTGGCCATACAGCAACTGTAATAGATTCACCTTCATGAGGTAAGTTCTGCCAAATTTCCTCGGTAATAAATGGCATAAATGGATGTAACAATCTCATTGTTTGATCGAGAACATATGCCAAAATAGAACGTGTTGTCTTTTTCGCTGCCTCATCTTCTCCATAAAGTGGAAGTTTCGCCATTTCGATATACCAGTCACAGAAATCATCCCATATAAAGTTGTAAAGTGCTCTACCTACTTCACCAAATTCATATTTGTCTGCAAGCTTTGTAACTGTTTCAATTGTGTCATTTAAGCGAGTTAAGATCCATTTATCGGCAACAGACTTTTCCCCGGTTAAATCAATTTCGTCATATGTTAATCCATCCATGTTCATTAGAGCAAAGCGAGATGCATTCCATATTTTATTAGCAAAATTCCAAACAGATTCGATTTTCTCCATGCTGAAACGTAAATCTTGGCCTGGAGAACTTCCTGTTGTTAAGAAATAACGGAGAGAATCGGCACCGTACTTATCAATAACATCCATTGGATCCACGCCGTTACCAAGCGATTTACTCATTTTCCGTCCTTCTGCATCTCGAACAAGTCCATGTATTAATAAGTCTTTAAAAGGACGTTTATCCGTAAACTTTAGACCTTGGAATATCATTCTCGATACCCAGAAAAAGATAATATCATAACCTGTTACTAGGCAATCAGTTGGGTAATAACGTTTGAAATCTGCCGCATCTTCATCTGGCCATCCCATTGTTGAGAACGGCCATAATGCAGAACTAAACCACGTATCTAATACATCAGTGTCTTGTTCCCAATTTTCCTCATCTTGTGGTGCCTCATGACCTACATATATTTCTCCTGTTTCTTTATGATACCAAGCAGGAATACGATGTCCCCACCATAATTGACGTGAAATACACCAATCATGAATATTTTCCATCCAGTGCATATATGTCTTTTCAAAACGATCTGGAACAAAGTTAACTTTTTCATCACTTTTTTGTAGTTCAATTGCTTTTTCTGCAAGTGGCTTCATTTTAACAAACCACTGTGTAGATAAGTATGGCTCTACTACTGCTCCACTTCGTTCAGAATGGCCAACAGAATGGAGATGCTCTTCAATTTCAAATAGAATACCTGCCTCCTGCAAGTCTTTTACAATTTGTTTACGACATGCAAAGCGATCCATTCCATTATACTGTCCTGCATTCTCATTCATTGTGCCATCTTCGTTCATCACAAGGATACGTTGAAGATTGTGACGGTTACCAATTTCAAAGTCATTAGGATCATGTGCCGGTGTAATTTTCACCGCTCCTGATCCAAACTCCATATCCACATAATCATCCGCAACAATCGGAATTTCTCTACCAACAATAGGTAATATTACAGTTTTCCCAATTAAATGTTTGTAGCGCTCATCTTCTGGATGGACAGCTACACCAGTGTCACCAAGCATTGTTTCTGGACGAGTAGTTGCTACTTCTATGGAGCCAGAACCATCAGCTAGTGGGTAATTCATATGATAAAATGCACCTTGTACATCTTTATGAATAACTTCAATATCAGACAATGCTGTTTTTGTTGCAGGATCCCAGTTAATAATGTATTCGCCACGATAGATTAAACCTTCATTGTAAAGAGTCACGAATACCTCACGAACAGCTTGTGAAAGACCTTCATCTAACGTGAATCGTTCTCTAGAGTAATCAAGTCCCAACCCAAGCTTCGCCCATTGCTCGCGGATAAAAGTCGCATATTCCTCTTTCCATTTCCACGTTTCTTCTAGGAACTTTTCTCTGCCAAGATCGTAACGAGATTTTCCTTCTTCCCGAAGTTTTTCTTCGACTTTCGCTTGTGTTGCAATACCTGCATGATCCATTCCAGGTAGCCATAACACATCATATCCTTGCATTCGCTTCATTCTTGTCAATATATCTTGCAAAGCAGTATCCCATGCATGACCTAAATGTAGCTTTCCTGTTACATTTGGAGGCGGAATAACAATCGTGTATGGTTCTTTATCAGGATTATTTTCTGCTTCAAAGTACTTTCCAGACAACCACCATTCATACCTACCTTGTTCAATGTTTTGAGGTTCATATTTAGTTGGCATGCTAATTTCTTTCTTTTCCATATTCATCCTCCTACTTCATTCTCCAAATACAAAAAGCCCCCTCCGTCAAAAGGACGAAGGGAGCAGATTCGCGGTACCACCTTTTTTCATGGATTTATCAAGACACAATAAATCCAGCACTTACATACATAACGGCTCTCCACCGGTTTCTACTACTTGATTTTCCGTTCATAGAAACTGCTCAAGGGCGACCTTCCATTAGTGTCACTTAGAAAATCTCACAGCTTTGATTTTCCTCTCTGAAAGCAACCAACTAACGTACTCTTCCCTGTCAATGCATTTTTATCATTATTCATTTATAGTATAGAATTTCCTTGCAGATTGTCAATGATTTCAATAAAATTTCTAACTTTATTCAAGATTACTCACATCATAGCCAATTTTACATATTTTATACTAGGCGAATTCATTAGGAGGTTAATCGGATGAAAAAGAAATTTAATCAGTATACTTTTTATTCTTGGAAGTTGCATTTCAAGGCAATGTGCAGACAACTCATCGTTCCATTTACTGTATTTCAAGCGATTAGAACATTAATTTTCCCTACTGTTTTAGATATATTAATTTTAGCTACTTTTATTGCCACCATTATTGCATTTCACAACGAGTGGATATAAAAATACCCCTTCGATCCACTTTTTTATTCCGAAGGGGTAGATTGTTCTTTTTTTCTTTTTTCTATTTCTTCTAATTGCATCACTAAATATTCAATATTTTTCATACGCCAATACTGGCGCTGTAACTGAGTAACAAATTTCATTTCACTTTTCTCTTTCCCAGTAGAAAAGTATTTCTCTACAACTCGGAAAATGGGACCAGGATTTGCTAAATAACTTAGAAACAAAAGCATTTCTTCTTCGTTAAATGGAAAATATCGAAAATAAGCATCTAACCATTTCAAACTTTCATCAAACCGTTTTGGATGTGTGCTTAATGTACGATCCAAAAAGGGGAGAAGATCATGTAATGGAGATGAAATTGCTGCATGCTCAAAATTCGAAAAAAATCCGTGACCACTCTTATCATATAAATAGTGTTCATTGGATAATTTCCCATGTATGATTACACTTCGAGCTTTTGTTTCTTCTTTTGTTTTTTCAAACCAATCTTTTAGTTTTGCTAAAGCATACCGTTGTCCACCGTATATTTCGCTGTAAAAGGTACTAAATAGCAGCTGAAAAGGAGACATATATGTTTGTCTCTCACACCGTTCAATGAAGAGTAATAAAGCTTCTTGTTCACTTTCCCAGCGACTACTAGTACGGTCATAATGTTCTTGACGTTCCTCTTTCGTAATTGGTACTTCGCGTACAGATAATGTGTGCATTCTGGCAAGCTCACGAAACAGGTCAACATTCTTCCCTATCTCTCCATCTCTCTCCTTGTTTTCAAGCCAGGGCATTAAATAATATAAGGAATCCCCTTCTAAAATTGCATACCTTCCATCCTGACAAGGGTAAATAGGAACGATACGATTATATCCACGCTGATAAAGCGTCTGTACATAATATAGAAAATCTATTCCGTTCTTTGCATTCATTCTCTTCAATGCAAACTCGCCTTTATCCGTATATAACTTAAATACTCGCCCATGTTTTTCTACATAACTAATTTCCAATCCGTAGTGCCTAATTACTTTCTCTAGTTCACTATGATACTGATTCTCCATCTAATCACCTGTTTCCACCTTAAAACTTAACTTTCTTTTCCTTGTATAACCGAAGACAATAAAATGTAGATAGAAATAAAAGCCAAACTATTGCTTGAATTTTTTCAAGATAGTTCAGCTTTTTCCTGCAAAAAGCGCTTCCTGTAGAATCTTTAAAAAACAGATTTTACAGGACAGAACAGATTGAAATACGATTGTAGGGTAATTTTTTAACTTTGATCTAAAAAACGAACACACTCCTGGGGTCAGGAAAGCGTTGCGAAGTACATGGACGTACTAGTGCAGGCGAAGCGACAGGACGTCGCTGTTTGAGCCTGCCAACAGGATGTTGCGAAATTAGCCTTCCTTCAAGCCCCAAGCGCTTTTCGCTTTTCTTTGTCTAGCTGCAGGCGCTATCGGCTCGAGGGCAAATAACCTGAGACACGAAAGGCAAAGAACGCCTTTCTTTGTCTCAGAACATTTGCTTGTCGCCGATAAGCAAGCGCCTTTCGCTTTTCTTTGTCTAGCTGCAGGCGCTATCGGCTCGAGGGCAAATAACCTGAGACATGAAAGGCAAAGAACGCCTTTCTTTGTCTCAGAACATTTGCTTGTCGCCGATAAGCAAGCGCCTTTCGCTTTTCTAGATCCCCGGGAGCGTAGTGTATTTCCGTTGCGGTATTGTACACTAGTATTGCCTATATTTAGATCTAGTTAATAACCCACCCTCTTTCAATTTCTAGTAATGTTTCTTTAAAATCGGAACACTTTTCGATGGAATATAAAGCACTTGACCTTCATATACTTCATGATTTGCGTCTAACTTATTTTCTCTTAAAATTTGCTGAACACTAACATCATACTTATCAGCTATTTGTTCTAATGAATCACCATGCTGCACTAAGCAAACTCGTAATTTAGCTGATTCTTCCTCTTCCTTTCTAGCGAAGAAATCAGCAAATGACATTGTTTTATACTTATCTTTCTTTTTCTTCACTTTATTAGTAGGTTCCTGATGGTCACTACTTGACTCAGCGTCTTGAGGGGATTCATCCTCCATGTAATCATCTATAACATATGAAGAAGATTCTATATTTCTCACCTCTGCCAGGTCATGTTCTTCAATAGAATGAAGAGCAATTTCCGGTAATGATTGAACCTTATGTTGCTTAAAATTTTCTTGTTCAGCATTATCTTTCTTAACGCTTTCAGGTACTACCGTTGCTTCTGTACGGAACGGAGTAAATAATTCCTCATCCTCATCCATTAACTGTTGAGATGACTCATATGAAGACTCGATAGAAGTGGAATCTTGTTGTATAATCTCAGGCTGTGATTGTTGTTCCAATACCTCCACTTCCACAATCTCTTCCTCATCCACTTCAGAACGCACAGATTCTAATTCTAACTCTGATGCAATTGAATCCTCTTCTACCTGAGCTGAAACATCTTCTTCCTCCACTATCTCATTATCAGAATAAACTCCATGTACATAGATATCTGCTATTAATTTCAGCCTTTCACCATCTAGTAGGTCATAATCAATCGATTCTACTTCAATTTCCAAATCTTCTAAATTGGTCACTCTTGATCTCGGAATTGTTATATCTACTGGGAAATGGTGTGAAAACTCACTATTTCCGTCATTTCTAATTTCTGTCGTTTGCATATATGTTCTTCCTGGAACAGAAAAAGACTCGACATCACTATTGCTATACGCATGTCTATATTCACCACTCAGTTCAAGCGAGCCTTTCAGAACTATAAATTCCACCTCATCTAAAACCGTTATATAAGGATCTAATGATAACGAAATTAGTTCATCTACTTCCTGTCCTTTTTCAAACCAAACAGACTCCTCGAGCGGGAACCTTAGGGATGTTTGTTGACGATCAGGCAAGCTTCATTCCTCCTTTCAAATCCACTACAAATAATATTAGGTCACTAACAGCCTATGTAAGTAGAAAGGTTTTAAGAACAAAAAAATAACGGTATGGTACTATGACCATGCCGTTATGTTGTGATTATTTACTTATTTTTTCAAATGCTCTCTCAGCAGCTGCAATAGTAGCAGCAATATCACCATCGGTATGTGCTGTAGATAAAAATAAACCTTCAAATTGGGAAGGAGGCAAAAATACTCCTTCGTAAGCCATTTCGCGATAATATTTAGAGAATAGTTCTAAATCAGATGTTTTCGCTTGCTCATAATTGTATACATCTTCATTTGTGAAGAAAATACCAATCATAGATCCAGCACGATTAATCGTATGAGGAATATTATACTTATTTGCTGCAGCTCTCAACCCAGCTTCTAATTCGTCTGCTTTTCTAATAAAATCGTCATACGATTCCGGGGTTAATTGACTAAGTGTTTCATAACCCGCTGTCATTGCTAATGGATTTCCTGATAATGTACCTGCTTGATAGATTGGTCCGCTTGGAGCAATCTTTTCCATAATTTCTGCCTTACCACCGTATGCACCAACTGGTAGTCCCCCACCTATTACTTTGCCTAAACAAGTAATATCAGGTGTTATTCCAAAATAACCTTGTGCACAATTGTAACCAACACGGAACCCTGTCATTACTTCATCAAAAATGAGTAATGATCCATATTCGTTCGTAATGTCTCGTAAACCTTGCAAAAATCCAGGGCGTGGAGGTACTACTCCCATATTACCTGCAACTGGCTCTACAATAATTCCAGCAATATCATCACCATATTGCTCAAAAGCATAACGAACACTTTCCAAATCGTTATATGGAACGGTGATTGTATTTTTTGCAATGCCTTCTGGAACACCTGGACTATCAGGTAAACCTAACGTTGCAACACCGGAACCAGCTTTTATTAAGAGAGAATCTCCATGTCCATGGTAACAGCCTTCAAATTTCATAATTTTATTACGACCAGTGTAACCACGTGCTAATCTAAGTGCACTCATTGTAGCTTCTGTTCCAGATGAAACCATCCTAACTATTTCAATGGAAGGGACACGTTCAATAACTAGATTCGCTAGTTTATTTTCCAATAATGTTGGCGCCCCAAAGCTTGTACCATCTTCAGCTACTTTTTTAATAGCTTCTACGACACGGTCATTTGCATGTCCTAAAATAAGCGGACCCCATGAGAGTACATAATCAATATATTCATTTCCATCAATATCGAAAATGCGGGAGCCTTTTCCTCTCTCCATAAAAATCGGGTCCATATCTACTGATTTAAAGGCACGTACTGGACTATTAACACCACCAGGCATTAACTTTACAGCTTCTTGAAATGCTTGTTGAGACTTTTCATATGATCTCAATTTCATTCCTCCGTTCCACTATTATTGTTTAGTATCTTGTAACCATCCTGCTACATCTTTTGCAAAATACGTAATAATAAGATCAGCACCTGCACGTTTCATGCTTGTTAACATTTCTAATATGATGGATCGTTCGTCAATCCATCCATTGGCAGCAGCGGCCTTAATCATCGCATATTCACCACTAACATTATAAGCAACAATAGGTGCATTAAAATGATTCTTTACATCACGAATAATATCCATATAGGATAGAGCTGGTTTTACAATTAAGAAATCTGCTCCTTCTTCTATATCGGACTCAGCTTCACGCAGTGCTTCCATGCGATTTGCAGGATCCATTTGGTATGTTTTACGATCTCCAAATTGTGGTGCACTATTTGCTGCGTCACGGAATGGACCATAAAAAGCAGAAGAATATTTAACTGCATAGGACATAATTGGAATATCAATAAAACCGGCTTCATCCAGTCCCTTTCTAATCGCTACAACGAATCCATCCATCATATTGGAAGGTGCGATGATATCAGCACCTGCCTCTGCTTGACTCACTGCTGTTTTGACGAGTAATTCTAGACTTTCATCATTTAACACTGTTCCATTTTCTACGATGCCACAATGACCGTGATCTGTATACTCACATAAACATGTGTCAGCAACAACTAACAATTCAGGATAGTGTTTCTTTACTTCTTTCGTTGCTAATTGAACAATACCATGATCATGGAAGGCCCCTGTACCACACTCATCCTTATCGCTTTCATTAGGAACTCCAAAAAGAATAACAGCTTTGATACCTAATGCTACTATTTCATCCAGTTCAGATTTTAACAAATCTAACGAAATTTGGAATACTCCAGGCATCGAAGGGACTTCATTTTTTTGATTTTCTCCCTCCACGATAAAAATAGGATAAATAAAATCTTCTGTATGCAAATGCGTTTCACGAACCATAGAGCGAATTGCTGCAGTTTTTCGTAAACGTCGATGTCTCTTAAATTCTAATGTATTCAAAAAGTATCTTCCTTTCGTTCAAAATACGAACATATGGCGGCAAACATTTCATCAATCGTAAAAGTATCTGGACATATATGAACTTTAATACCTGCCTGTTCAATTCTTTGTTTTGTAACAGTTCCAATTGCTGCTACAATTAAAGTTTCTAAAGCATACGAGAGATGGTGCTGCTGAACAATTTTCAAAAAGTGATTGAATGTGGATGGGCTTGTAAAAGCAGCAACATTAATCAGTTCATTTTTTAATAGTTGAGTTAATTTCCCAACATTTGCAGTTGGATAAAATGTCTCATATATAATCCATTCATCTGCACGAATTCCTTGTGTTCGAAATCGTTCCGCTATTACAGTACTAGCTAAATTCCCTTTGGCAATTAATACCTTTTTAGGTTGCTCGTCAAGAGGATCAAATTCATTAGCAAATGCCTCTGCAGTATAAACATTAGGCATAAAATGTGATGCAATATGGTATCGTTCTAGCGCTTCCTTCGTCTTTTCTCCCACTACCGCAAACTTAATTTTACCTTCATTAAATAGTTGTTCATTAGGATTTTCTTTAAAATGCTGAAAAAAATGATGCACACCGTTTTTACTAGTAAAAATAATCCAATCATATTGGCTAATATTACTCTTATAGTACGACTCATTTACATCTTTGTACGCTCGGAAATCAATTAGAGGAACCATGTGCGGAATACCACCAGCATTGGCAACATCCATACAAAATTTCTCTCCTTGCTCACCACCACGTGTTATTAAAACATGTTGACCTTTTAGGGGTTTGTGCCTTACGGTCATTTTTCTAACTCTTCTTTCACCTTGTCTATTAGGTTTTTTGCGCCTTGTTTACTTAATATCTCGGCTGCTTCCTCTCCAACTAACCTTGGCTCAGAGCCTGTAACTGTTTCTTTATACACAATTTTACCGTCAGGAGATGCAACAAGTGCAGTTAACTGTATTTCATCATCTGTAGTTATCGTTCCGTAGCCAGCAATAGGTACTTGGCAGCTACCTTCCATTTTTTCAAGAAATACTCGTTCAGCATCAACCGCACGTGCAGTTACATTAGAAGTAAGTAATGCTAATTGTTCCAATAATTCTTTATCGTTCTCACGACACTCAATCCCTAATGCTCCTTGACCTATAGCAGGTAGGCAATCTTCCGGTTCTAAGTATTCTGTTACAATATCTTTACTCCATCCCATTCTTGCAAGTCCTGCTGCCGCCAAAATAATAGCATCATAATCTTCTGTCTCTAATTTAGATAAACGCGTTTCTATATTTCCACGAATCCACTTAATTTCTAAATCTGGACGTACTGCTAGTATTTGTGCACTTCTACGTAAACTACTTGTACCAACTATTGCACCTTTTGGTAAATCTTTTAACTTTATATTTCCTTTAGAAATCAATACGTCGCGTACATCTTCTCTTTCTGGAATACAACCAATTGTTAAACCATCAGGTAAAACTGCAGGCATATCCTTCATACTATGTACAGCCATATCAATTTCTCCATCTAAAAGTGCCTGTTCAATCTCTTTAACAAACAATCCTTTACCCCCAACTTTTGAGAGGGTGACATCAAGAATTCGATCCCCTTTAGTAACAATCTCCTTAATTTCAAACTCAAAAGGTGCACCTAGTTTTTCAAGTTGTTCACGCACCCAATTTGTTTGAGTCAATGCAAGCTTACTTCTTCGGGAACCTATAATAATTTTTCTCACCATACATCCTCCTTCGCGACCATTTTTTACTGATACCATATGTGAAATGTTGATAATCTACTAACTAAGAAAAAATTAACTAAAACAATTAAAAATGCAGCGATATTCCACGTTGCTAAATTTCTACCATATAGTGATTTCTTAATGCGAAGATACAAAACGATTCCATAAATGATTAAAAGAATAAAGGAACCAATGATTTTCAAATCGTACCACGGTACTATTGGTAGTTTTATAAAAGCCCATATTAAGCCAAGAATTAAACTTAACAATAATATTGGGACACCAATCGCATTAAATAAATAGGAAATGTTTTCTAATTTCGTTAAATCTCCTAAACGCCATATACGTTGCTTCCACTTCTTTTCTTTCAACAGTTTATATTGTAATAAATAAAGAATAGAAAAGACAAAGGATAAAGAAAATGCACCATATGAAACAATCGCCATTGTAACATGTATGAAAAGTAATTCTGAAATAAGTTGTTCCGCCATTGCTGGTACTTGACTAGGAACAAATGCATGAATAGCCATAATGGTAAAGCCAAGTAGATTCGTGAAAAATAGTGTGAACTCCATTTGGACTATACGATGAATAGCAAGGGATAAAGTAATTAATACCCATGAATAAAAATAAAGTCCTTCAAATAAGGTTAACACCGGGAATCTGCCTGTCTTGTACATATACAAAAACAAAAAAATTGTTTGAAGTATCCAAACAATTGAAAGTAGCCAGAAGGCAATTTTGTTTGCCTTCTGATTATGTTCAATGAAATCGAAAAAATATAATAAAGTGGAAAAGGCATAAATGATTAAGACTATTTCAGGTAACCTAACCATTATTACATCTATCATATGTCACGTCCTCTTACGACTGGAAAGATGGAAGTGAAGTAGATAACTTCTTCTTTGCTTTATCTATTTTTGTAGTTGATGCTGGTTCAATCTTTCCATCTCTCGTTTCTTCAAGATCAAATATTTGTTTAAAAAGCTCAATTTTCTCTTGTGCATCTTCATGAGATGAGAATTCCTTTACTTGCAGTATTGGATGTTTGAGAAGTTGATTCACGATACTTTTTGTGTGCTTACTAACCACTTTTCGCTCGCGTTCTGATAAATTAGGTAGTTTCCGTTCAATACTTTTCATTGTTTCTGCTTGAATCGACAATGCCTTCTCTCGTAAAGAGGCAATTACAGGAACAACACCTAAAGTATTAATCCACTCTTGGAACTCAAACGTTTCACTTTCAATCATATCCATAATTTTCGCAGCAGCGATTTGACGTTCCTTCATATTAGCTTCTACAACATTCTCTAAATCATCAATATCATATAGGAAGGCATTTTCTAATTCGCCAATAGCTGGATCCAAATCTCTTGGAACTGCTATATCCATCAAAAAGAGTGGACGTCCTTTACGCATTTTTTCCATACTAGCAATCATTTCTTTTTTCACAATATAACCATTAGCCCCTGTTGAACTAATGACAATATCTGCTTCTATTAATGCACACTGTAACTCATTCAGTGGCTTTGCTGTTCCTGAGAATTGTCCTGCTAATGAATGAGCTTTTTCATATGTTCGATTCACAACAGTAACCTTTGTTGCACCATTTGCATACAGGTTCTTAATTGCTAGCTCACCCATTTTTCCAGCACCAATGACAAGTACGTGTTTGTCCTGTAAACTTCCAAACACTTTTTTCGCCAATTCTACTGCAGCATAACTGACAGAAACTGCATTTGCACCAATATCTGTTTCAGCGTGTGCTCTTTTTGCTAACGTAATAGCTTGTTTCATTAAATGATTGAAAATAGTACCTGTCGCACCTTTTTCTTGTGCAAGCAAGAAACTATTTCTAACTTGTCCTAAAATTTGCGTTTCCCCTAGGACCATCGAATTCAATCCACAAGTCACTTTGAATAGATGATGGGCTGCATCTTCTTGTTCATAAATAAATAAGTATGGAGAAAATTCTTCTTTCTCTATTTTAAACCATTCTGATAAAAACTCTTTAATATAATAGCGGCCTGTATGAATCTGATCCACTACAGCGTAAACCTCTGTACGGTTACATGTAGAGACGATTACATTTTCCAAAATGCTTTTTTTCTGTTGCAACGCGTGCATAGCATCATGTAATTCTGTTTCTGAGAATGCGAGCTGTTCTCTTATTTCAACAGGAGCCGTTTTATAATTTAATCCTACCACAATGATGTGCATGTAAAAATGGCACCTCCAGTATTAATGCTCGTAGGTATATTATATCATGCCAAGTTATAATAATTCTAAAAAAGATGTGAACAGATAATGAATCCTAAAGCACGAATATGATATATTTAAAAGGAATAATTTCTATTAAATCAACCTACTGTAACATAACAAATTAAGATTAGAAATACAAGTGGAGCGAAACGAGGAGAAATAATGAAGAAAAAATCATACTTAACCGGGTGTATCTTTTTATCCTTTGGAATTTACTTTTTACTCCAGCACTATCATATTTCCCTATTTCAGGGCTTTTACACGTGGCCAACATTACTTATCATCATTGGTCTCGGATTTCTAGTAAATGGTTATGTTGGAAAGGATTATGATTCGATACTACCTGGTGTTATTTTAACAGGAATCGGTATTCACTTTCATATTACCAATAATCTACCTGTTTGGCCTGAACACTCCGGTATCTTTCTTCTTCTGATAGCTCTTGGGTTATTATTAAGGTATGTCAAAACAGGCTCTGGATTATTTTCGGGGATCCTCTTCCTTACCGCTGCAATCTTACTATTATTCTTTGATAAAATTGTCACATGGGCAAATAATTTTGGATATAACTTAAGTTTCTTACATAACATCATGCCACTTATATTTATTGGCATCGGGATTTATTTAATCTATAGTAAAAAGAAATAATATTGTGATAAAGGAAAAAAGATAAAATTAAAACCGAACTATCGTTAACTCTAGATAGTTCGGTTTTATTCTTTCTGCGATATAGTTCTTTCAGGATGGAACTATCCCTTATATTAGTTTAAAGTTATCAGCGTAATGTATTTCCATAGCGGTTTTATTAATCTAACATTGTCCGAATTACATTCCAGTTCAAATGGTTTTACGCCATCCTCACTTTATCTTCCCCAATTATTTAAGATTCCCCAAACTTTATCTTTACCTTCACCTGTTTCGGATGAAAACACGATAATTTCATCACCTTTTACAAGGTCCAGTGTATCCTTAACAACTTTTTTATGTTTATCCCACTTACCACGTGGAATTTTATCTGCTTTTGTAGCAATGACTAAACAAGGAATTTCATAATGTTTTAAGAAATCATACATCATCACATCATCTTTTGTAGGTGGGTGCCTCAAATCGATAATGAGAAGAACACCATTCAGTTGTTCACGTGATGTAATATATGTCTCAATCATTTGCCCCCATGCTTCGCGCTCACGTTTAGATACTCTGGCAAATCCATATCCAGGTACATCTACAAAGTAGAGCGCTTCTTCAATCTTATAAAAATTTAACGTTTGTGTTTTCCCTGGTTTGGAAGATGTTCTAGCCATGCTTTTGCGATTAATCATTTTATTAATAAAGGATGACTTACCTACATTCGATCTTCCAGCGAGTGCAAATTCCGGAAGACCTTCATCAGGATATTGTTCCGGCTTTACGGCACTTATTACTAATTCAACATTATTTACTTTCATTTAATCCACCTACTAGAGCAGTTCCCAATACTTCGTCCATATGAGAAACTGGAACAAAAGTTAAGTCTTCTCTCACACTTTCTGGAATATCATCTATATCCTTTTCATTATCTTTTGGAATAATAATGGTAGTTAGTCCGGCACGATGAGCACTCAAAGACTTCTCTTTAAGTCCACCGATTGGTAATACTCTTCCACGCAAAGTAATTTCGCCTGTCATACCTACTTCTTTTTTAATCGGTTTCTTCAACAGTGCAGAAACTAATGCAGTAGATATTGTAATCCCAGCAGATGGTCCATCTTTTGGAACCGCTCCTTCTGGAACATGTATATGGATATCTGTTTTCTCATGAAAATCTTTTTCAAGCTGAAGTTCATCCGCCTTGGAGCGAACATAACTAAAGGCTGCTTGAGCTGACTCCTTCATGACATCTCCCAATTTACCTGTCAAGACAAGCTTTCCACTTCCAGGAGACAAAGATACTTCTATTTGTAACGTATCTCCTCCAACTGCTGTATATGCAAGTCCTGTAGCTACTCCAATTTGATCTTCGCTTTCTGCTTGACCGTAACTATATTTTTTCTTACCGAGCATTTCTTCCAGTAATGCTTCCGTTACAATGACACGTTTCTTTTCACCAGAAACAATAATCTTAGCGACTTTCCGGCATATTGCAGCTAACTGACGATCTAGTTCCCTGACACCAGCTTCACGTGTATAATAACGGACTAAACTTTTAATCGCCTCTGACCGCATTTGTAACTGACTTTTTGTTAAACCATGTTCCTGGATTTGTCGTGGAAGAAGATGATCCTTAGCAATATGAATCTTTTCTAGCTCTGTATATCCAGCAATCGTAATAATTTCCATACGATCACGAAGCGGTCCAGGAATAGAAGCCAAATCATTAGCTGTAGCTAGAAACATTACTTTTGACAAGTCATATGTCTCTTCAATGAAATGATCACTAAATGATTTATTTTGAGCAGGATCCAAAACTTCTAACATTGCTGAAGAAGGATCACCACGAAAATCATTCGACATTTTATCTATTTCATCTAGTAAAAAAACAGGATTAATCGTTTTTGCTTTTTTCATACCTTGAATAATCCTACCTGGCATTGCACCTACATACGTTCTCCTATGACCACGAATTTCGGATTCATCTCGTACTCCACCTAATGAAATACGAACAAAATTACGTCCCATAGATTCAGCAATCGACCTAGCAAGGCTGGTTTTACCTACACCAGGTGGACCTACTAGACAAAGAATCGGACTACGAAGTGATTTCGTTAACTTTTGGACAGCTAAATATTCTAATACGCGCACTTTTACTTTGTCTAGACCATAATGATCACGATCTAATATTTTCTCTGCTTTATGTATATCGATATCATCTACTGTTGCGGCAGTCCATGGAAGAGAAACGAGCCAGTCTAAGTAATTTCGAATTACTGCACTTTCTGCTGATGTTGCAGGTACCTTTTCATAACGGTCCAATTCTTTATAAGCAGCCTTTTCCACGTGTTCAGGCATATTTGCTTTTTTAATCTTTTCCGTTAAGTCTGCAATTTCTCCAGTCTTACCTTCTTTATCTCCGAGCTCTTTCTGGATGGCTTTCATCTGTTCGCGTAAGTAATATTCTTTTTGCGTTCTTTCCATAGATTGTTTTACACGCTGTCCGATTTTCTTTTCTAAATTTAGGACTTCATGTTCATTGTGAATAATCTTAATTACGCTACTTAAACGAACTTTTACATCTACCATTTCCAAAATCTTTTGCTTATCATGTATTTTCAATGGTAAGTGGGACGTAATGATATCAGCCATTCTGCCAGCTTCTTCAATATCAGCAACGGTTGCTAACGTTTCTGCAGAAATTTTCTTGGATACTTTAATGTATTGTTCGAAATATTCTAGCATTGTACGCATTAACGCTTGAACTTCTACATCTTGCTCTCTTTTATCTTCATACAACTCTAAATCAACGGATTGATATGAACCTTGATTAGTAAGAGAAGTCACTTTTGCCCTTGTCAATCCCTCTACTAATACACGAATAGTTCCATTCGGTAACTTCAGCATTTGCTTTACTTTTGTCAATGTGCCCATTTCATATATATCATCTAATCCAGGTTCATCAACGGCAATATCCTTTTGCGTTGATAAGAACACAATACTATCATTAAGCATAGCTTGTTCTAACGCTTGGACAGATTGATCACGCCCTACATCTAAATGTAAAACCATTGTTGGGAATACAAGCATTCCTCTAAGTGGCAACAGAGGCACCTCTGTGCGAATTTCCAAACCTAACACCTCCATATAAAAGCGCAAGCGACTTTTTTTATCAGTTACTGCTTGCGCTATCGGATACATCCATTACTAAAAAGCTTTAGGGAATCTTTTTCAATTCTAGCTTATTCAGTATCTCCTGTCGAGAAATGGGCTCTCAAAAACTCAAACACTTTTCTTCGTTTTCTGCATTAACCCTGGAGATATCATATCCTGATTATTATTTTTGAGTAACGCTTCTTCCAACACACTCTCAATACGCGTTACAGGTATTATTTCTATACCCTCAATTTCTTGTAAACTTGCTTGATTATTTTCATTAGGGATAAATACAGTATTTGCTCCCGCTTGTTTCGCAGCTTTTACCTTTGCATATACTCCACCAACGGGTTTAACGTCACCATGGATTCCTATCTCACCAGTCATTGCTACAGTGTTTTTTACAGGAATCTTATAAATTGCTGAGTAGATAGCTACTGTCATTGCTACCCCAGCTGATGGTCCATCTGTCGGTATACCCCCTGGAAAATTAATATGGATATCATATTGATCTGCCGGGACACCCATTGTCCTCAATACAGTAATAACATTCTCCACAGATCCCTTGGCCATACTTTTCCTTCTTATGGATTTACCTTGTCCGTTAATACTTTCTTCTTCTACTATCCCTGTAATATTAATCGTTCCTTTATCCGCAGGAATTACAATTACTTCTATTTCAAGTAGCATTCCACTATTAGGCCCTGTGACAGCCAATCCATTCACTATTCCTACTTTTGGTTTCTCAGAAATAGATTTCTCATAGCGAGGACTTAATTGACTAGAGCGTATAACCCATTCCACATCTTCATCCTTTATATAATCCCTATCCTCTGTAATGGCGAGACCAGCAGCTGTTTGCATCATATTAACTGCTTCACGGCCATTCCGAGCATATGAGGAAAAAAGCTTCATACCACGTTCACTTATTTTCAATTTTATTTTTTCTGCTGCATTTTTTATTACCATTTCAATTTCTGGTTGTTCTAACTCATTAAAGAAAATCTCCATACAACGAGAACGGATTGCTGGAGGAATCTCATCAGGTGTTCTTGTCGTAGCACCGATCAATCGGAAATCTGCAGGTAATCCGCGTTTAAAAATATCATGGATATGAGCTGGAATTTGCATATTTTCTTCACTGTAATAAGCACTTTCTAGAAACACTTTACGATCTTCTAAAACCTTTAATAATTTATTCATTTGAATCGGATGTAATTCCCCAATTTCATCTATAAATAGAACACCACCATGAGCGTTTGAAACAGCTCCTTGTTTTGGTTGTGGTATTCCCGCTTGCCCCATCGCGCCAGCACCTTGGTAAATAGGATCATGGACAGAACCAATTAGAGGGTCAGCAATTCCTCTTTCATCGAACCTGGCAGTAGTTGCATCTAATTCAACGAATACAGAATCCGGACGAAATGGAGATCGTTGATTTCTTTTCGCTTCTTCTAACACTAAGCGCGCAGCAGCTGTTTTTCCGACTCCAGGTGGACCGTATATAATGACATGCTGTGGATTTGGTCCACATAACGCTGCCTTTAATGCTTTAATTCCATCGCTCTGTCCCACTATATCTGCAAAAGTAGCTGGTCTAACTCTTTCAGATAATGGCTCAGTAAGTTTTATTCCACGCATTTTCCGTAAATGTTCCATTTCTTTCTTTGATTCTTTATCAATCGTAACTTTTTGCGCACGTTGATTTTTAAGTAGATTAAAAAAGTACAAACCAATAATGATTCCGAAGAATAGTTGAATCATTAAAATTATCATTGTCCAATCCATCTATTTCCCTCCTAGACACAATATCACATATGTGCTAGTATCTCCGGCTAGGATTGGGAATAAACAGTATTTTTCATCTACATTACATATTTCTATATAAAAGGCTCTCTTAAAGTTCATTGTTGTTAACAACTTAGTTGATTGTAGCGGATGTACACGAGACTCCTGCGGGAACAGCACGAGCCGAAGATCCACTTGGCAAAGCGGTTTTCTTTGCCATTTCTTTGCCAAGTTAGCTGAGGCCGTGCCCGCGGAAAGCGAGTGTACAGGAGCGAAAATCAACAACAGAATTTAACAGAGATATAAAAAAAGCCAAACTACCTACCTTGAATAATTCAAGCAGTAGTTTGGCTTTTTAATTTCATCCATATTATTTTAAGCGGATGTTTTTTGAATAACTGTTCCGTCTTTCAATACAAGTTTCGGTGGCTTGTTATCGAGGACGCAATCTTTTGTAATGATACATTTTGCTATATCATCACGAGATGGTAGGTCAAACATTACATCCAACATTAGTGCTTCAATGATGGAACGAAGACCACGTGCACCTGTTTTTCTTTCAATTGCTTTTTTCGAAATCTCTTGTAGAGCTTCTTGTTCAAATTCTAACTCAACATTATCTAGCTCTAACATTTTTTGATATTGTTTTACAAGCGCATTTTTCGGCGTTGTTAAGATTTCAATTAATGCATCTTCATCAAGTTGTTCGAGACTTGCAATTACTGGCAAACGACCAATAAATTCAGGGATTAATCCAAAACGAAGTAGATCCTCTGGAAGGATTTTCGTTAATAAACCTTTTGCGTCTGCTTCATCAACTTGTGTATTCGAACCGAAGCCAATTACTTTTTGGCCGAGGCGACGTTTAATAATTTGTTCCACACCATCAAATGCTCCACCACAAATAAACAAAATGTTTGTTGTATCAATTTGAATAAATTCTTGATGTGGATGCTTTCTACCGCCTTGTGGAGGTACACTTGCTACTGTTCCTTCTAGAATTTTCAATAGTGCTTGTTGTACACCTTCACCAGAAACATCTCTTGTGATAGAAGGATTTTCTGATTTTCTTGCAACTTTATCAATCTCATCGATATAGATAATTCCTCTTTCTGCCTTCTCAACATCGTAATCAGCAGATTGAATTAATTTCAATAAGATATTTTCAACGTCTTCTCCAACATATCCAGCTTCAGTTAAAGAAGTTGCATCTGCAATTGCAAATGGCACATTCAGAATACGCGCTAATGTTTGCGCAAGTAATGTTTTACCACTACCTGTAGGACCAATTAAACAAATATTGCTTTTAGCAAGTTCGACATCATCGATCTTACTATTAGAATTAATACGTTTATAGTGATTATAAACAGCAACAGCTAGTGCCTTCTTCGCTTGGTCTTGACCAATTACGTATTCATCCAGGATGTCACGAATTTCAAGTGGTTTTGGAACATCTTTAAATTCAATTTCTTCTTCTGATCCTAGTTCCTCTTCCACTATTTCTGTACATAGTTCTATACATTCATCACATATATATACACCCGGGCCAGCAACTAATTTGCGGACCTGTTCTTGTGTTTTTCCGCAAAAGGAACATTTTAATTGCCCCTTCTCATCATTAAATTTGAACATTCCAACTCACCCCTTTAGAAAGCTACAACCATTGCGTCATATTTAATCGGAAATATAGTAATTTCCCACTTCTATGAAGCAGATAGTTATGTATTGAATTGTATCATATTTATTAAAACAAACTCCATTACTACATCTTGACCCAAATTGCTGGTTAATTCGAATTAAAATATGTATTGATTTGGTAAAACAAGGCACGAGTAAAACGTGCCTTGTTTTAAGTTAGTCTTATATCTTATGTGTATGTTCTATATTATTATGCACCAATCTTGCTGTTTTCAACAAGAAATTCAACTGCTTTTTGAACTTTTAAGTCAGCTTTTAAGCTATCTAGATTATCACCTAGTGCTCTCTTAATATCTTCCACTTGCATATTGTACATTTCAGCCATTCTGTCTAGTTCTTTGTTGACAGTTTCTTCATCAGCTTCTAAGTTTTCAGCTTTTGCAATAGCTTCAAGTGTTAAGTTCATGCTCACACGTTTTTCAGCATCAGAAGTCATTTGGCTACGTAATGCTTCTTGATCTTGACCTGAGAATTGGAAATAAAGCTCCAAATTCATGCCTTGCATTTGTAGACGTTGTTCAAACTCTTGCATCATACGATCAACTTCATTGTTAATTAAGATTTCTGGTACTTCAAATTCAGCATTTGCAGTAGCCATATCTACTAGTTGATCACGTAACTTCGTTTCAGCTTCCTCTTTTTTGCTTGTTTCAAGACGAGTTCTAATTTTAGCTTTTAACTCATCTAAAGTTTCAGCACTTTCATCTACGTCTTTTGCAAATTCATCATCAAGCTCAGGAAGTTCTTTTGTTTTAATTTCATGAAGTTTCACTTTAAATACAGCAGGCTTACCAGCTAATTCAGCAGCATGGTATTCTTCTGGGAAAGAAACCTCTACGTCTTTTTCTTCTCCAGATTTTAAACCAACTAACTGCTCTTCGAAACCAGGAATAAAGGAACCTGATCCAATTTCAAGAGAATAATTATCTGCTTGTCCACCTTCAAATGCTTCTCCATCAACAAAACCTTCAAAATCAATTACTACAGTATCGCCTTCAACAACTTCGCCTTCTTCTTTAACAACTAATTCAGCTTGGCGCTCTTGCATCGATTTCAATTCTTCCGCAACATCTTCATCTGTTACTTCCGTATCCATCTTTTCCACTTCTAGACCTTTGTAATCTCCAAGTTTAACTTCAGGCTTAACCTCAACTGTTGCTTTAAAGATTAGTTCTTTACCTTTTTCCATTTGCTCGACATCAATTTCAGGACGATCAATTGGTTCGATTCCTGTTTCTTCAATAGCTGCCATATATGCTTCTGGAAGAATAAAATCTAAAGCATCTTGATACAAACTTTCCACTCCGAAACGCTTTTCAAACATAGAACGTGGAATTTTCCCTTTACGGAACCCAGGAATATTTACTTGTTTAGAAACTTTCTTGAATGCTTCATCAAGGCCTTGATTTACCTTCTCCACTTCGACCTCAACAGTTAAAACTCCTTTGTTCCCCTCTAATTTTTCCCATTTAGCTGACATATAAATACCTCCAACAAATATATAATGCATTACTTTCATATACGACCTAGCAGATATAAAACCTGCTTATGTAATGTCCAAATGGAACTTAATCCCGGCATAACCATTACATTATAACATAGCTTATAAAGCTTTCAACAATTCGACTTAAACTATTGGAGAAGAAATTTTTTCTAATTCTAATAAGTAAGTGTATGCTTCTGTTAATTTCTCCACATTTAATCCATTTTGTTGTGCAAGCTCTTCTAAACTCCATTCCTCACCATATAATTCTAAACCCATACCTTTATACGCAACAACCCATAAGGTTGTATTTGGATGTGAATATTCAAATGGGTACAGAATAAATGCATGTCGTTGCATCATGTCCTGTAATTGTAGTAATAATACTGGATTTTCATTTTCTAATTGTACCGTTAACTCCTTATTTACTTCTTTAAATAATGGAGTTTCATGTAAGTCAGGTACTTGCGTAGGGTTAAACACATCTTCCATATCAAGCTTATTCACTTGTACATGTTGATCAATTTTATGTTCCCTTAGGACATTGAAAACAATTGTTTTTAAAAAAGGATGCACGCTTTGATCATTCAGCACTTGTAACAATGTTGGTAAATAAGGATGTATATTTTTGTCCGCAAGACTGCCAAGTTGAATTGCTAATTCAGGTAGTTTATCTATATTTGAAAAGTCCAAATCTAACGATATTGGCTGATTTACTTCTATATTAGAGTTATCACTTACTTTTTTGCTCAATTGAAGTAATGTTAATAATTGCTCTTCCTTATCTGGAGGAACAACCTTTTCATCCATGAGTGCTTCGATCGTTTTTACAACTGTTTCGTGGTCTTTCAGTTGAATTAAGACAGTCAAGTATATTTCAAGCACTTCATAATAATCACCAATTCCTTGTTGCAAAAGTTGTTCTGCTAATAGTTTAGCTGATGTATAGCTTCTATTTTGATATTGTGCAACAAGATATGTAACAGCAATTCGCGAATCTTCCTTATCTAATTCATAAGCTTGGTGTAAGAACTCTACGGCATCTTCAAAATCCTGGGCTTCCATACTTGCAATTCCTTTTTCAAAATAGCGTTCTTTCAAATTTGGAAAAGGAATTACTTTACTATCATGTTGATTGTGCTGCTTTCTTTTCATGGTAGAACCGCCCATCATAAATATTGAAAATAGTGTAGCAAATACAAGAAAATAAAACAAGAAAAAACAAAAAAAGCTCTAGTTTATACTAGAACTGTGGTTTTTTCACTTATAAAAATTAATATTATGCTCCTCTACTTCGTCTTAAAGGAGTAACCGATAAGATATTGGCTATTTTAAATATCCTAAATTGCCGTTTATGATAACAGTATGCTTTTATGGATGTCTCAGTTACTGCAAGTACTTTAATAATACGATGTGTAATTTGATTATCTTTATTTATATATATTAATTCGAGCTTTTGGTTTGTACCTAGTGCACGTATGAAAATCCCTCTCACGCAACCACCCCGAACAAATGTTTTTATATATTATATACAAACATTTGTTCTATATGCAAGTATCGGTAAAAAATATTTAATTTATTAATAAAAAAAATCTTCCTTTTGATATTCTTCAAAATCAAACGAGTCATCGATATCATCTTCATCTTCAATTAATTCATCCACATGTTCTTCGTAAAATGGAGGTATTTCGTTCTCATGTCTTGGTACTTTAAATAAATTTAAGAGTTTACCAAACAACTAAATCACCTCTTCTTTTTTTATACAAATTAATTGTAACTTTTTATTGTTAATAGATTGTAAGAAACATGTAAAATTTAGATTAGGAAACAGTATTATTCTGTTATAAAAACACAAAGCCACACTATTTAACTAGTTGGGATTATCCATCAAGCGTGCGAAATCATAAATAACCGTTTCATTTAACATTTGCCCTTGACAACCTGTTACTTGCAATCTTATGCCAGCAGAGGTGTTCTAGCATGTAATCTTATACATAAAATGGTTGGGACAAAGGAATATGGTTGCAAATAAAAACCGAACTATCATTTGATTTCAAAACAAGATAGTCCGGTCAGTTTATCAATTATAAAATTTATAGTAGCAAGGGGAGGAAATACACGAAGACTCCTGTGGGATGTACGGTAACCGGGAGACCCCACAGGCGTGTTCAACGCCGAGGAGGCTCCCGAACCGCCCGCGGAAAGCGAAGTGTATTTCTGAAGCGGTATACATTGTTCGGAATTACATCCAGATCAAATCATTTTGTCTCAACATCATTCTTTTCATTTCAGTTTATTCAATATTTCTTCTGGTACAAGTTTTTGCAAATGATAAGTATCTGTATTCTTTAACGTAACAGCGAGTGCATAGAATGTTGCAAACTGCTTTTCTATTTCTTCTTCATCACTAATCGTAAATTCATCAAGATAAAGCTTAGTTAGATCTACGGCTACATCAAATTCATTTCTTTGGGAAACTCGTTCAACTTTTATGTCTTCAGCCATTTCCACACCTCCCTTGAACTACTAATTCGACAAAAGGTGCTAATTCCCTTTGAACAGTTATCAAAAAGCAACTGTATTAAGGTAATGTAAGATAGTTATTCAACACCAGATACCAAGTTGTAAAAATCAATCCAACCCCAATCCAACCCCAAGAGATAAATTATTCATTCTTGTTTCGTTGTAATGAATAATTGAAGACAAAAACGCCAAACTCTTAATTTAAAAAGAGTTTGGCGTATTAATTATTATGTAAATGGCGTCCCAGGAGAGATTCGAACTCCCGACCCACAGCTTAGAAGGCTGTTGCTCTATCCTGCTGAGCTACTGGGACATTTCTTTTGAAGACATTTTTTATTATAGACATGGATACATTGAAAGTCAATAGTTTTTCGTAAAATATTTTAAAAAGGGTGCTTAGTGCAGTTTGCAACTAAGCACCCTTCTATTTCTATTATTCAAATTCTCTCGGATGACGTTTCATTAATTCTGGTACTGCATGGCCTCTACCTGTTTGTTCAAGCCATTTAATATAGCGTGGTAAATTCCCCTTCGCATGATATGGGCCACCTTCTTTCATGACAGTCCATAACGGGTCTACATCAAACGGCATAGTCGCCATCATCTCATCATGCCATTCATTTAAATAATAGACTGCTTCACGACAAAGGTCTGAACGTTCCGCTGCTAAATCAAACTGCTCATTTGGATCCTCTTTTATATTAAAGAGCATTTCTTTATTAAATAAATGATAGCCATCGTGATAAGTGCGAATATATAACCAATCACCAAATCTTACACTTCGCTGACAAACGTGAGCACATTGAGAAATGACTAAATAATCTCTACCAACTGATTCACCATTTTGTAATACTGGTGCATAACTTTCACCATCCCAAGATGGATGTGTTTCTTTCCCACAAATTTCAGCAATAGTAGGTAAAATATCTAGATGGTAATGTAAGTCATCGTTTACATGGCCCTGCTTCATTCCAGGCCATCTTATAATCATCGGAATATTACATGTCCCTTGATCTGCAGTACCATGTTCACCATATATGCCTAACTGTCCCATATTTTCACCATGGTCTGCTGTAATAATGATGATCACTTCATCCATAATACCTTGTTTCTCTAATTGTTCAAATACAATACCAATATGGTCATCCATATGTCTTATACCACAGTCATAACCATCAATCATCTTACGCAAATCTTCCCGATTCTTTATTTCACCAGGGTGACGTGGAAATTCAGGATTTGTTCTATTATCATACATATTTATTTCGCTTGCACTGTGTGGTCCGATTTTTTCACGGTGTTTTGCTAACACCTCATCTGTAATCCATTCTGGAAGTGGTTCATCTGCAAACGGGTTCCCAAACTCTTCTGGCGCGCGGTATGGTGTGTGTGGATCCCAATAATTAACATATAAGAACCAATCATCTTTTTGCGCATTATTTTCTAGCCAATTTACGACAGTTGGTGTAACTTCCTCTGCTGATTCCATACCTGATTTACCTGTATTATACATTTCATTGAATCCTGCATAAAACGTGTATGCGGAGTGTCTTTCTGCAAATGGACTAATTAAAGCAGTTTTCATTCCTAAAGAACGAAATAGTGAAGGAAAGCTAGCTGTTTCTAATCGAGATTTAAATTCACGATGGATCCCTTCATTACGAACATCCCCAGCTGTTCCTCCGTGTCCAACGACACCATTATGTATTCCGAATTGCCCTGTCATTAATGCAGTTCTCGAAGGAAAACATGGTGCATCTGACGTATAGTAATTTGTAAACCTCACACCTTGGTCCGCTATTTTATCGATATTCGGAGAAGTATTTCGATGATAACCGTAACAACTTAAATGTTTTGGGCTTGTTGAATCTAGATCTAGTAATAATACCTTCAATTTTTCCATCTCCCTTTTAATCCTGATAAAAATGAAAAGTTTGCCGCAATGTTTCTATTTCTATATATTGTTCATTGTAAAAATAAGCAGTAATAGCAATATCTGTTTTCTCTATGATTGCATATGTTCGTGGATTTCCACCACGAGGGTAACTAATACTTCCTGGATTTAAGTACAACATTCCATCTATTATTTCGGCACCAAGTAAATGAGTATGTCCGAAAAACACAAAATCAGCAGCATTTTCTTTGGCACGGTAAGATAAATTTAATAGGGAAGAATTCACTTGATGTAAATGGCCGTGGGCTACAAATACTGTAGATCCACTTACTTTTTGAACTACTTCCTCTTGAAAAGCATTATCTACATCACAATTCCCCTTCACTACCGTATACCCTTTCAGAACGGGGTCAACCGCATGTAGCTCTGAATCTCCACAATGTATCATTGCATCTACTTCACTTACATATCTATCATGTAATTTTTTCAGAATGCTTCTTTCCCCATGACTATCACTTACTACAAGTAATTTCATCTCACTCTCACCTCTTTGCGAAAATCCTCTCGATTAGAGGCTGCAAATTTTTAAGTGCATTTGCTCTATGACTAATGCTATTTTTTTGTTCGGAACTTAGTTCTGCCATAGTTTGCTCTAAGGAAGGAACATAAAAAACTGGATCATAACCAAACCCATTTGTTCCACGACGTTCATTCATGATAAGCCCTTCACATTTTCCAGCAACAACTAACGTTTCTTCCTCAGGTATGGCAACTGCTAGAGCACAGTAAAAACGCGCTGTCCTCTCTTCTTGCTGAACATCTTTTAATTCACTTAATAACTTATTAATATTAGCTTCATCATTTTTCTCTTCACCAGCATATCTAGCGGAATATATGCCCGGCCTTCCATCTAGTGCGTCCACGACTAGCCCAGAATCATCCGCTACTACAATGGACCTAGTAAATCGACTAATTGCTTCGGCTTTTAAAACAGCATTCTCCTCAAATGTAGCTCCAGTTTCTTCTACATCTGGTGCATTTTCAATATCTAAAAGTGTTAACACTTCCAAATTGAACTTTGAAAATAATGCTTCAAATTCTTTTGCTTTGCCTTTATTTTTAGTAGCAATAATTACTTTTCTACCCATCGTTATTCTCCACTTTTTTGCTCGATTTGATTAGTAATATCGGCACCAAGCACTTCTTTTTGAATGTTCATCAATTCTTTTAGTCCGTCATTTGCTAGAGCAAGCATTTCTTGAAGCTGTGTAGCGCTAAACGTTGATTCTTCACCAGTTCCTTGTAATTCAACAAACTCCCCTACTCCAGTCATGACAACATTCATATCAACTAATGCAGAACTATCTTCTACATAATTCAAATCCAATATGACCCCTACTTCTTCTAATATCCCTACACTTGTAGCAGCTAAGAAGTCTCTTACTGGATATGCTTTTAATTTTTTCTCGATATAGAGCTGATGTAATGCCATCGACATAGCTACGAATGCACCTGTAATCGAAGCAGTACGAGTGCCTCCATCTGCTTGGATAACATCACAATCAATCCAAACTGTTCGTTCTCCTATGACTTCTAAATCAACAACTGCACGCAATGCTCTACCAATTAATCTTTGAATTTCCATCGTGCGACCAGAAACTTTTCCTTTGGACGATTCTCGAATATTTCGAGTTTCTGTAGCGCGAGGAAGCATGGAATATTCAGCTGTTATCCATCCCTTGCCTTCACCACGCATGAATGGAGGGACACGATCCTCAATACTAGCTGTACAAATAACCTTCGTGTCACCAACTGAAATTAACACAGACCCTTCTGGATGTTTTAAATAATTTGTTTCAATTTGTACATTTCTTAACTCATGTGAGTCTCTACCATCAAATCGCATAGACTTCCTCCCTCTACTGAAAAACGGAAAAGAGGCGGCAATGGCCAACCTCTTCTCTTTGTATTATAGTATATCAAATTTTCACAATTAAAAACTACCTGTGTTCACTTTTTCAGGACGGGTAACTGGTTCTGTCAGTTCTTCCCCATCTTCGTTCACAAGTCCTCCATCTCCATTAACCATGACAGCGACACTTTCAATTCCAGCCTGTTCCGTTAAAGAAAGGACGAGTGATTGTAATGTTTCAGTAGAAATCTCTTTTGTCTCACTGTTTCCGAGAATTTCCTCATTAAAGTTAAGTGTAACAACTCCGTCCTTAATCGTCGGGTCGTCTAACAACAATGCATCACCATCTAATACAGTCATTAATGAAGCTTCTATCGTAGGACCTTCAACTAACTGGTCAATTACAGCTTTGATATTATCTTCTTCTAAGTTTGATACACGAGTTGTAACTGGTACATAGTAATAATTATCAAGGCCTTGTGCTAAATAGTAGACAGTAAGTGGACGCGTATTCGTTACATCCACTACATCAGCAAATCCTGTATTGATACCATCTGCACGTGTTAATCCATCCTCGCTAATTGGCGTTCCTCCAACAGGCATTTCCGTTAGAGGGTATCCATTCACCCTTAATTCAACAGAATCAACTGTATCAAATTGAGTTAACGTCCATGTTACAGCTTGGAGAATTTTTTGTTCATCACTTGCTTGGTAGTTTTTAAATTCCTCCGAAAAGTCTACAATTGCTTTACCATCTTGAATATCAACATCAACATTTGTACCTGCAGGTAATACAGTACGGAAACCATTAGGTAAAATATCAGATATCTTTCCATCTGCCACTAAATACTCCAAAGCCTGCTTTGCAACACTATTCGTTTTTGGTAACGGTAATGATTGACCTACTACTAGCCCATTCTTATCAATTAAGTAAAGATCTGTCATGACTGCTTCTACTTGTTCTTCTCCAGATGTTTCCGTATCTGTTAAAGAATCGAGGTCTTCATTTTCATCCAAATGTGATACATTTTGTTTTGGCGGTGGATCCAAAGCCTCTTTATCTTTACCGAATAAACCACAGCCTGATAAAAACACACTCGTTGCAAGTACAGCTGCTGTAGTAATAGCGATCCTAGTATATTTTGACATTTCGTACCCCTCCTAAGACAGTTTGTACTAAATGTATACGAGCTATCGATTCGGAATAGACCGGAAAGAAGAAAGTTTTGTAAATTTCTTATCTATAAATAAAATAAAAATAGCCTCCAGAAGGAGAGCTATTTTTCAAATTCTTTATCTAAGCTTGCTAAATGAGCTATATCTACTTGAATATCTTTTATATTCAACCAATCATACGCAATTTGCTTAAAAAGCTTCGGAGAACCGGTCGTATAAAAAATATGTTTTGGTGAAGTTGTAGTGGTATTTAACATATTTTGGAATTGTAATATAGCACTAACCTCTTGTGCGGTTTCTTCACCAGAACTAATAACTTTCACATTAGGTCCCATTACATTTTCGATGAGAGGTCCTAATAGAGGATAATGAGTACATCCTAATACAAGTGTATCAATACCGCTACCGACAATTGGTTGTAGAGTTTCTTCTACTACCCTTTTGGCTATAGCACTTTGATATTCAAAACTTTCAACAATCGAAACAAATTTAGGACATGCTAATTGTATTACTTCAACTTGGTGATTAATAAGTGTTAGCTCACGTACATATGCCTTACTATTAATGGTTCCAATTGTACCTAAAATACCTATTTTTCCATTTTCTGTTGCTTTTAGTGCTGCTCTTGACCCAGGAGAAATAACACCGATAACGGGTATTGGAAGAAATGATTTCAATTCTTCTAGTACAACTGCAGTTGCTGTATTACATGCAACAACAAGCATTTTAATATTACGATTCATTAAAAAGCCTGCCATTTGTAAGGTGAATTTTCGCACTTCATGTTTTGGTCTAGGACCATATGGACAACGAGCTGTATCACCTACATAATAGATTATTTCATTGGGCATTTGCCTCATTATTTCTTTCGCAACTGTTAGCCCGCCTACTCCTGAGTCAATAACACCGATTGCCTGTTCTAACATTTCCGCCTCATTCTTTCCGCATTTGTTGATGGAGCTTAGATAAATTATCTTTCAACAAAATTACTTCATCTGCTGAATAATCTCCTAAAATATCTTGTAAATATTTTTGGCGTTTTTTGATAACTTCATCTATTATTTTTTCACCTTTTTCTAACAATTGAATTCTGACTACGCGACGATCATTCGGATCTTTCATACGTGTGACAAGTTCTTTTTTCTCCATCCGATCAATCAAATCAGTTGTCGTACTAAAGGCAAGATACATCTTTTGAGACAAGTCCCCTATCGTCATATTTCCTTCTTCAAATAACCATTGTAGAGCTACAAATTGTGGAGGTGTAATCGTATAATCTGCCAACAACTCGCGACCCTTCTGCTTAATAATAGCAGCTATGTATCGGAGGTCTTTTTCTAATTCCGCTACTACTATATCATCATGCTGAAGGAGCTTTTCATCTAATATCATCTAAAGCAACTCCCTATCCTTTTATAGCATTTTCTCCTTTTTCCTGTAAAATTTCAAGAAATTTAAGCATAAAGGAATAAATTTGCCATATTTCTTGAAAAAGAAAGCTGAAATTCCGCATGTTTTTTTGACATCATAAAACATCCAACATGTTAAGTAAAAAGAAACTGGGACAAAAGAAAATAGTCGAATTAAAAACCCGAACTATCATTTGATAAAACTCAAGATAGTTCGGGTTATTATTCTAACTGCGTTCACATCGGATATGAATTTTCACTTTTCTAAGCCCGTGGAAAGCGTAGTGTATTTCCGAAGCGGTATAGTTAAAATACCATTATTCGGATTCACATACAGATTTATTTTCCAGTTGGTTTATAATCTGCTGCTTGATAAATCATTTCAGTTAGCTTCACTACTTGCTTGGCAAATTCACCAGGAACTAGTACTTCATGCTTCCCTACTATAGCATCTATGAAACTTTTATCTTGATTTGTCGTTTGTTTTGGAAGTTTTGGAGTATATGGTTCCTCTCCTATTAGTCGAACAGTAATATTACCATTATCGAAGAAGATACCACCTTTTTCGCCACAGAACACATATGTTTCATGCCAGCACGGAGCATTACCTACAATATTTACACCAGCAATCACATCATTTTCAAATCTTATCGATGTGAAGGAATCCAATTCCACAGCAGCATTATGTTTTTGTATTTGAGCGCTTACTTCAACAGGCTTTAATCCAGTCGTCCAAAGGAGAACATCTAAAATATGGCTACCGGAATCCATCAACATTCCTCCACCTGAAAGTGCAGGATTTTGTCTCCATGAACCTGTTGTTAGGTAACCCCAATCTTGATATAAGGAAGCAGTTACGGATGTTAAATTACCAATTAATCCATCTGCAATCGCATCACGGATAAACAGAAAATCAGGTTGAAAATGACGTTGATATGAAACTTGCAATACTTTCCCTAAATGTTTAGCAGTATTGATCATTTGTTGAGCTTCATATTCTGAACATGCCATTGGTTTTTCAATTAAGACATGACAGCCATTATTTAATGAATCAATTGCCTGTTGAAAATGCAATGTATGTGGAGAACATATTACTACTGCATCTAATTGAACATGTTGAAACATATCCTGATAATCAGAAAATTGCTTTACATTGGCTAAACCTATATCAGCGACTATTTTATCTTTACTTTGTTGGTTAGGATCAGCAATTGCAATAATCTCCACATTATCCAACTCTTTTAATTGTCTAGCATGCCAATGGGATATGCCTCCGGTTCCTATCATTCCAATCCGAATTTTTTCACTCATAACAACCAACCTCTCCAGATGAATATTAATTAAATTCTATCATTAATATTCGACAATACTTCAATATATTCCTTTATTACTATAAATTTAACTATCATTCTCCGGAAGGAACTGGTATATCATTTGCTAATCCTATAGGTCTACCAAAATTAGGCGTTCCATCTTCATTCCAAGAAAACGCCTGTATTCTCAAACTACGTTCCGGGTTATTTTCCCCACCATTTGTGAACGCATGATACACAATCCAATCTTCCGTTCGATCCGGGGATGTTGTAAAACTATTATGTCCAGGACCATACACACCTTGCTCCACATTCTTACTAAAAACAGGTTTTGGTGATTTAGACCAAGCATTAACATCTAACACATCGTCATCCTCATTTATTGTTAGCATCCCAAGGCTATAATCATCGGACCATGTTGTGCTTGCAGAATATACAAGAAACAATTTTTCGTTGCGTTTCAAGATAACAGGGCCTTCATTAATTGCCATCCCTCCTTGTTTCTCCCAGTCATATTCCGGTTTTGTCAAAAGTACTTCTTCTCCTTTTAATGTCCAAGGATTCTCCATTGCAGCAATATAAATAGCTGAACCATAATCCGGAAAGTGCCCATAGCCTGCATAAAGGAAATATAATTGTTCTTTATGATAAAATACAGAACCATCTAATCCTGGTCGCTCTGTATTAATTACACCTTTTAATTCCCAGTCCCCAACATATGGATCTTCATTACTATTTTCAATCACTAGTACTCTTCTAGTGTCATCTCCGCCACCATCATTAGCAGTAAAATATACATACCATTTATTTTCGATATAATGTAGTTCTGGTGCCCAAAAATTCGCTTTAAAATAATCTGTCTCACTAGGTAACCAAATTGTTTTTTCTTCTCCTTGCGCTACTTTACTGAGAGCTGTATTTCGCTGTAAAACTAATTTATTTCTTTTCGTTACCATCAAATAATACATACCATCCGTATGATGATAAATCCATGGATCTGGCCCTGGGTTTAATAATGGATTTTGAAATACTTTTGTTGACACGATAAAACCTCCTAAATTGATTAATGGAAAGGAAAACTGCTTGGTTTAATTTCTGTTTTCCAAGCAGTTTCTTTTAAAAGAGTTATTGTAAATTAATTTTCTTGATTTTCTCTAAATCAATTTTTGGCTTTCTATCTTCTGTAAGTAGTCCATTTACTTCTTGCTGTACATCGGTTATTTGCGTATAGCAGAAACCTGATATATATTTCATATCCTTAATTGCTTGTGTAATTGATTCATAGCGGTGAAGGAATTCTTCTTCATTTTTCACCTGATTGCCGTAACCCCATCCTTCTTCACTATTGAATGCGATACCTCCATATTCACTAACAATAACAGGCTGACCTTTATATTCGTAACCTTGAGCCATCGCATGTTTTCCCTTATTAAATGCAATGGAGTTATTAAGAACTGTTTCCTTATCTTGATAACGTTCTGTAAATTCATCTCCATACTCCACATAATCATGAAGAGTAATGATATCAGAGATAGTATGTTCCCAACCATCATTTACAATAACAGGACGCATGCTATCAAACGCCTTTGTTAAATAGTAAATAGCTTCTGTGAACTTTTGTTGTTTTACGTCTGTATAAATATTTTTAACACCCCAAGATTCATTGAATGGAGTCCACGTAATGATAGATGGGTGATTATATTGTTGTTTTACTACTTCCATCCATTCTTCGGTGAAGTTTTGAACTGCTTCATCTGAGAATTCATACGTTGCTGCCATTTCTGACCAAACTAATAGTCCCTTCTTATCAGCCCAATATAGGAAACGTTGGTCTTCTACCTTCATATGCTTCCGAACACCGTTAAAGCCCATTTCTAGTGTTCTATCAATATCTTCTAAAATTGCATCCTCTGAAGGAGGAGTTAAATGACTTTCCTTCCAATATCCTTGATCCAATAAAAGTCTTTGATAGATTGGAGTATTATTTAATAACACATTTCCATTTTCAATAGACACTTTTCTCATTCCAAAATAAGACTGAACTTCATCTACTGCCTTTCCATCTTTATATAACGTGAATTTCACATCATATAAATTAGGGTGATGCGGTGACCATTGCATTATTTTCCAATGGAAGTATTCGCTAGCAATATCTGTTTTCACTGTATGGAGAGTGCGATTTATTCCCACCTCAAATTCTTTTACGATACGATTTTCAAAGGAAATTTCTGTTTTTAGCACAAGATTTGGTTGTAATACATCTTCAGAAAACTCTAAATTGAATTCTACGGATTCAGTATCAATATCTGGCGTAATTTTTACAGACTCTAAATTTGCTTCATTAAGAAATTCTAACCAAACAGTTTGCCAAATACCTGTTGTCTGCACATACCAGCAACCGAAATTTTCAGGAAGCCATCTTTGTTTTCCGCGTGG
Organism: Lederbergia graminis; assembly: GCF_042655485.1. Lineage (NCBI taxonomy): Bacteria > Bacillati > Bacillota > Bacilli > Caryophanales > Bacillaceae > Lederbergia > Lederbergia graminis. The sequence continues at coordinate 170,561 of NZ_JBHSMC010000029.1, forward strand.
TTGTGCACAACTGAAACTGTCTTCATTCTTAACTACTATGTTTAATTTTCTGTCTGCTGAAAGATATTTTGTAATATCAAAAGAAAATGCAATTTGGCCACCTTTGTGTTTACCAACATATTGGCCATTAACCCATAATTTTGTAATGTAGTCCGCTGCTTGAAAATGAAGAATAATACGCTTATTTTCAAATTCAGTAGGTACTGTTACTTCCTTTTGGTACCAAATATTAGCACAAAATTCTTCTTCTCCAATTCCACTAGCTTCTGTTTCATACGTAAAAGGAACGATAATTTTTTGATTTAGTTTATCCTTATTGAACCATTTTTCTTTTTCTCCAATGTTATCTTTATCAAAGGCAAATTCCCATTCACCATTTAGATTCACCCAGTCTTGACGTTCAAATTGTGGTCTTGGATATTCTTTTCTTGGAATTGTGTTGTTTGTCATTTTGTAATTCTCCCTTATACTATTTTTTATATAAATGTTGATTGTTGGTTCTACTGTAGGTACCCCCTGCTAGCGAAATCCATAAAAGTTGCTTACCCTCAGTTCCAATCAACATATTGCCAACATTAAGAATAAGTATTGATTTACAACTATTTTAATGTCCGAATAAGAAGGTTTTTGAAGTTCACTTCTGAATATTCGGATCGTACACCTACTTTTCCAACCATGAATGCATTTGGGTCTTCATATGAAATAATTGGATTCTTTTCACCGTTTAAGAAGACATCGATCTTATTTTTGACTACTTTAACTCGTAAACGCTGTTCTTTTCCAAATTCTATATCAGCCGATTCCGATGTTAAAATGGTTGTATCATAATTTAATTTCTTTAATGTTATATTTCTTCCATTAACAGAAACATAGTAACCCATTAACGAATCCTGTACTTGATGTGGATGAGTTGATTCATTTGTAACTCTAAAAAGTAATCCCGCTTCCGACATAAGATTATTTGTAATTTCAAAAGTTAGCTCTACATCCATATCTGACCAACTAGTGTCGCCGGTGTACAATTTCATATCTTCCCCACTATTAGATATCAAAATCCCGTCAGAACCAGTCCAATTACCGTGAATATCCTCTACTTTAATATTTTTCAATCCATTTTTAATTTCTTCTTCTTCCTCTGTTACTTTATAAAATTCCAATTGTTCAAACTCTATTTCTCCACCATCAAGTAAGAATTTAAATACATGAAATCCTTCTTTTAAATCGATTGTGCCCAAACTTACCTTCATTAAAGTAGATTCCTCAACTAGATCAGCTTTTGAAACTTTTGCTTTTACTGGTTTTTCATCGTCTATGGACATTTCAATTTTTGCATTCTTTTTAAAAGATTTCGGATTAATTATTGCTGAGACACCGTATAATCCTGATTCTTTTACATTCACTTTATATTTAAGCCAATCACCTTTATTATGAAGCGATACAGAATATGCCCCGCTATCGAGTAATTGAATCGGAACTTTACTACGATAGACGTTTTTTTCCGTCTGTTCTTTTACATAAAACCCGCGCTTTTCTTCCTCTAAGTAGTGTACTGCCTCAATAGTACCTGGAATCGGCTTATATACTTCAAAGTCGCTTGAACTATCGACATGATTAGAAAATGCTGTATAGCCAATGTTCACTTCAACATTCTCTATTACATAACCAATTTCTCCATTTCCAAAGCCACTTTCTGATACAACAACCTTTTTCATTCCATCCAAAAATATTACCGTCTCAGTTTCTTTATTTTCCACTCTTACTGTATGAAGTTTTGTAAAATCAAACTCCTCAGGAAAAGAATTTGAATCCATTAACTGTTCTATTCCTTCACTAACTTGAAAAACTTCTATTTCCTTCTCTTTCTGATTTATGGAGGCGTATCCATAATTAGATTCATCTTCATATGAAAATAGTATTTTGAATCTTGCATTTTCTATTGGATTTATTAAAGAAAAGTTAAACTCCGCTGTAAAATAAGTTTCTGTACTAGAACCACTCAGGAACAATGCTTCTTCTGAATTAGATAGTTTATTAAAAGTCGGTTGATGTTCATTTGTCCACCTTTGTTCATAATCCGGTCTTTCTGGATTTGGAACTGCATAATTAGTAGGACCTAATACATCCATCTTCTTTCCATTAAATACGAATCTATCAATGTTCATTTGTCGAACTGGAGGACCTTCCGCCGAACTACCAACAAGATTATGATAGACAACATAATATGAATCTAAATTTGGCCCCATAACAATTGAATTGTGACCTAGACCTACGAAATCATCTGTTGTATTAATAATAATCGGATTATGATCAGGAATTTCATACCCTGACAAAGGATTTTTCTCAGAAACAGCATAATTAATCCGATAACCTTTACTGAAAACATGATTCCCTGTATATGTCATATAATATCTATCATTCTTTTTAATTATCATTGATCCTTCAGTCCAATGACCTAAAAAGAGGTTCGTATTTATAGGGAATTCAAATGTAAATGGATCCTTCATTTGATGACCAACAATCCCTTTGTCTCCCGCTCGCGTAAAATACCAAGAACCATCATCATCAATAAAAACAGACCCATCAATCGTCATCCCTAGGTTTTCTGTCTTAATTTCAAAAGGACCAGTAGGGCTATCACTACTTAACACATAATGCCCATTTCCTGCAGGAGACGTGTACATATAAAACATTCCATTCCAATATACAACCTCTGGAGCATATGCTGATGTTGTACGTTCATCCTCTGTTACCATACCTTCATACTTCCAATTAACTAAATCCTCAGAACTCCAGCCTTTAATTCCAGGCCGATTATCTTTCGTGCTGACGTATAAATAATACATTCCATTATGTCGCAATACATATGGATCACCAAGCCCATAGTCTGACCATTCATCTGGAAGTTGAAAAGGATTAGAATAAGTTGCATTAGTATCTATTTTAATGTCCACCTTTGCCTCCTCCACCTGTTGGCAGCTACTCAAAATAAGCAACATAGATAAAAATATTATTATTTGTGACCATTTATTTAAGCTCATTTTGAACAACCCCTATATGTTTTAATAGATCACGAAGTAAGTGCTTTCATATAAATCTTAGTAAAATGCCAATAAGTTTTATATACTATAATTAGTATAAAATATACTTTTCTTTACTATCTATTTAATAAAAAATAGCTCCCCCTTCGGAGAGCGATGTATCTATTATTTAAAATATTAATTTAGTATCCATATTTCTTCATGAAACCATTAAGTTTCAGAATATGAATGATGAAATATATGTTACTACCCTTTAATACCTGTGATCGCTAGAGATTGAACAAAATATTTTTGACAGAACAAGAAGATAATAATACAAGGAACCATAGATATTATCGATGCAGCAAGTATTAATGGGTAATTAGATGAACCCATATATAACGCCTGCATTTGTGCAATAACAACCTGAATTGTTTGCTTTTCAGGTGAATGCAGATAAATCAAGGGTCCTAAGAAGTCATTCCATATCCCCATAAAACTGAGTGCTGCTTGTGCAGCAATAGCTGGCTTTGCAGTTGGAATAACGATTTTAAAAAAGGTGTGGAAAAATCCACTTCCGTCAATTTTCGCTGCTTCAATTAATTCATCTGGCAGAGCACTTTGCAAAAATTGTCTGAGGAAAAATATGATGACAATATTCCCAAACAAACCAGGTACTATTAATGGTAGTAATGTATCCACCCAATCCAATTTAGAAAACATAATGAATTGTGGAATCATTACAACAGCGTACGGAATCATCATGGTACCTAAGAGCGCTAAAAATATCGGTTCCTTAAATGGGAAATTAATTTTAGCAAAAGCATATGCAGCCATTGTAGAGGTGAAGATACCGATAACCAATACTAGAACTACAATTATTGCCGAGTTGAGCATTCCACTTAATAATGGTACTTCATCCCAAACGTCCACATAATTTTTAAATGTAAATGGGTCAGGAATCCATTTGGGTGGTATTTGAAATACATTTCTTTGATCTTTTAACGATGTCGAAATAGACCAGATAAATGGCCCCAACATGATTGCAGTTCCTAGCAACAATAAAAGAAATGCCCATGCATTTAATATTTTTTCTCTACGCATAGTAATCCCCCCTTATCCTTCATAAACCCAGCGTTTTGATAGTTTAAATTGGATTAAAGTAACCACAAATACGATAACACCAAGAATCCATGCAGTCGCACTAGCATAACCCATATTGTAATAATCAAACCCATTCTGGAAGATATTGAATACTATCGTTGCAGCACTATATTCTGGACCACCATCACCAGCTAAAATGTAGATTTGGCTAAATGACTGAAAAGCTCCGATTACCCCCATAACAATGACAAAAAAGTGTATTGGTGTTAATAAAGGTAATGTAATGCGGAAAAATTTTTGGAATATATTTGCACCGTCAACATCGGCAGCCTCGTAATAAGATGTTGGGATTGATTGAAGACCAGCTAAGTAGAGAATCATCGTGCTTCCTACTCCACTCCAAACTCCAATAATAATTAAAGACGGTTTAACCCAAGAGGCATCACCTAACCAATTCGGACCTTCAATACCAAACCAATCCCATAACAGGTTATTTAAAAGTCCAAAATCATAGTTAAAGATCCATTGCCAAACCAATGAAACTGCAATTATTGGAGAAATAACCGGTATATAGTATATCGCCCTAAACGCTGAAGACCCCATAATTTTCCTATTCATCATCACAGCTAAAATTAAGGAAATAATCATTCCAATTGGAACTCCAAGCATTAAATATAAAGTATTAAATATAGACTTATATACTTTTTCATCCTGTAATAATTCTTTATAATTTTCTACCCCAATATATTTAGGAGGAGATAATAAATCCCACTCTGTAAAACTTAGTCCGATTGACCAAACAGTGGGAATAAAACCAAACAAAATAAATCCAATAATGGGGGAAGCAACAAAAAGATATGCTAGCAATATTTCCTTTTTTCTAAAGGTTGGTATGGAGGAAAAACTTGTCTTCTTCAAGATTTTTTCTGCCCTTTCAACTTCTAAACTCAAATCCACCCCTCCTAATTATTGCTTTAGGTTTTTATTGGCATAATCTAGTAGAATATTATCTACTAGATTATGCTTCTATTATTTTACTATCATCAATCCAAATTCCCTTTTTTATATAATTCTTCTAGCTTAGGTTTCATTTCCTTAACCCAGTCTTTAACAGTTACTTCTCCATTCCACACTTTAGAAGCCTCTTCATTAAATGTGTCTAACCATTTTGTATCTGGAGATCTCCAACCAAGGTTTGGATGCCCATAATCTTGAATGATATCTATAAATTCTTGTCTGTTTTCTGGAGATTTATCCATTTTTAAAAACTCATTCTCTGTTAAATCCTTTAAATTAGGAACTTGTTGTCCTAGTTCCATAAATTGTCTTTGTCCATTTTCATCTAATGATAAATAAGATGCTAGCGCAAAAGCCTCATCCGGATGTTTTGTTTTTTTTGAGACAACAAATCCCATTGATCCTAACCACGTTGCTGTATTTCCAGTATTTGGACTAGCAGGCCAAGTAGCCAGGTCCCACTCAAAAGGCAATTCCCAGAAAGCAGGTTGGTCCCAAGGCCCCATTGGAAACATTGCCACTCCACCGGAGACAAACCTAGTATAAGAATTTTGCGCTTGTTCTGCCTCTTGGGAAGGGGATACACCATGCTTATGATTTAAATCAACAACAAACTGCATTGCCTCTATAAATTCCGGACTATCAATTTTTATTTCACCAGTTTCATAATCTACATAATCAGCACCATTTGCCCAGACAGCATTTTCCAAAGGAAAGCCTGCAATACCGTATTGGTCCGTTCTTCCATCGCCATTTGTATCTTTCGTCAATTTTTTTGCAGTCTCAATTAATTCATTCCAAGTCCAGTTTGTAAGATCTGCAGGTGGGTAATCTACGTCTGCTTCATCAAATAAATTCTTATTATAAGCTAAAGCCCACGGTCCTACGTCTTTAGGTAATCCATACAAATCTCCTTCACCTACAGTGTTTCCATTAAATCGATAACGATTTAGTGCCTGCTCCCAAACATTATCAGGATCAAAAATGTCTGTTGAATCCAAATATGGCTGTAAATTCAACAATTGGTCAGCAGCAACAAATCTCGCAAACTCTGGTCCAGCTGCATAGTATACGTCTGGGTGTTTACCGGAAGCTATTAATGTTGAAAGTCTTTGTGCATATTCACCTGGTGGAACACTAGTATAATTCACCTTTACATTGTCATATGTTTCTTCAAATGACTTGATAACAGATTCAAAGATTTTCTTTTCATCCGGATTCCCATGCCCCATAAAAGATAAAACTATTTTCCCGTCATCGTCTCCTGAAGAATCTTTGCTACAGCCTGTAATAAATGCAAAAACAACTAAAAATAATGCTAACATCCATTTTGACATTTTTTTCATTTCAACTTCCTCCCCTTCTTCTTTGTAAGTGCTTTCAATTTAGATTTTACAAAAAAGGGTCATGCTGTTGTATACTATAATTAGTATAAAATATACTTTTATTACTTTGGTTAGAATTAATACTCAAAAGTTATACTATTTATTATTCTTTGTAAAGAAATACAAAGATTTCAATAATAACATATTTCTAAGTGGTTACAATTGCAATATTATCAAGTGTTTATGTCAAGCCATGTTATCTAATCATAGTAGAATCCGATCGTTTACACGAAACATTTTAGTTTAAATTTACTCTTTTTTTATATCGTTATTCATTTAATAGAGACTGATTTCTTCCTTTTTCTACTATTAAATCATATTATCTTAATCTAAGTTATTATTAATTATATTAAGTTCATACTAATTTAAAAATTTAAAATAAAAAAGGTTTGCTCTCTGGTATACACAATACCAAAGGAGCAAACCTTGTAATTTTATTCTAATGCTGCATTCATTTCTTCTTTCAATTTTTCAATTTCAGACGCAAGCTCTTTCATCGCATTTTCTTCAATCTGATTTAGGATTGTTTTCGAATCGATATTCTTATCAACCGCTTCATTTAGCCCAGTAATATAATGTTCCCAACCAATTCCATCAAGCGGAGTTAAACGTCTTACAGGAATTTGTTTCTCAATTTCACTATAAAGCTTATAATCTTGTTGACCACCTAAATATTCACTCTCGTACTCTTGGTACCATGGCAATGATGTAATATGTGAATGAGAAGGTTGAACAGAGTGCTTAATAAATACTTTCCAAGCTTCTTCTGATAGAGTCATCCATTGTAAGAATGCCCAAGCGACATCTTTGTTTTCTCCTTGTGATGGAATAACGAAAGATGATCCTCCAAGCCCTACATTTACACCTAGTGGCATTTTAGTTGCACGCCATTTACCAGCTTGTTCTGGTAATACTGCTTCTAAATCACGAGCTCCGTAACTTCCAAGCGCAAGTGAAGCGATCTTCCCTTGTTTCATTAATTGCTTTCCTTCATCCGAACCTAGACCACTTAATTGAGGTGCCCAACCAATTTGAATACCTTGTTTTACGACATCAACTAGCTCTGCCATTTTTTCTGTATTACGAGTCCAGTTGTATTCAGAATCAAAGTAACCTAAAGCGTCCCCATATTGAACTGCAGGTAAATCGCGCCAATCATACATGTAAATATCATTTGCAGCTAGTGTCTGTGCTGCATCTAATAAGTTTTGCTTATCTTGTAAAAATTCTCCTAAATCTTCAGGATCACTTGGTAATCCCATTTCTTCATATATATCTGCTCGATAATAGAATACTCCTGAAGTTACATCCCAAGGCATCCCTAGTAACCTTTTTCCATCTACAGACATCCAACGTTCCCAGTTATAATCTGAAAGATATTGTTTGAATTTCTCTGCATTATATGGAGGTTGTAATAAATCCTCTACTAAATCACCTGTTGAATAGCGAGGAAATTGCCCTTGTTCTACTTGTGCTATGTCTGGAGCACCAGAGCCTGCAGCAAGGGTAGTCTGCAATTGGTCATGTAATTTACCAAAGTCAAGGCCGATTACATTCACTTTAATATTCGGATATTCTTTATTAAATTCCGCTACAACTTCTTCATGTATATCTGGTGACCATGTCCAAAAACTTACTTCCCCTTCTAAATCCTTATCAATCTCAAATATAGCTTCTTTTTCTTTTTCCTTTTCATTCTCATTGCCAGTTTCTTTATTCGTTCCCTTACTAGAACAACCAGCAATAATAAGTACAAAAACTAAAAACATTAATGTAAATAATTTTTTATTCATTGATTTTCCCCCTATAAAAGATAAAAAATAAAAGCTTTAATCTAGCAATCTTATAAAAATTCCCCCTAAACTATGAATTTCTATGCAAGCAAAAATATTTTATGCAAAACCTAGGTGTAAGTGTTTTCATTTTATATTATTCACTATACTATGATGTGAAATATATACTAATTTTAGTATAAAACGTACCATGTTTTTTATTTATTTTCTACTTTTAGTCTAACTGGAACAAATATTCTTTTTGGATTATAGCCCCCATCGATTTGTTCTACTAATAAATTAATTGTTTGTTTGCTACATTCATCTATATCTTGTTCAATATAGGAGGATCCAATTATTCCAGGTGAATCAAAAGATATTAGCTCGATATGTCGATTACTTTCTTTATTAATTGCCTGAATAGCTTCATATGTGTAAATTGCTAATTCAGCATTCATAACAAAAAGGGAAGTTATATTAGGGTTTTCCATTAAAAATTCCTTTATAATATCTGGAGTTTTATCAAAACAAATATTGTTAAAATTAAGAAATAACCAAAGCTTTTTGTTCACCATTATATCATTTTTTATAAAAGCGTCTTCAAAACCTTTCGTTCTTTCTTCTGTAACGGTATTCGTTATGATTGGTGATATTAATCCTATGTGTGTATGCCCTTTATCTAGTAAGTGTGAAATTGCTGTAAACGTTCCTTTTCTGTTATCTGAAGAAACACTATATGTACGTATATTTTCAAGATACCTATCGACTAATACGAGTGGAAATTTATCTAATGTTAGGCGTAGAATTGCTTCATTATATGTTTCCTTCTCGGTCGGAAATATAATCATTCCTTTTACACCAATTCCTTGAAACATTTCAATTGCATCTGCTTCTTCAAACTGTGATTCTCGAGTTATCTTAATTAATAGTTGGTATCCTTTCTGCGAAGTATACTTTTCTATGTAATTCACTAACTCTTGCTCTACTTTCGTTTTCATTGTAGGCAATATTAATCCAATAAGTCCGTTAGATTCCTGTCTATAATGTTGTTGTGATTTTAATAAATCACTCTCTGCAACAAATGTACCTTTCCCTTTAATACGAACCACAATTCCTTCTTCTGCTAGTCCAGTAAGTGCATTTTTCGTTGTAATTTGACTTACATGAAACTCTTCCATTAACTCTTTTTCAGAGGGAACTCGATCTCCTAATCGCAATTTACCTGATTGAATCTGTTCTTTTATAATATTTTGTATTTGTTGATATAATGGCTCCTTCTTCATTCTAAACACTCCATACCTAATATATTTAATACTAAGTATATACTATTTATAATATAAAAGAAAAATAAAACCATTTTAGTAAGATTATTAATTTCCGGGACGCACTAAAAAATATAATAAAAAAGTGGAGAAAACAGTCGTTTTCTCCACTTGGTTCATTTTGGGACTTATCGAACAGTCCCTGTTATTTAGTCTCCTTTCCAAGGAGGTTCAATTATTGTATTACTCTAATGCTGCATTCATTTCTTCTTTTAGTTTTTCTATTTCTGATGCTAGTTCCTTCATTGCGTTTTCTTCGATTTGATTTAAGATAGTTTTTGAGTCAATATTTTTATCTATCGCTTCATTTAACCCAGTAATGTAATGATGCCATCCAGTTCCATCTAGTGGAGTTAGGCGTCTAACTGGGATATTTGGATCAAGGGAGCTATAAAACTTATAATCTTGTTGTCCACCTAAGTAATCATTTGTAAGCTCTTGATACCATGGCAAGGAAACGATGTGTGAATAAGAAGGCTGTACGGAATGTTCAACAAATGCTTTCCATGCATCTTCAGAAAGTACCATCCACTCCATAAATGCCCAAGCTAACTCCTTATTCTCGCCTTGAGATGGCATAACAAAGGATGATCCACCCAAACCAACATTTACGTCTAAAGGCATTCTTGTTGCTCTCCATTTTCCAGCTTGCTCAGGTAATACAGCTTCAATATCACGAGCTCCCCAACTTCCCATTGTTAATGAGGCAATTTTCCCTTGCTTCATTAATTGTTTACCTTCATCAGAACCTAAACCACTTAATTGCGGTGCCCAGCCTATTTGAATACCTTGTTTTACAATATCAACTAGTTCTGCCATTTTATCATTATTTCTAGTCCAATTATAATTGGAATCAAAATAACCAATGGCGTCACCATATTGAACGGCTGGAAGGTCGCGCCAATCGTACATATAAATATCGTTTGCCGCTAATGTTTGAGCAGCATCTAATAAATTTTCGCTACTTTGTAAGAAATCGCCTAATTCTTCTGGATCACTAGGTAAACCCATCGCTTCATATATATCTTCACGGTAATAGAACACACCTGGTGTTACATCCCAAGGAAGACCTACTAATCTTTTACCATCGACTGATTTCCAGCGTTCCCAGTTATATTCTGAAACATATTCACGATACTCCTGTGCATTATAAGGAGGCTGTAATAAATCTTCTAACAAGTCACTTGTTGAATATCTTGGGAATTGCCCTTGTTCAACTTGTGCTACATCAGGTGCTCCTGTACCTGCAGCAAGTGTTGTTTGTAACTGATCATGTAATGGACCAAATTCTAATCCGATTACATTTACTTTAATATTTGGATAATCTTTATTAAACCCTTCTACCACTTTTTCATAAATATCAGGGGTCCATGTCCAGAAGCTAATCTCCCCTTCTAAACTAGAATCAATCTCAAATAATGGCTCTTCTTCTTTTTCATTATTTTTTCCATTATTAGAATTTCCACCTGCATCCTTCTTGGAACACGCAGCAAAAATAAGCACAAAAATTAACAACATCATAAATGCTAATGTTTTTTTATTCAATTCATTTCCCCCCTGTACATAAAATAGTAATCCTAAAATAGTTCGTTTTTTACCTTTTACAAACTAGTAGTTATCTTCACCCCCAAGAAAAAATTTCATTTTTTTCAGTTCTCTGGAAGATACTATTACTATTTATGCCAACTGAAATGTAAGTGCTTACAATTACATTATTACCTCGAGTCCTCCTAATTTCATATACTAAATATAGTATAAAAGTTCTGTAACTTAATATTAAATTTATTATATGACCTACTACTTACAACTTATATGTATGTAAATAATCCTGCTGTCATCACCAAAATATTCCTAACACCATTTTAAATAAAAAAACATGATAATGAATATGTAGCCGACGCATTTTGGGGAAAAACAAAGAGCTATCCAATTAGTCAAATGAATGACTTATTGGATAGCTCGGTTTATTCCATTTTGTTATTTCAAATATGGAAGTTTTTCCTTTAAGTAATTAAAGCTAATCTCAATACTTTCTAAAGGAGTTTTACGGCTTACATCTTGTTCTACAACCCACCACTCTACATTAGCTTCTTCACCAATGTTTAAGATTGCTTCAATATCCACTCCACCAGTACCAAGTTCTGCAAAGAATTTCTCGTCATCTGTTGTCATATCTTTTAAATGTACTAGAGGTGTTCTACCGTCATAGCGCTTAATCCATTCAACTGGATTTTGACCAGCTTTTGTAAGCCAATATACATCAAATTCAGTATGTACATAATCGGCATTAACATCATCAAAAATTGCTTCCAATGCAGATCTTCCATCAGAAAGTGGTTCTAGTTCAAAATCATGATTATGATAGCAAAGAGTGATACCTTCTTTACGGCACGCTTCTCCAGCTTCATTTAAAAATGAGATGAGTGATTGATAGAACTCTTCTGACCTTTGTTCCTCCGTTAAATAAGGACATACGATATACTTACTGCCTAATATCTTTTGATCTTCAATTACTTTAGGAAGATTGTTTTTCAACTCATCAAGTCCTACATGACTAGATGCTGCTTTCAAACCAAGTTCGTCTAGTAAAGCCCTTACTTTTTCAACAGGTAATCCACCGTATCCTGCAAATTCAACACCATTATAACCAATTTCTGCAACTTTTCTTAATGTACCTTCAAAATCTTTATCTGCTTCTTCTCTTAAAGTAAACATTTGTACTGCTACAGGAATATTTGACATTATTTCTCCTCCTTGATGTAGAACATTTTTATAATGTAAATATATTTTACATCTTCAGTATGCACTATTTTCTTGTGTTTATCTAGTAATAACTGACTCTCCATGCTCGATTGCAGTTAGTTCATTTAAAGTCGGTAGCCCTTCCCAATCACCTTTAAATTGAATCGCTAAGGCACCTAATCTATTACCTCTTTCTAAGGCATTAGCAATCACAGATTTAATCTTTGTAGTATTATTTAGTTCCATATCGATATTTTGTAAATCTAATATAATAGATAAACTTCCAGTGGCAAATGCATCACCAGCACCAACTGTGTCGACTATATTTTCCACAAAAACTCCCTTTTTATGAATCATATACTCTGATGTATATGCCATTGCACCATCTGCACCGCATTTAAGTAAAATTAATCTCGGCCCCATATTAAGCAGTAATTCGCCATATTCATCAGTAGATTTTTTTCCGAATAGAAATTCACATTCTTCTAACCCCGGCATAAAAATATCACATAAAGGAATCATTTTCTGAATGGTGCTTTTTGCCTCTTCTTCAGTCCAGAGTTTTCTACGAATATTAGGATCAAACGAAATGGTCATATGGTTTCTCTTAGCTACTTTCATAGCTTCAATGATCATTTCAGCACTATCATTACTTAAAGCAGGCGTAATACCTGTTACATGTAAATGGCGAGTATTATGAAACCACTCTGGCTGTATATCATTTTTATTTAATTTACTTGCTGCAGATCCCTTTCGATAATAGTAAACGATTGGATCCTGCGAAGCTTTAAAGTCCTTAAAATAAATTGCTGTCGGTTCATTATCTGCAATGATACAATTTGAAACATCCACTTGCTCTCCTGCTAATGTTGCTAACAAATATTTACCAAAGGCATCGTCCCCTACTTTGCTTATCCATCTAACCTTTTTACCAAGTCTGGTAAGTCCGATAGCTACATTGGACTCTGCACCCGCAACTGATTTAGTAAATAACGGTGAATATTGAATAGAACTATCATTTAGTGACTGAAATAAAATCATGCTTTCGCCAATTGTAACAACATCTACCATTCCCTATACACCCTTTGCAGCAGTGACGTACTTTCTTGCTAATTCAGTTAGTGCTTTAAAGTTTTTATTTTCTAGCATATCCTTCTTCACTAAACTACCACCTAATCCAACACCAACAATGTCTTGCTCTAAAAATTCATTTATATTATCGAGGTTTACTCCTCCTGTTGCTAGTATTGGAACATGAGATAGTGGTCCTTTTATCTCTTTAATATATTTAACTCCAAGTGTTCCGGCTGGGAACAACTTAACTACTTTTGCACCAGCTTTCACGGCTTTTACAATTTCGGTTGGGGTCATCACTCCTGGAATGATATCTATTTCTTGTTCTATTGCTAATTTTACAACGTCCTCATCTAAATTCGGTGTAACGAGAAATTGTGCACCCGCATCAATTGCAGCTTGGGCCATTTCCGTATCTAAAACGGTACCAGCACCAATGTATACATTTTCATTTTCAAATCGTTTTCGCCATTGTTGGATTATCTCCAAAACTCCTTCTGTATTCATCGTTACCTCAATTAGGCGAATTCCACCTTCTACTAGAGCTTCTACTGTCGCTAAACTATCTTCCTGCTTAATTCCTCTTACGATTGCTACAATCTTTTCTTCTTTCACTAATTCTATTAGATTCAACTAGTATACACCTCCAAATAAAAATAATCGTACTGCATAAAAGCAACAAAAACAACCGCTTACACTATAGTATATCAATATCGTCACTTACAATAAAATATTCGATTTATGCATCGTCTATTATTATATAGATTGCTTTTAATGGTCCATGTACTCCTACAACTAAATTCATTTCAATGTCAGCACTATTGCTTGGACCAGAAATAATATTAATACATGATGGCTTCCTTCCTTGCTCTTCCAACCGTTTAATGTGTTGCATCGCTTGTGTCATTCTAGGTACAATACTGCTCTTTGGAATGATAGCTACATGGATTTTAGGAAGTAAACTAACTGATCTAGCTTTTCCTTTGTCACTTAAGAGTACTACGGAAGCAGATTCAGCTAAAGTAATGTCTGAGAACGTTATTCCAATATCTGCTTTCTCTGCAAATTCGATATTTTTTTGTCCAATAGCAGGGTCCCATATATGAACATCTAAACCTTTAAATATAGCTCCTTCAAAAAATAATGGAAGTCCAAATTCTTCTAATCGTTTATCATCCCAACTAACAATTGATTTACTTTGTAAATGTTCTAAAATGCGATCCAAAACAGATGGTAGTGTTTCGATTGACGCAAAAACTACTTCAGTATGAATTTTTTCAGCCTGTTCCTTTAATAATTCTATTAATTGGTTTTCTGTTACATCTTTTAAGAGGTCTAGTTGTGGTTGATTTTTCCAAACTGGCTGTTCAATTTGTGTTCTTCTAGGACGTCCTAACTGTTTCGCAATATTATCTAAAAAACTATCTTTATGGTGAATATTGGTGCTAGCTCTCATGAAAGTCACTACCTTTCTCTCGTTGCTTAAACCAATCTCTGAATGTTTCTTTACTAGGTTCAGGGAAATCTCGAATATCTGTCCATGGTTTGATCGGTCCTGGTCCTTTCTTAATTTTTCCTTCTTTCACTAGTGGTCCCATGACAGTTGGTGCAACTTTTGAGCCCAATTGATAAAATAGTGGATTGCTAGCCGCTAAGGAAAACCCCTTCATTGCTAACTTTTCGCCAAAACTACTTCTTTCTTCTTCTTCCACCATGTTTCTTCGATGTTTTATGAGTAAATCGTGTAAAGGTATCTTTACCGGACAAGCTTCTGTACATGCCCCACATAGACTTGATGCAAATGGTAGTTCCTTATAGTCATCATAGCCTCCTAAAAGAGGTGAAAGGACGGCTCCTATTGGACCTGGATAAATAGAACCGTATGAGTGACCACCTATATGGCGATAAATTGGACAAACATTGATACATGCCGCACAACGTATACATTGGAGAGCCGATTGAAATTCCGTACCAAGTAATTTGGAACGTCCATTATCCACGATTACTAAATGAAACTCTTCCGGCCCATCAACCTCATCATTATCTCTTGGACCAGTTAAGCATGTAATATAACTTGTTAATTTTTGGCCAACAGCACTTCGGCAGAGCATGCTTACTAAAATATCAAGTTCTTCCCATGTAGGTACAATCCTCTCCATACCCATTACTGTAATTTGCGTTTTTGGTAGAGTAGTAACAAGTCTTGCATTTCCCTCATTCGTTACTAATGTTATTGCTCCTGATTCTGCCACTGCAAAATTACATCCAGTAATACCAATATCTGCTTCAAAAAATTCATTCCGTAATTGTTCTCTTGCAAATAGAGCTAACTCTTCTGGTTTGGATGACTTCGTATATCCTTTTTTATCTTTGAATGTATCTCTAATTTGCTCCTTATTTTTATGTAATGCTGGAGCCACTATGTGAGATGGTGGGTCATGGTTATCCAATTGCAAAATATATTCCCCTAAATCTGACTCGATTACTTTACATCCAACAACCTCAAGCGCTTGGTTTAAGCTTATCTCCTCTGTTACCATAGATTTAGATTTTATTATTTTTTTAGCCTGTTTTTCTTTTACAATATTAGTAATGTAATTATTTGCATCCTCACCAGTAGAAGCAAAGTAGACATGCCCACCTTCAGAAACAACATTATTTGCAAGCTGTTCTAAATAATAATCGATGTTTTCCAATGTATGTTTTCGGATTTCCTCTGCTAAATCTCGCCATTCTTCCCAATTTCCTATCTCGATTTCGGCATCGTGTTTTCTATTTTTCAATCGCTCTTGTGCAGAAACCATTGCAGATCTTAAAAACCCATCATGAATACCTTTATCTACACGCTGAAAGAAGTCTTTATCACTAATTTTCATTGGCATTTTTATTCACCACTTTTTGTACTATTAAGAATTTGAGCAATATGCATCACTTTAAACTGTTTCCCAATCCGATCCTTTCTGCCAGCGATATTCATCAAACAGCCACAATCAGAACCAACTAATACATCCGCACCAGTTTCTTCAATATGACTTATTTTTTCATCTACCATTTGTTCTGAAATCGGAACCATTTTTACAGAGAAGGTACCCCCGAATCCACAACAAATCTCTTTATTTGGGAGTTCGACAAATTCTAATCCTTGCACTTGCTCCAGCAATTTAATAGGAGCTTCCTTAACACCTAGCAATCTCGTCATATGGCAGGAACAATGATATGTTACTTTCTCTGGAAAATTCGCACCCACATCTTGAATTTGGAGTACATCATGAAGAAATTGTGTAAATTCATATGTTTTATCCGCGAGCTTCTGCGCTTTTATACGCCAATCTTCTTCATCTTGAAATAAATGGACATATTCATGAACCATTAATACACAAGATCCCGACGGCGAAACAACATAATCAGCTTCCAAAAATGTGTTAATCATGTGCTTTGCTACTGCTTTAGTATTTTGATGGTAACCACTATTATAAGCAGGTTGACCACAACATGTTTGCGCAGTTGGAAAATCAACTTCACATCCATATCGCTCTAAAATCTCCACTACATCTTTACCCACTTGGGGATAAAAAACATCTGCCAAACAAGTGATAAAAAGAGAAACCTTCACACCATCCCCGCTTTCATCATTTAATCATCACAACAAGTTATATCAATTCCTAATTCACGATACGTGTTTATATTCATACTATCTGTCTTAGAATCAGTAATAATATAATCAATCGAATTAATAGATGCTATTTGTGAGAAGGATTGCACTCCAAACTTACTGTAATCAGCTAGTAAATAAACTTCATCTGCTATTTCAATCATTTTCTTTTTAACAATCGACTGCATTTCATTCGCATCACTTAAACCACGTACTTGTTCTATACCTGTACAGGAAATAAACGCTTTATGAACCCGATACCGTTCCAACGTACTCAATGCAATTGGTCCAACAAATGATAATGACTCCGATAATAAGATCCCACCACAAGAAAGCAGCGTAATTTTTTCTCTAGTAGAAAGCTCCATTGCTACTTTCATCGAATTCGTTAATACTGTCAGTGGAATATCAGGGATTCTCTTCGCCATATACCAAGCAGTAGAACTTGCGTCCAAAATAATACGGTCATTTACTGCTATCCTTTTTACCGCCTCTTCTGCAACTGCTTTCTTTTCCTCCATATTTCTAATTTCACGTTCGAAATAAGGAACTTCAAATGAAGTTTTCTGCTTAATACTTACTGCTCCGCCGTGACTGCGCTGTAACTTCCCTTCTGACTCTAACTTTTCTAGATCACGACGGATTGTTTCTTCTGTTACTTGAAAAATCCTACTTAATTCCGAAACTCGAATACTCTCTTTTTCATTTACTAATTGTTCAATTTTCATATGCCTTTCTGCTACAAGCATGGTGCACCTCATATTATCCATAAATTAAGATCATGTTTCTTCTTTATAATGTATATTAGTGAACATCAGAGTGTATTTTAGCTTCTCTATTCGAAAGAACAGTAGCCTCATACTCTTCCACTTTCTCAAGCCATTGTTCCTTAATAGGAACATTATTTCTTTTGCAATACTCATCCCAAATTGCACCGAATGGATATGTTTTAAACTCCTCTAATAATGCTAGTCTTCTTGTAAAATCTCCATTTTCTTGATATTGTTTCAACTGCACATGAGGCATTAACAATGCATACAGCAATGCTTTTAACATATTCCTTGTCCCAATCGTCCACGCTGCAACACGATTAATACTTGCATCAAAAAAGTCAAGTCCAATCATAACCTTTTCGGTAGCATCGTTTCGAACTATTTCTAATGCTATTTCCCTTAATTCATCATCAAATGTAACGACATGATCACTATCCCAGCGCACTGGTCGTGAAACGTGTAACGCTAACTTATCATTAAATAATAGCATCGCGGATATCTTATTGGATACCATCTCTGTTGGATGGAAATGGCCAGTATCGAGTAAGCAAAGTTTTCGATTTTTTAAAGCATAACTTAAATAAAATTCATGTGAACCAACAACAAATGCTTCAGAACCGATTCCAAATAACTTACTTTCTACTGCATCAATATTATAATTTTCATCGATTGGAGCTTCAAAAATGGTATCAAGTGATTCTTTTAAACGTCTTCTAGGCGTTAAACGGTCACTAGGAGTGTCTTTATAGCCATCAGGAATCCATATATTCGTTAAACACGGAGTTCCTAACTCCCTACCAAAATACTCACCTATCTCCCTACTAGCAATACAATGATCAATCCAAAACTTGCGAATATCTGGATTGGGGTGAGCTAAAGTTAAACCGTCATTCGCTTTTTCATGTGAAAATAAAGTTGGATTAAAATCTAATCCGACACCTTGTTTTTTTGCCCATTGTACCCATCTCTCAAAATGTTTTGGTTTTATTTGGTTTCTATCAACCGCTTCACCATCAGTTTCTGCATAAATAGCATGTAAATTTATTCTATGTTTCCCAGGAATAAGAGATAAAGCTTTTTCTAAATCCATCCGTAATTCTTCTGGAGTTGTAGCTTTTCCAGGATAATTACCAGTTACTTCAATTCCACCAGAAAGATCACTTTTATTAACCTCAAAACCACCAATGTCATCCCCTTGCCAGCAATGAATTGAAATTGGTATTTTACTAAGCCTTTCAAATGCTTCCTCTACATCTATTCCCCATCTTTCATACTCTTTTTTCGCTAAATTAAAATGTTTTTCCGTACTCACTTTACCTCTCCTCCTTGAATTCCTTTGCTGGAAAATACGTTTTTAATTCAAAGGAATTTTTTATGATATGTTTAGCTTTATTTACATCATCAATTTCACCAATAGCCAGCATTTGAACAAGTAAATTTCCAATCGCTGTAGCTTCTATCGGACCAGCATATACTTCTTTTCTCGTCTTATCTGCAAGTTTTTGATTTAATAAATGGTTTTGACTCCCACCGCCAATTACGTGGATCGTCTTAAATTCTCTTCCTAAAATTGTCTCTAGTTCATTGACTGTATTCTCATAGCAATCTACAAGACTATCATATATACATTTTGCTATTTCCCCTGGATGTATTGGAACTTGCTGATTTGTTTCTCTACAATAAGCTTGGATTTCCTCTACCATATTTTCTGGTTTTAGAAACCTTGGGTCATCAACATGAACAAGTGACTGAAAGTCAGGAAATTGGCTAGCCATTTTCATAAAATCCGTGTATGAATAAGCATGTCCAAAATTTCTCCTCACCTCTTCAATCATCCATAACCCCATAATATTTTTTAAGAAACGATATTGACCATTAATTCCTCCTTCATTCGTAAAATTCATTTCCATTGCTTCTGTACTACAAATAGGTAAATCATTCACAACTCCCATTAATGACCATGTACCAGAACTAATATAGATTGTATCCTCTGTACTAGGAACTGATATAACTGCTGAAGCAGTATCATGACTTGCTGGTAAAATCACTTCCATATCAAAGCCAAATTCTTTAACTAATTCCTTTTGTAAAGTTCCAAGAATTGTTTGTGGTTGTTTTATCTCACCGAATATGCGTTGATTAATTCCGAGTTTACTAATAATCTCATGATCCCAATTCTGTGATAATACATTCACCAATTGAGTAGAAGTGGCGTTTGTATACTCATTTACTTTCACACCGGTTAATAAATAGTGTAAATAATCTGGTAACATGAGAAAATGTTGTGCTCTTTTTAACCATTCAGGGTCCTGTTCTTTTACAGCATAGAGTTGATAAATGGTGTTAAACTTTTGAAATTGTATTCCCGTAATCCCATATAATTTTTCTTTACTTATGATGGATAATACTTTTTCCATCATTCCATCTGTTCGTGGATCTCGATATGCAATTGCATCGGTTATTAATTGATCATTTTCATCTAAGAGCACGAAGTCTACAGCCCATGTGTCTATTCCAATCGTACTCGGTGAGATACCAAG
This sequence comes from Lederbergia graminis, assembly GCF_042655485.1. Classification (NCBI taxonomy): domain Bacteria; kingdom Bacillati; phylum Bacillota; class Bacilli; order Caryophanales; family Bacillaceae; genus Lederbergia; species Lederbergia graminis. Next base: position 190,959 of record NZ_JBHSMC010000029.1, read on the forward strand.
TTGTTGACACTTTTTTACCCCCGTCTTTATTTCTTGAAAAAGTGATTGAATATCCCAACAATAGTGTCCATTTTTATAAATCAACTGATTGTCAAAGCGATGAATTTCACGCAATAATAATCGGTCACTATTCAGTTGACCAAGCATCACTTTCCCACTCGAAGCACCAATATCTACTGCTAAACAATATTTCATCCTGCACCTCCTTATTAAGTAAGCGCTTTATTTTCTTCATAACTTCTATCAGTATATTTATCCCTGATAGAAGTTTTTTTATCTTGTAAATGCAGCAGGTACTCCACCATCCACAGTAATCATACAACCGGTTGTTTTTTCTGCTTTGGATGAGGCAAGAAATGCAACAGATTCTGCGATATCTTCTGGAAATATGTTCACTTGTAAGGTAGTTCTTTTGCGATAATGTTCTTCTAATTGATCTGGATGTATTCCGTATGCTTGTGCACGTTCTTCACGCCAATTCGAATCCCAAATTGCAGAGCCTTGCAATACAGCATCTGGTAGAACAGAATTAACTCTAATCCCATACTGTCCACCTTCAGTAGCAATACATCGAGCTAAATGTACTTCTAATGCTTTTGCTGCACTATATGCTGAGGCATTTTTTCCTGCATAAATTGAATTTTTTGATCCAATGAAGACCATATTGCCTCCATTATTTTGATTCTTCATTAGTTTAAAACCCTCACGAGCAACTAGGAAATAACCTTTACCCAATACATTCATATTTAATTCCCATTCTTTTAATGATGTATCTTCGAAGGGACTTGAAGTTGCTAAACCTGCATTATTTACTATTATGTCTATACCACCATAAGTGAGAACTGCTTGCTTGTAAGCCTCTTGGACTTGTTCCTCGCTTGAGACATCCATTTTAAGCGCTTTAGCTCGTCCTTCTCCATATTGTTGATTAATTTCAGCAGCAACTCTTTCTGCACCTTCCAAATTCAGATCTGTAACAATTACATGTGCACCTTCAGCTGCTAATCTCTTACAAGTTGCACTACCAATTCCACCTGCTCCGCCCGTAATAAAAGCTACCTTTCTAGAAAACTCTGCTTCTTTCGGAGCTAATGACAGCTTGTATAATTCTAATGGCCAATATTCTATATCAAACGATTCCTTCTCATTTAAGGAAACAAAATTGCCAAGAACTGAAGCACCTTGCATTACAGCAATTGCTCGGTGGTATAACTCCCCACTTACCTTCGCTAAAGAACTAGACTTTCCAGTATTAATCATACCGACTCCCGGAATTAATATTACTCTCGGGGCTGTTTCTGCAATAATGTCTCCTTCATTTTTATTTTGTTCAAAATATAGTTCATACTCTTTTTTGAATTGATTTATTCCTTCTTTTATCTTTTCAATTAGGTTACTAATATTCTTGGAAGCAGGGTCCCAATCTATAAATAATGGAACTCTTTTCGTATGCACTAAATGATCTGGACATGCTGCTCCGACATTAGCTAATATTGGTGCATCCACACTATTTACAAAGTCTAATATTTTGCTAGAGTCATCATAGTGGAGTAACATTTTTTTCTCATTACTAATTGCACCACGAATAATAGGCATTATTTTGGCTAGAAGATCCTTCCGTTCTTCTTCAGGTAAACTTTCGTACTTTTTGCCACCAAACAAGTTGTTATGTACCTTTGATTGAATAAAACTTTCAGCTTCATTGATGATGGAAATTGTCTTATGATAACAACTTTCAGAACTATCTCCCCAAACCACTAAACCATGCTTCTCCATTAAGACAAGTTCTGCATGTGGATTATTGCGAACACCCTCTGCTATCATTTTTGAAAGTTTGAATCCTGGACGTATATACGGGACCCATACAAATCTATTCCCAAAGATTTCCTCTGCAATTTGCTTTCCATTATCTGCGCAGCAAATACTAATAATAGCATCTGGATGTGTATGATCCACATGTTTAAATGGCAGAAAAGCATGTAGTAATGTTTCAATAGATGCTCTCGGATGTTTGCTATCTATCATACAATGAGACAAGTATTCTACCATTTCCTCATCAGACATATCTTCACGTTCAAGTAAAGGATGTATATCCTCTAACCTTAATCCAGTGAAATTACTTGCTCCCATCGTTGCTAAATCAGAGCCACTTCCTTTCACCCACATTACTTCAATCTCAGAGCCCTTGAAATCCCTTTCAATTGTTTTCATTGAAGTATTTCCACCACCCCAATTACAAACAGCCCGATCTGATCCTAACAAATTGGAACGGTATACAAGTTCATCTAATCCAGCCACGATTGTTTCCGCTTTCATTTTATCCCAAAGATTCTTAACCACAGCTACCTCCACTATAATTTAATTATTTTGATTTAATTGTAATCAATTCTTTGTTTTGTTGCAATTACTTTTGAATATTTTTGTTTTGTTATTTGATTTATGTTTAGTTTGTAATAAGGAAATACACCTATTTATTATTCTCTAGAAAGCCGATCGATAATTTTTGCTAAAAGTAATGTTCTTTCCATTAAAGAGGGGATATATAAATATTCATCCTCTGTGTGTGCTTTTCCACCTACAGGACCTAAGCCATCAACAGTTGCAATACCCATCGCTGCAGTTAGATTACCATCTGATTTCCCGCCTCTTTTTTCTGCTGAAAGGTCAAAGCCCAGCTCTTTTGCCACTTGCTGAACAAGGCTAAATAATGATTTTGATGCTGAATTTGGTATCATTGGTGGTCTTGTAATAGTTCCACTAAGTTCAAGATGAGTTCCAGGTACATCAGATTTACTGCAAATTCTTTTAATTTCATCTTCAATAAAAGTAGCTTGTTCCATTGTTTCAACTCGTACATCGATAGACGCTTCTGCGTAAGGAGCAATCGTGTTAATCGATGTCCCACCACTTACTAGTCCAACATTTACACTAATGCCTTTAGAATAATTAGTTAGTCGATGAAGCTTTAAAATCTTATGTCCCAGTTCTTCAATTGCACTTATCCCTTGATCCGGTTCGATACCAGCATGAGCAGATTTACCCTTAATCTTCAAATGATATTTTCCGCCACCTTTTCGAGCAGTTACAACTGCTCCAGAAAACGTTGGTTCCATGATCAATGCAAATTTTTTAGTCCTTGCCACTTTTTCTATTAATCTTCTAGAACATACTGAACCTATTTCCTCGTCAGTGTTCAAAATTAATTCGATATTCTTATATCCTTTACTATTGCATGCTATTAATGCTTTTAATGCAAAAAGTGTACAAACATGACTGGATTTCATATCGATTATTCCTGGACCATAAGCATAATTATTTTCCTGTCTAAAAGGACGCTTTATTGCTGTACCTTTACTAAATACCGTATCTAAATGTGCAATGATAAGAATTTCTGGTTCAACGGCATCCTTATGGCGGATTACTAAATTATCGCCATACATCTTCTCACTATATCGATCAATATGAAAATCCAATTTCATATATTCCTCGATTAAAACATTACCTACTTTGTCCACACCGTCTTTATCATAAGTCCCACTGTCAATATTGACTAACTCTTCAATTAAGTTCAACATAGCATTTGAGTGCTCTTCTATATAATTTTTCATTTGAACATCTCCATGTAATAAATGGTTTTTATGTACAAATTTAAATGATTTTTTCCTTTTTATGGACAAAACCGGCCAAAAATTGGACCGGTTTTGTGTATTATAGCTTTAGTTCTCCCATGCGTAAAAGTTCTACAACAGCTTGGGATCTTCCCTTTACTCCGAGCTTTTGCATGGCGTTGGATATATGGTTTCGAACTGTTTTCTCGCTAATAAAAAGATCATTTGCTATTTCTTTTGTTGTTTTGTCCTGCACTAACAGTTCAAAGACTTCTTTTTCTCTTTTTGTAAGCAGCGGTTTGTGTGTGAATTCATTCTCCTTCAACTATGATAACCCTCCTTGCCTTCGCCAGCTTTAAACCGCGGGGATGGGTATTTTTGATTGTCACCTTATCATATGTGAGGTAAATAATGTGAGTGACATCATGAAGGCAAGAAATAGCCAATTAGGCGGAAAAGACCGATTTTTTTCCACATCTACTATAAATTCAGCTTTCCACATATTTCTCCCGTCCACAGTGGACTTCACGTCTCATTACTCTAAACTATATCTCCCTCTGGCAAAGAACGAATAGTCCCATTTTCCCTTACTACAGTATAATGCAATACTAATAAAGAGGTTCCTATGCTTTCATAAAAAAAAAGGATATCCAAAAATGGATATCCTTTCTTAACTAACGAACTATTATTCAACCATTGTGTCGCTACCAAAGAAGTTCTTGAACATTTGAATATTTGTAGCACGATTCATTGCTGCGATGGAAGTGGTTAATGGAATTCCCTTCGGACAAACTTCTACACAGTTTTGTGAGTTACCACAGTTAGAAATTCCTCCGTCATCCATTAAAGCTTCCAAACGTTCATCCTTATTCATCGCTCCAGTTGGGTGTGCATTATAAAGACGAACTAACGACAAAAATGCCGGTCCAATAAAGTTTGATTTACTATTAACGTTAGGACATGCTTCTAAGCAAACGCCACATGTCATACATTTTGAAAGCTCATAAGCCCATTGACGTTTTCTTTCTGGCATTCTAGGTCCTGGCCCTAAATCGTAAGTACCGTCAATCGGAATCCATGCTTTAATTCGTTTCAATGAGTCAAACATTCTACTGCGATCCACGATTAAATCACGAACAACAGGGAATGTATTCATAGGTGCTAAACGAATTGGTTGTTCAAGTTGATCTATAAGAGCTGTACATGATTGTCTTGGAGTACCATTAATAACCATGGAACAAGCCCCACACACTTCTTCTAAACAGTTCATATCCCAATTAACAGGAGTTGTTTTCTTCCCTTCTGCGTTAACAGGATTACGACGAATCTCCATCAATGCAGAAATAACGTTCATATTTGGACGGTAGTCGAGAATGAATTTTTCCTCATAAGGTTGTGATTCAGGATTATCTTGACGAGTAATAATAAATGTAACTTTTTTATTTGTGCTCATTCTCACTTCACCTCTTTCTGTTTTGCATAGTTCCGCTCACGAGGCTTAATTAGTGAAACATCAACTTCTTCATAACTGAATTCTGGTGAGTCCGTATTAGGATTATAATTTGCCATTGTTGTTTTTAGCCATTCCTCATCATTACGATTAGGGAATTCTGGCTTATAGTGTGCTCCTCTACTTTCATTACGGTTTAATGCTCCAATTGTAATTACACGCGCTAACTGTAGCATATTCCATAATTGTCTAGTAAATAGTGCACCCTGATTACTCCAGTTGTTTGTATCATTAATATTAATGTTTTTCCAACGTTCCATTAATTCAAGAATCTTATTATCTGTTTCTTTTAGCTTGTCGTTGTAACGAACAACCGTCACATTATTTGTCATCCATTCACCTAATTCCTTATGAATGACATATGCATTTTCAGTTCCATCCATTGTCATAATATCTTCCCATTTATCTTGTTCGTGTTTCACTGCTTGTTCGAAAACGGAAGATGGTAAAGAATCTACACTCTTATCTAAGCCACTGATATATTTAACGGCCTCTGGACCAGCAACCATACCACCATACACAGCTGATAGTAAGGAATTTGCTCCAAGTCGATTCGCACCATGTTGAGAATAATCACATTCACCAGCAGCAAATAATCCAGGTATGTTTGTATGTTGATTATAATCAACCCATAAACCACCCATCGAATAGTGAACTGCAGGGAAGATTTTCATCGGAACTTTACGTGGATCGTCACCAGTAAATTTCTCATAAATCTCAATAATTCCACCAAGTTTAACATCCAGTTCATGTGGATCTTTATGAGAAAGGTCCAAATAAACCATGTTTTCTCCATTAATTCCAAGTTTTAAATCTACACATACGTGGAAGATTTCACGTGTAGCAATATCACGTGGTACTAAGTTTCCATATGCAGGATATTTTTCTTCTAGGAAATACCATGGTTTTCCGTCTTTATATGTCCAAATACGACCACCTTCACCACGAGCTGATTCACTCATTAGACGTAGTTTATCATCTCCTGGGATAGCTGTAGGGTGAATTTGAATAAACTCTCCGTTAGCATAAGTAGCTCCTTGTTGGTAAACGATGGAAGCTGCTGACCCAGTATTAATAACTGAGTTAGTCGATTTCCCAAAAATGATTCCAGGTCCACCAGTTGCCATAATGACTGCATCTGCAGGGAATGATTGAATTTCCATTGTTGTCATATTTTGAGCAACGACACCACGGCAAACGCCTTCATCATCTTTAATAATACCTAAGAAATCCCAGCCTTCATATTTATTTACTAAACCTGCTACTTCATGACGACGAACTTGCTCATCAAGAGCATATAGTAATTGTTGGCCGGTAGTCGCACCAGCAAATGCTGTACGGTGATGTTGAGTTCCTCCGAATCTACGGAAATCCAACAGACCTTCTGGTGTTCTATTAAACATTACACCCATACGATCAAATAAATTAATAATTTCTGGAGCTGCCTCACACATCGCTTTAACTGGTGGTTGATTTGCTAAGAAATCTCCACCATAAACCGTATCATCGAAATGTATATAAGGTGAATCGCCTTCACCCTTCGTATTTACTGCACCATTAATACCACCTTGTGCACATACTGAGTGTGATCTTTTTACAGGTACAAGTGAAAAGAGATCAACTTGTTTACCTTCTTCTGCAATTTTGATTGTTGCCATCAAGCCGGCCAATCCCCCGCCGACCACGATGATTTTATTATTACTCATCGTGCGACTCACTCCTTTTTTTCTCTGTTGTTCTCTCACTAGATCGAATGCTTATACGAATAGATTTGGATAAACAAATGCTAATGCTGCTCTTACCCCAATGATAGAAACTACAATAAATACACCTGTCATAATCCAGGAAGAAATGCGCTGAGATTTAGGTGATTGCGTAATTCCCCAGCGAACTAGGAAGGACCATAATCCATTGGATAAATGGAAAGTAGCTGCTAGAATACCAGCTAAATAGAGTATTAGCATTACTGGATTAGTTAAAATGTTCTCCATCATTTCAAAGTTTACTTCAGCACCTAAAGCTTTTTGAATTCTTGTTTGGTATACATGCCAGGCAATGAAGAATACTAATATGATTCCTGTAATTCTTTGAATCGTAAACAACCAGTTACGAAAAAAGCTTAATTTTACAGGATTGTTATTAGCCGTGAAGGCAATATAAATTCCCAAAATGGCATGAAACAATAACGGTATGTAAATAACAACCCACTCAAGAATATGAACGAATGGTAAATTACCCATAAAGTCAGATGCTTTGTTAAATGCTTCTTCGCCACGTGTAGCGAAATGATTAATAACTAAGTGCTGTACTAAAAATAATCCTACAGGAATTACTCCTAGTAACGAGTGCAGCCTACGCCAATAAAATTCATTTTTCCCTGCCATAAAGTTCCCCCCCTTAGTAGTTAAGCGTCTGCATTTTCAGACATGATTCTCTTATAAATTTCGACATGTCCAATTACACAAAATGTTCTATACAATTCTGTGTCATCTTTATTCTACTCCCCCCCACGAAAAGCGTCAAGGCAACGTTTTCATTTTCCGTTTCCTATTTTATTCTATATACTTTCAATCTTTTCTCATAAAAAATATAAAAAACTGTTCCATTTTAGTATATAATATGTATATAGAAAGAGGGGAATAGAGTGAAATCTACTTCATTTAATCAAGAACAACAACAGGATGGAAAAGAGTCCATACCCGTTTTTGGATATGAATTGTTACGAGATATTTTAATTCCCAGCCTTCTCGGTAAGGATACAGCAGAAATCTCTTATTGGGCAGGAAAAAACTTAGCACGTAATTTTCCACTGCTAACCATACAGGAAATCTCTTCCTTTTTCCAAGAAGCTGCATGGGGTCAACTAAATGTAATAGATGAAAACAAAAATGAAATGAAACTAGAACTAAGTGGTCCAATCGTAGAAAGACGATTACACATGAACCAAGATGCTACTTTCCAGCTCGAAGCAGGATTTATTGCTGAACAAATTGAAAAACAAAAACATGTCGTAACAGAAGCACATGCCGAAACCATATTAAAGAAAAACATTGTCCTAATAACAGTTCGCTGGGACAAACACGATGAGGTTTTATAATATTATTCATGACTATAACAAAAAATTGTAGATATTATTTAAAAGCCAAACTATAACTTGAGTTGTTTTCAAGCTAGTTGGCTTTTTTTCTATAGGTTTAAAATCGGCTAGTAGTCCTTCTAATGTTTTCTTCTACAAACAATTCTCACGGTAGTCGCATTAAGTAAACTTTTTAGAAGCGTAATCTACTAAGAATGCAAACTTACCAGCTGAGGAAATACACGTAGACTCCAGCGGAGCAAGGGCCTCGGTGAGACCAATCTTGTGCGATTAGCAAGCACATTTCGCTTTTCTAAGCCCGTGGAAAGCAAAGTGTATTTCACCAGCGGTATAGTTACACTAATATTTATTAGGAATTACAACTCATATAAATAATTCTATCCCATCTACTTCTTTCATTTCAATTATCGAACTTCTTGCCCTACAGATAGCTTGAATTCATCATGGAGAATATTAGCTGCTTCTTCCATTTTATCTTCTTCAATAACTGCTGAAACCTTAATTTCAGATGTACTAACCATCTTAATTTGGATATTTTTCTCTGCTAAAATATTAAACATTTGCGCAGCCACTCCAGGGTTAGATACCATTCCCGCTCCTACGATTGATACTTTCGCTAGTCCAGCTTCATATTCAATATGTTCAAATCCAATTGTCTCTTTTTGGCTTTCAAGAACATTCACAGCCTCTTTACGATCTTTATTTTTGATAGAGAACGATAGGTTTGTTGTATTTGTATCTGTTTGACTTTGGATAATAATATCTACATCAATATGATTTTCTGCTAAAACAGTAAACACTGATGATAGCCCAGTTAATTGATTGCTTAATCCAAAAATTGTAAGTCTTGTAATATCCTTTTCAAACGCTACTCCTCTAACTACTAAATTATTTTCCATTGAAACTTCCTCCTCAATAACTGTGCCATCTTCATTTTCTGTGCTTGATCTAACTTCTAGTGAAACATTATAGTTTTTAGCAAATTCCACTGCTCGTGGGTGTAATACTCCTGCGCCAAGGTTTGCCAATTCCAGCATTTCATCATAAGAGATAGCTGAAAGCTTTCTTGCTCCTTCCACATATCGTGGGTCTGAAGTGAATACTCCTGTTACATCCGTACAAATTAAACATTTCTCCGCATTTAGTGCAGCTGCTATTGCAACAGCAGTTGTATCTGAGCCACCTCTTCCAAGCGTAGTTATTTCTCCTGATTCAGTAATTCCTTGGAATCCTGCAGCTACTACTACTTTGCCTTCTTGTAATAATTCATCCAAACGATTTGTCTTTATATCGAGTATCCGAGCATTTGAATGGACACTTTCCGTTATAATCCCAGCTTGCCAACCTGTTAACGAAACTGCTGGTACACCTTTTTCAATAAGTGCCATAGACAGTAGTGAAATGGTTACTTGCTCTCCAGTTGTTAGAAGCATGTCCATCTCTCTTTTTGCAGGTGTTTCTGTAATTTCACCAGCTAGTTGTAATAGATGATCTGTTGTTTTTCCCATAGCAGACACAACAACTACAACATTTTTCCCAGAATTTTTTAAGTCGATAATTCGCTTAGCAACATGTTGAATTTTTTCCGTAGTTGCGACAGAAGTGCCGCCAAACTTGATTACAATCGTACCCATTACCTTGCCTTCTTTCCATGATAGTAGTTTTCACCTTAACATATCGAACGGCCAATTCAGACTTTTTTTGGACATTCTGCATTTAAAATAAAAAAGCAATGAGAGTATTCTCATTGCTTGTGAAACGCACATATAGATAAATATATCACAACATGAGATAGCTCTCCATAACGTAGAAATCGTTATGACAATCCTGCATTTCTTAAACCCAGGACCAGCGAAGAATATTATGGGTTTTCCTTCACTTCGGCAAATCGTCCCTTTCAGTATTTATCATGGAAGCCCATCCTTCTCCAAATACTTACTATTGATGATTTGCACCTCTATCTTTTCTATGAAATTGCACTTATTATATCATTGTGCAATTAATTACACAATACCTATTTATCTAAATTTTCTTTTAGAGTAGTTGCAATATCGCTTGGAATTCCTAATTCAACTATTTCCTCCACTGTCGCTTCCTTCATCTTCTTTAATGAACCAAAATGGCGTAGCAACTTTTTCTTCCGTACAGGTCCAATACCTTTAATTTCATCAAGTGTTGATTGAAAAGCCGATTTCCCTCGTAATTGTCGATGAAAAGTAATAGCAAAGCGGTGGACTTCATCTTGAATTCTTTGTAACAAATAAAATTCCTGGCTATTTCTTGCTAACGGAACAATCTCAAGTGGATTACCAAATAACAATTGAGAAGTGCGATGTTTTTCATCTTTTGCAAGGCCAGCAACTGGTACTGTTAGCCCTAATTCATCCTCAATAATTTCCTTAGCAGCATCAATTTGACCTTTACCACCATCTATTAAGATTAAGTCAGGTAATGGGAGCTTCTCCTTTAATACCCTAGTGTATCTTCTTCTAACAACTTCACGCATGGATTCATAATCATCTGGTCCTTGCACTGACTTTATTTTATATTTACGATACTCTCGTTTTTCAGGTTTACCATCAATAAAAACTACCATTGCGGAAACAGGGTCTGTACCTTGGATATTGGAGTTATCGAATGCTTCAATACGATGCGGAGTATAAATCCCCATGGCCTCTCCTAATTTATCCACTGCGTTAATAGTACGATCTTCATCACGTTCAATGAGAGAGAATTTTTCATCTAAGGCAATTTTGGCATTTTTCATAGCTAAATTAACTAAATCTTTTTTCTGACCTTTTTTCGGTTGTAATACTTTAAGATCCAATAATTGTTCAGCTAATTCTTTATCAGCATTTTCAGGAATTAATATTTCTTTTGGCTTCACATAATTTGATTGTGAATAGAACTGCCCCAAATAAGTAAGAAATTCCTCCTCTTCCTCTCGATAAACTGGAAATAATGAAACATCTCGTTCAATTAGTTTTCCTTGTCTAATGAAGAAAACCTGTACGCACATCCAACCTTTATCTAAGGCATAACCAAAAACATCACGGCTTGTATAATCAGCAGACATCATTGTTTGTTTTTCCATTGTTGTTTCGATGTTTGCTATTTGATCTCGATATTCTTTTGCACGTTCAAATTCTAACTTTTCTGCTGCTTCTAGCATTTTTTTCTGCAGGTTCTCTTTAATCTCTGTATGACCACAATTTAAAAATCTTGTAATCTCATCCGTCATTTGCTTATATGTTTCTTCCGATACTTCATTTACACTTGGTGCTAAACATTGACCTAAATGATAATATAAACAAACTCGGTCACACATGGTATTGCATTTTCTTAGTGGATATAAACGATCAAGTAGTTTTTTTGTTTCATTTGCGGCAAGAGCATTCGGATACGGTCCAAAATATTTACCTTTATCCTTTTTGACTTTTCTTGTAATTATTAGCCTTGGATGTCGTTCATTCGTTATCTTGATATATGGATAACTTTTATCGTCTTTCAGCATGACGTTATATTTAGGATTATGCTTCTTTATTAAGTTCATTTCTAAAATTAATGCTTCGATATTAGAGGAAGTTACAATATATTCAAAATCTTCAATTTCACTAACCAAGCGTTGCGTTTTCGTATCATGAGAACCAGTAAAATAGGATCTAACTCTATTTTTCAGTATTTTTGCTTTTCCAACATAAATAATTGTATTTTGACGGTCCTTCATTAAATAACAGCCAGGTTGATCTGGCAATATTGCTAGTTTATTTTTAATTATTTCATTCATGTTCTACCACTCCAAAAAACGTATGAAAAAAATCCGAGCAACCAAGCTCGGATTTATATGTCTTACATATGTTTATTAAGTAATTCAGCTAGAGCTTCTTTCGGTTGGAAACCAACTACTTTATCAACCGTTTCGCCATCTTTCATTACAATAAGAGTTGGAATACTCATGATTCCATATTTACTAGCAGTTTCTTGGTTTTCGTCGACGTCAACTTTGACGATTTTTGCTTTCCCGTCAAGATCTCCATCAAGTTCTTCTAAAACAGGTGCAATCATTTTACAAGGTCCGCACCAAGTTGCCCAAAAATCTACTAATACTAATCCTTCGCCCGTTTCCGCAGCAAAAGTTGCATCTGTTGCATGTGTAATAGCCATAATTATTACCTCCTCTTTATATACATTATAAAGCTAAGGACAGTATATCACCAGAATTGTCATCTTGCTAACAATTTGCTTCAATAATTACTCTTACCATTTAATTAATTTTCATGAGGTAGCTGCTTTTATTTTTTTAAACTCTTCTGTTAATAAAGGAACTACTTCAAATAAGTCACCAACAATTCCATAATCGGCTACATTAAAGATATTCGCATCAGGATCTTTATTGATAGCTACAATAACCTTTGAATTGCTCATCCCAGCTAAATGTTGAATAGCACCTGAAATTCCGCAAGCAATATACAAGTCTGGTGTAACAACTTTTCCTGTTTGGCCAATTTGCAAGGAATAATCACAGTAATCCGCATCACATGCACCTCGTGAAGCGCCAACTGCTCCACCTAGTACAGAGGCCAATTCCTTTAGTGGTTCGAACCCCTCTGCACTTTTAACTCCGCGTCCCCCTGCAACTACAACTTTAGCCTCTGACAAATCAACACCATCGCTTGCCTTGCGTACTACTTCCTGCACAATGGTTCGTAAATCTGTAATATTTGCAGAAATCTTTTCTATTTCACCACTTCGAGATCCATCTTTATCCAATGCTTCAATATTATTTGGCCTAATAGTAATAATGACAACATCATCTAACGTTTTCTTTTTTTCAAAAGCTTTACCTGAATAAATAGGCCTAGTGAAGATGACATCATCATCTTCCACCTCAATTGAAGTAACATCAGAAATTAGGCCTACATTTAACTTACTTGCAATTTTTGGTGCTAGATCTTTACCTAAAGCTGTATGTCCAATAATAATCCCTTCTGGGTTTTCCTGGTTCACAATTTCTAATAAGGCTTGTGAGTAACCATCAGAACTATAATTCTTTAACTTCTCATCTTCCACTACAAGTACACGATCTGCCCCATAATGAAGTAACTCAGTGCCGAGCGAAGCTATTTTTTCTCCTAATAAAGCTACAACCACTTGACCACTTTCCGCAAGTTGTCTACCCGCTGCAATTGCTTCAAACGAAACATTTCTAAGTGAATGATCACGCACTTCTGCAAGTACAAGTATTTTTTTCGCCATTTTCTAGCCCTCCCAAGAACATACTAATTCTTAAATCGTTTTACTTAACAAGTTAGCTAGCTCCTTCACTTGCTCTTCTATTTCACCTGTAATAATTCTTCCTGCTTGTTTCTTTGGTGGGAGAAATACTTCAATTGTTTTTGTTCTTGCAGATACATCTTCCTCCTCTAAATCTAGATCATCAAGTTCAATTTCTTCTAATGGTTTTTTCTTTGCTTTCATAATTCCAGGTAAAGATGGGTATCGTGGCTCATTTAACCCTTGTTGGGCCGTAATTAATAGTGGTAGTGTAGATTCGATTACCTCTGAATCTCCTTCCACATCGCGAACAACTTTAACTTCTTTCCCTGATATCTCTAGCTTCGTAATCGTAGTGATATAAGGTATTCCTAAAATGTCTGCTACACGAGGACCTACTTGACCAGAACCACCATCAATTGCTACATTTCCAGCAAGAATTAAATCCGCTTCCTTATCAGATAAATATTCACCTATAATTTTAGCAATTGTATACTGATCACACTCTTCTACATCCTCATCAATATTAATGAGTGTCGCCTTATCTGCCCCCATTGCAAGAGCAGTTCTTAATTGTTTCTCTGCATCTTCTGATCCAACTGTTACAACAGTTACTTCACCACCGTGTTCATCTCTAACCCTTATCGCTTCTTCTATGGCATATTCATCATAAGGATTAATAATGAATTCTGCCCCATCCTCATTGATTTCTCCATTATTAATACTGATACGTTCTTCCGTATCGAATGTTCTTTTTATTAAGACATAAATATTCATACGTTCCCCTCCTACATTTCGTCTATTTTCCTTTAAAATTAGGTTCACGCTTTTCTAAAAATGCTTGTATACCTTCCTTCCTATCTTCCGTATTAAATAATGTCCCAAATCGTTCTGCTTCACGTTTCACACCTTTATCAAATTGATTCGTTTTTGTGTATTGTAATTGTTCAATAACCGCACGTAACACGATAGGACTTTTCTTAGCGATTTTTTCTGCCATTACCATTCCCTGCTCAAACAGCTCATCCTCAGGAAATGATTTGTTAGCTAATCCCCATTTAACCGCTTCTTTTCCTGTAATAGGTTCACTTGTCAACATCATTTCCGCTGCTTTTGCAGGACCAACTAGTCTTGGTAAACGTTGTGTACCAGCAAATCCAGGTATAATTCCTAATTGTAATTCCGGTAGACCTAATGTAGCAGTATCACTAACAAGACGAAGATGACATGCCATCGCAAGCTCCAAACCACCACCGAGAGCAGCTCCATGGACTACGGCGATAATTGGCTTTGGAAACTTTTCAATCTTATCAAAAGTTTGCTGCCCCCTTTCAGCCAATATAGAGAATTCTTCACCACTTTTTACTTGGGTAAATTCTTTAATATCTGCTCCTGCTGAAAAGAATCGTCCCTCACCACGGATGATTACAGATCGAATTTGTTGATCATGCTCTATTTCATCTAAAATGCTAGAAATTTCACTTATTAAATTAGATGAAAGTGCATTTGCTGGTGGTCTATTAATAGAAATAATTGCAACGGAATTTTCCTTTTTAAGAGTTAAATTTTCCATACTACACTATATTCCTCCTCTATGTACAAACATGAAAGTTTTTTATTATTTTCCACAACCATTTAATAAAAGTCGTTGAACAGCTGGTGCTAATTCTACTAAATCATATTTTTGTTCATTAATAACCCAGTTTGTGATAATTTCATCAATTGTACCGAATATCATTTGTCTTGTTAGTCTAACATCCACTATTTGAGTAAACTCATTACGTTCTATGCCATATTTTATTACTTCATCCACTACAAATAAGTAGTCCTTTAAAACATCGTTGATTTTTTGTCTTAATTCTTTATTAGATTGTCTTAGTTCTAGTTGTGTAATGATTGCTAACTTCGGATTTTCACTTAAATTTTTAAAGTGATGTTCAATTAATACTAGTAATTTTTCAGAAGCCGTTTCTTTTTTTTCAATCTCTTCTGTTATCTTGTGTACAAACATACCCATTTTTTCACGAAATACAGAGATTAAAATATCTTCTTTATTATGGAAGTAAAGATAAATAGTTCCATCAGCTACACCTGCTTGTTTTGCTATTTTTGAAACTTGTGACTGATGGAATCCGTTTTCGGCAATGACAATGACAGCCGCATCGATAATTTGCATATATTTGGGCTTATTACGTTTCATGTTAACACCACTTTTCCATTGTTAACTGAATGAGTATTCATTCATCATTCTATGACGGAAATCCTATTTCATTCCTAAATGAAAAGCTCTGTTAATCTCTGTTGTTGATTTTCGCTCCTGTACACTCGCTTTCCGCGGGCACGTCCTCAGCTAACTTGGCAAAGAAAACCGCTTTGCCAAGTGGATCTTCGGCTCGTACTGTTCCCGCAGGAGTCTCGTGTACATCCGCTACAATCAACTAAATTGTTAACAACAATGAACTTTAACAGAGCCAAATGAAAAAAGAGCCAAGAACGGCTCTTTCAGATTGTCTCAACATGCTCGTGAGTGTAATATCCGGCGACTTTTTCAATTATGAAAGAATCACAAAAGAAAAATCGTTATAATTTCCGCATCAGGGGCATGGTTCCGGGGGCATTCGGCAAGCCTCCTCGTAGCCTCGGGCTCCTGCAGGTCTCGCCCTTAATGCTAAGACTGTAGACTAATTCGATTTTGTTGAGTACGTCTACAGTCTGAAAGAGAATTTTCCTATTCTAATATCTTTGTTTCTTCTTGTTTTTTCCTTTCTTCTTCTACAAGTACTCTTCGTAGTATTTTTCCAACAGCTGTTTTAGGAAGCTCTTTGCGAAATTCGTATATTTTCGGAACCTTATATGCAGCCAGATTCTTTCGTGCAAATTCATCTAATTCTTTTTCGGTTATATTAGACCCGTCTTTTAAAACGATAAATGCCTTCACAGTTTCACCACGATACGCATCAGGAACTCCAACTACTACTAGTTCCTGAATATCAGGATGTTCGTATAAAACATCCTCTACTTCACGAGGATAAATATTAAACCCTCCAGCAATTATCATATCTTTCTTTCGATCCACTACATAAAAATAACCTTCCTCGTCCATATACCCCATATCTCCTGTATAGAGCCAACCATCTTTTAAGGTTTCAGCGGTATCATCAGGACGATTCCAATATCCTTTCATTACTTGTGGTCCTTTTACAACAATTTCACCAATCTCATTTGGTGCTGCTTCCTCACCAGTTTCAGCAGATATAATCTTTGCATCTGTATCAGGCCAAGGAACACCTATGCTTCCTTTCACACGCTCTTTACCATAAATAAAATTCGCATGTGTTACCGGTGAAGATTCGGTTAAACCATAGCCTTCTACCAGTTTTCCACCTGTAACTTCTTCAAATTTTTGTTGCACTTCGATTGGTAGTGGAGCAGAACCACTAATACATGATTCAATTGATGTTAGGTCATATTTGCTTAAATCAGGATGATTTAACAAGCCGATATAAATCGTTGGTGCACCTGGAAAAATGGTTGGACGTTGCTTATGAATTGTTTTCAATGTTGTTTCTACTTCAAATTTAGGTAGAAGAATCATTTTATATCCTTGCATAACTGCCAAAATTAAGACTGTGGTCATCCCATATACGTGGAAAAAAGGAAGCAAACCTAATATTTTTTCTTCCCCTTTTTTGGCATTGTATAACCATGCATCACAGGCAGTTGCATTAGCAATTAGATTCTTATGAGTGAGCATTACTCCTTTTGGATGTCCGGTCGTTCCACCCGTGTATTGTAAAAGTGCTAAATCATTTTCAAAATCAAATTCTATCCTATGTGGTTCAGGTTGCGAGACGGACATTATTTTTTTAAAGAGATGGATATTACCTTCATGCTTTAATTGCACTACTATTCCTGTTTGCTTTTTTTGAATAAATGGGTAAAGAAGATTCTTTGGAAATGGTAGGTAATCTTTGATAGCGGTAATGATAACATGATCCAATTTCGTATGCTTCAATACTTTGGATATACGGGGGTACAAAATGTCTAATGAGATTATTGCTTTAGCTCTTGAGTCATTAATTTGATATTCTAATTCTCGTTCTGTATATAATGGATTTGTTTGGACTACTATTCCGCCAGCATATAAAATACCGTAATAACTTATTACTCCTTGAGGACTATTAGGCAGCATAATTGCTACACGATCACCTTTTTTAATACCGATACTAATTAAATAATTGGATAGTCTTAAGGCACTTTCATACACTTGACGATATGTCATCTCTTTGCCCATAAAATGGACAGCCACTTTATCCGGGTATTTTCGAGCTGCTTCGGTTAGATAAGTTTGGACTGGTTTCTCTTCATAATCCAGCGTTGTTGGTATTGATTCGGGATAAAGCTTTAACCAAGGCTTCGCTTCCATTCAATCCCCCCCTTATCTTAGAGAAAACCGTTAGACAGTAAATGTATTACAATCAACTTGAAGTGAATGTATTTGTTTAGGTATTTTCAACTATAATAATTTCCTCTATTACATGATAATCGAAACAGTCGATAATTATTCTTGTATTCCCTGTAATCTGTTGGAAAAAAACAATAAAAAAAAGCTGCCGAGGCAGCTTATTACACAGTTATTAAAAAAATGATCCCACATAATAAAAATAATCCACAAACAACAAATAATATTTTTGCTAAAGTTTCCAATTGATCCTCCCTAATGTATTCCTGCTCCAATCACATAGGACAATCCAATCGATATAATCATCGAGAGAAATCCTACAGCACGATTATTTTTCGCAATTTCATTATCAACATTGAATTTTGGCATTAAAAATTCGAAAATAAAATAGCCTGTTAATAATAAAAAGAAACCAAATACTCCCCAACCTACCATGACCAACAGGCTGTCATGATGGAGGATGGAATGTCTAAATACATTGGCAATACCGAAAATTTTTCCTCCTGTCGCCATCGCAACAGCAACGTTTCCGCTCTTGATTTCTTCCCAATTATTATACTTTGTGACAAGTTCAAAGATAAATAAAAATAAAATTATACATAGGACAGTAACACTATAATAACCTGCTGTTTGAACAAATGAGTTTTGCCAAAAAGAGTCCAATTGAAATCACTCCCCTATACTTAAGTAAAGACGTATCGTTATTTAAACTCAACTACTGTTACGCCACTACCGCCTTCTCCAGCTTCTCCTAGTCTTATACGTTTTACAGAGCGATGTTGTTTCAAATATTCTGTAACTCCCGTACGTAATGCTCCAGTTCCTTTCCCATGTATAATAGAAACTCGCGGATAATTAGCTAGCAATGCATCATCTATATATTTTTCAACTTGATGAATTGCATCCTCATACCGTTCACCACGCAAGTCTAATTCTAATCCAACATGGTAATCGCGACCCTTTATCGTCGCTAAAGGTTTTGTTTCCTTCTTTTGTTCCGATTTTATGAATTGTAAATCTTTTTCATGGACTTTCATTTTCATAATACCTATTTGAACTTGCCATTCTTCATCACTAGTCTTTTCTAATAGGATTCCCTTTTGACCAAATGAAAGAACTTTTACTTCATCACCAGGCTGGTAATCATGATTTTCTTGCTTTGTATTTTGCTGATTTTTTCCCTTATTTACTTTCGGTACAGCTTCTTCTAGCCTTCTTCTTGCCTCAATTAGCTCATGTTCCTTTATGCTCGCACCGCTTTGAAGACGCATTTCTCTTAAATCCTTCATCACATCTTCTGCTTCTGCTTTAGCACGATCAATTAACTTTGCTGCTTTTTCTTCTGCCTTTTCATATAACTCCTGCTTACGCTCATAAAATTCCATCATTTGTTTTTGCATATCACGATGTAATTTCTCGGCATTTTTTAATAAATCGTGTGCCTCTTCATATTCATGTTCAGCATCTCGGCGACTTTTCTCAAGTGAGGCGATCATATTCTCTACTTCATTCGTTTCTGTATCAATCATAGACTTTGCTGTATTAATGACACTTTCAGATAAACCGAGTTTTTTGGAAATTTCAAATGCATTACTTCTGCCAGGAACTCCTATTAATAAACGATATGTTGGTTGTAATGTTTCTACATCAAATTCGACACTTGCATTGATAACACCCTCACGATTATACCCATAAGCTTTTAGTTCAGGGTAATGAGTTGTTGCAATTACATGTGCACCTCTTTGATACACATCGTCTAGAATCGATATTGCAAGTGCAGCTCCTTCTTGTGGATCTGTTCCTGCTCCTAACTCATCAAAAAGTACCAAACTCTCGTGGTCAACATGCTTTAAAATATCTACAATATTGACCATATGAGAGGAAAAAGTACTCAAACTTTGTTCTATCGACTGTTCATCACCAATATCTGCAAAAACAGCTTTGAAAACTGCAACATCTGAGCCTTCTTGAGCAGGAATATGCAAGCCAGCTTGAGCCATCAATGTCAATAAACCAACTGTTTTAAGTGTGATTGTTTTACCACCTGTGTTTGGCCCTGTAATGACCATCGTTGAATAGTCTGTTCCTAACGTAATATCATTCGCAACTGCGCCATCTATTGGTAATAGAGGATGGCGTGCTTGATATAAACGTATTATACCTTCTTTGTTAATATTTGGTTTTGAAGAATGAGTCTTTTTCCCGAAACGTGCCTTCGCAAACATGAAGTCTAATTCAGCTAAAATATCAACCATCCGATTTAAGTCATCAGCAAATTCCGCAACTGAAATTGTTAATACGCCTAGGATACGATCGATTTCTTGCTTTTCTTTCATTTGTAATTCACGTAGGTCATTATTTAATTCTACGATTACTTGTGGTTCTATAAATAATGTTTGTCCTGATGAAGATTGATCGTGAACAATGCCACCGTAGTGTGCACGATATTCCTGTTTCACTGGAATAACGTAACGCTCATTACGAATGGTTACAATTGCATCAGAAAGCATTTTTTGTGCATTTCGATTTCGAATAAGACTATCTAACTTTTCTTTAATTTTAGATTCCGTTCTACGATGTTGTTGGCGTATACTTCTTAATGCATCACTTGCTGAATCTAATATTTCTCCACCTTCATCAATTGCTGCTTTAATCTCCTTCTCCAGATCTGCTAAAGGAGTGATCCCATTTACTTTTTCTTCTAATATAGGTATATCAACTTCATTTTCTAGTAAGTCCTCTACAAATCGTTTCATGGAACGTCCAGCAGAAATTGTGCTAGCAGTTTGAATTAGTTCCAATGAATTAAGGACACCACCAATTACAGCTCTTTTTACATGTGGTTTAATATTATGGATTCCACTAAGCGGTGCATGTCCTTTTAAGCGAAGTACATGGGCTGCTTCATCCGTTTCTGCTTGTAGTCGTACAACCTCTTCAAATGTTGTTGCTGGTTTTAATTGTTTAATTTTCTCCAATCCAAGTTCAGAAGAAGCGTATTCTTCCAGTTGTTGGATAATTTTCGTAAATTCAAGTGTTCGTAGTAATTTCTCATTCATGGAGTTAAATTCTCCCCTTTTTTGTTTCAATCAATCATTTCTTTTAAGGAATTTAATAACATCTTCTTTGTTCATCGTATTTAGAACGGATGATGATTGTATCCATCCTTTTCGTGCAGTTGACACTCCGAGCCCCATAAAATTCAAATTATTCATGTTATGAGCATCAGTATTAATCACAATTTTTACACCTTCTGCTTGGGCTTTCCTAACATACGCTGCTGTTAAATCTAATCTTTCTGGACTTGCATTTAATTCAAGCGCTGTATTTGTATTTTTAGCCATTTCAATTAGCAAGTCAATATCAACATCATATCCATCTCTTTTTCCTAATCTTCTTCCAGTTGGATGAGCAATGATATCAACATGTGGATTTTGCATTGCATTTTCTAATCTTTTCATTATTTTATCCCGAGATTGCGAAAAACTAGAATGAATAGAAGCAATGACAATATCCAGTTCCGCTAGCACATCATCCTCATAATTTAGGCTTCCATCAGGAAGAATATCCATTTCCACACCAGATAGAATGAGTATATCATTATATTTTTCATTTAATTTACGAATTTCTTCATTTTGTTTTTTTAAGCGGTCAACTGTAAGACCATTTGCAACTTTTAAAAATTCAGAGTGATCCGTAATAGCCATGTATTGATAGCCTTTTTTCCGACATGCCTCCACCATCTGCTCCAGAGAGTGGGCTCCATCTGACCAAGTTGTATGCATATGGAGATCACCTTTGATATCTTCTAATGTGATCAATCCATAATCTTCTGTAAATACATCAACTTCTTTTCCATCTTCTCTTAATTCTGGCGGAATGTATGGTAAATTAAAATGCTGGAAAAACTTTTGTTCGTTTTCAAACGTAAGAATTTCCCCCGTCTCTATAATTTCAACCCCATACTCATTAATCTTTTCACCACGATCTTTTGCAAGTTGGCGCATACGCACATTGTGTTCTTTGGACCCAGTAAAATGGTGTAATGCAGTGGCAAATTCCGCTGGTTCTACGAGACGGAAATCTACTGATACACGGTAATTCCCCTCTAAAATTACGGATATCTTTGTATTACCGGTGGAAGTTGCTTCTTTACAGCCTTCTAGTGCTAGTAATTGTTCTTTTACTACTGCTGGACTTTCGGTTGCAATGATAAAATCTAAATCTTTCATCGTCTCTCGAACGCGTCGCAAACTACCAGCTCTTGAAAAATAGGAAATCTCTTGTATTTGTTTTAACGACTTTTCTAATTGTTCAGCGATAGGAAGCATGTAAGAGATTGGCAATCGTTCTGGTTGTGTACCTACTTGATGGATAGCTTCTAATATCTTTTTTTCTGTTTTCTTACCAAATCCTTTTAGAGAAGCAACTTCACCTTTTTCGCAAGCATCTTTCAACATTTCTATATCTTCAATGCCTAGCTCTTTATAAAGCCTCGCAATCTTCTTTCCACCAAGACCAGGTAGTTGAAGTAATAATACTAACCCTTTTGGAACTTCAGCTTGTAACTGTTGTAATGTTGAGGAAGTCCCATTCTCTATAAATTCTTCGATAACTGTTGCTGTACCTTTTCCTATATTAGGGATAGTCGTAAAATCAGTAATCTCATCTAAACTTCGTTCATCTACTTCTAATGCATTTGCCGCTTTTCGAAATGCAGAAATTTTAAAAGAATTTTCTCCTTTTAGTTCCATATATATTGCAATTTGCTCTAGTAATCGGATTACATTCTTTTTGTCAATGGACATTTGTTACTCACCAGCCGTTCATGATAATTCTAGTTTTATTCTATCAAATCATACGGATAAAAGACACAACAGCAAACTAGTACGCGAAACGAAAAAAGAAACTCATGGATAGGAGGATAAATAAAACAAAAAAACGAACTATCATTTGATTACAACTCATGATAGTTCGATTCTTCATTTTGTCTTTGATGTGTTATTCAAACAGGGTTGGACTCCCCACTATACTTAATGAAAAATTTCAGCGAAGTGTATTTTTGAAGCGGTAAAGTTACACTAGAATTGTTCGGATTTCCATCCGATTTAATTGTTTTTGTCCCATCCTCTTATTTCTGAATATAATCAAGCCATATTTTTTTCAGTTCTGCAGAGAAATAAGGTGTTTTATTTAACATCCATTCTGCAATTGTTGATTTATCAATTAATGTTTGGATAGATTCAAGTGGTAATAGTGCTGTTATATATAGTAGGATAAAGACAAGTAAATACATCTCGATGAAGCCTAGAATTCCGCCTGCCCATAAGTTTAATGATTTTAATAAAGGTAGGCTAGCAACAATGTCTAATGCTGATCCAATGATAGCAAGTAATATACGAACAGCGATAAAAATGATCACAAATGCGATAGCACGATAAAAAGATTCATCAAAGTTGGCAGAATCAAGAACCATCTTAACGGCACCACTTGCCTCAATGTCAGGATATGGAATCCATAATTTTAATTTAGGTGCAAGCTCATCATAATACAAATAAGCGACAATAAATGAGATGATAAAACCAATCATATGTATAAGTTGGAGGATAAACCCTCTTCGAAAACCAATTAATAATCCAATTATTAATAATATTATTAAAGCTAAATCTAACATATTAATCCCCATTTCAATAGAATCCTATTGTATATCATAGCATGAATAAAAAAAGATGGGAATAATTTGTCGGAAAATCACACAATAACAGACATATATTAAGTATAGAGAGGAAGAATCGTAATGGGTAATATTATCCTTACATTATCTGCTACAGAGTTAAAGAAAATACAAGACTTTTATGAACCTTACAATACAGGGAAAATACCGCCCGGTGGAGTCTTTAGCGCAAAGAAAAACGGTTGTACAATAACAGCGTATAAATCAGGAAAAGTCATGTTTCAAGGACCAGGAAATGAAGAAGAGTCTAGCAGATGGGGAACACCGATTGTAAAGGGAACGTCAAAAGTTTCACAAGCAAAAACATCAGGAAATGCTCTCCCTAAAGATATTTCCTCCCTCTCTGTTATTGGAACAGATGAAGTTGGAAAAGGCGATTATTTTGGTCCTCTTACAGTTGTCGCGGCATATGTCGATAAAAAACAGATTCCCCTTTTACAAGAGTTGGGAGTAAAGGATTCAAAAGATTTAAAGGACCCAGAAATAGTGAGAATCGCCAAGGATTTGTTGACATTTCTACCTTATAGTTTATTAAAATTACCGAATCCAAAATATAACCGTTTGCAAGCATCAGGCATGACACAAGGAAAAATGACGGCTATTTTACATAACCAAGCGATCAATCATCTACTAGAAAAAATAGCTCCAGAAAGGCCGGATGCAATTCTAGTCGATCAATTTGCAGAAGCTCCTATTTATTTCCGCCATTTACAAGGTCAAAAACAAATTTGTAGGCAGAATGTTTATTTTAGTACTAAAGCAGAAAGTATTCATCTTGCTGTTGCAGCAGCTTCTATACTTGCTCGCTATGCTTTCATTAAAGCGTTTGATAAATTAAGTGATAAAGCTGGCTTTACATTAACGAAGGGGGCAGGTTCTAAAGTAGATCATGCTGCAGCTAGGATAATTAAGACACAAGGAATCGAAGCTTTGAATGAGTATACAAAACTCCACTTTGCGAATACAGAAAAGGCAAAACGAATCGCGGGGATTAAGTAAATGAAGGTTGAGACAAAACGGTTTTGACCTGGATATAAATCCGAACAATGTAAGTGTAGCTATATCGCTACGGAAATACACTTCGCTTTCCGCGGGCGGCTAATGAGCCTCCTGATATGAACGAAACTGTCAAGGCTCCCACTCAATATTTTGTAATATAGATTTTTGGGCAACT
>NZ_JBHSMC010000030.1:0-526 GCF_042655485.1 Lederbergia graminis
AATTGGACTTAAGCGAACAGGAAATATTAGATACTTATAAGAACCGTTGGTATATTGAATTATTCTTTAAATGGTTAAAACAACATATCAAAATAGACCATTTATATAGCAAGTCCCCAATTGGTATTTGGAACCAACTATTTATTGCATTAATTACGTTCGGATTACTAGAAATCATGCGACTGTCGAGGGAACCAAATCGTGAGATTTGGCAATTTCTAAAAACAATACGCCAATATTTAATGGACTCATGGGAAGAAGTTCAAAAAGAATTTAATAGAAAACGTAAATCTAGTAAAGGGAGACAAAAGATACCAGATAAGCGTAGAAAAGTAATGAATTTCGGTTTTGAAAGTGCAATTGTGAGTCCAATATCAAAAGAACATTATACTCGAAAATAAAATATGTAAAAAAAAGGGAACTGATTCATCTTAGAACCAGATCCTCGTTTTTTATTCTAATCCGAAAAGTCAAATGGAAAAATTATCTATTCATTCAATTTATTTCAATCTATGCAACGCTAGTG
>NZ_JBHSMC010000031.1:0-602 GCF_042655485.1 Lederbergia graminis
CATGATTATCAATCATAATATTGCGGCGTTGAACACACACCGTCAATTAGGTGCTGCAACGAATGCACAAAGCAAATCAATGGAAAAATTAGCATCAGGGCTTCGTATTAACAAAGCAGGAGATGATGCTGCTGGTCTAGCAATCTCTGAAAAAATGAGAGGGCAAATTCGTGGATTAGATATGGCATCTAAAAATGCACAAGACGGTAAACTAGAAATGCCGCACTAAACAGTAATGTTTAGATGAAAACTCCGTGAATTCGGTGGAACCCCAAACCAAACATAGCATTGTGGATGGTGGGCAATACCGAGCCAAGCCTAATGAATTGGAAGTATAGGTAGTTAGGAAGGTGTAACGACCAGGTGGTGAGGAACCATACCAATAATCCACCCACGAGCGCGGGGCATCCAAAAAGGATGAAGATATGGTCTGAACTTTATGGAAACATAAAGAAGTAGAGGATAAAGAGCCTTTACGATAACAGAATGATTTCTCTAATCCAAACTGCAGAAGGAGCTTTGAATGAGACACATTCAATCCTTCAACGTATGCGTGAACTTGCTGTTCAATCTGCAAACGATACGAATACAGATACTGATCG
>NZ_JBHSMC010000032.1:0-608 GCF_042655485.1 Lederbergia graminis
TTCGGCTGTCACTTACAGATGGGCCCGCGGCGCATTAGCTAGTTGGTGAGGTAACGGCTCACCAAGGCGACGATGCGTAGCCGACCTGAGAGGGTGATCGGCCACACTGGGACTGAGACACGGCCCAGACTCCTACGGGAGGCAGCAGTAGGGAATCTTCCGCAATGGACGAAAGTCTGACGGAGCAACGCCGCGTGAGTGATGAAGGTCTTCGGATCGTAAAACTCTGTTATCAGGGAAGAACAAGTATCGGAGTAACTGCCGGTACCTTGACGGTACCTGACCAGAAAGCCACGGCTAACTACGTGCCAGCAGCCGCGGTAATACGTAGGTGGCAAGCGTTGTCCGGAATTATTGGGCGTAAAGCGCGCGCAGGCGGTCTCTTAAGTCTGATGTGAAATCTCGTGGCTCAACCACGAACGGTCATTGGAAACTGGGGGACTTGAGTGCAGAAGAGAAGAGCGGAATTCCACGTGTAGCGGTGAAATGCGTAGAGATGTGGAGGAACACCAGTGGCGAAGGCGGCTCTTTGGTCTGTAACTGACGCTGAGGCGCGAAAGCGTGGGGAGCGAACAGGATTAGATACCCTGGTAGTCCACGCCGTAAAC
>NZ_JBHSMC010000033.1:0-647 GCF_042655485.1 Lederbergia graminis
CTGTTACTTCTATCTGCTTCACATCATCCACAGTTTTAGCCTTTTCAATCGTAAAATTGATTGGGGTTGGGTCTAAGTCATAGCCAAATGGCGCAGCCATTTCAATGAATTGGTAGTCACCAGGTTTTAAGTTATTAACGAAGATTTCCCCTTCATCGTTTGTTTTTAACCCTTCCGAGATGACTTTTCCGTCTGCAGTTTGTAGGGAGAATTCTACTTCCACTAAAGGTGCATTTTCATTGTCAATATCCACCTTCGTTAACACAACTTCACCACGGATTAATTCATTTTCTACCATGACTACAAATGCTTCCTTTTGGCTTTTTACAATTTCGAAGGCAATTGGTTTTGCATCCAGTTGGTAATAATCTGGTGCTTTCGTTTCGATAAATTGATAGTTTCCTGGTTTCAGATTATCTACCGTTATCCTTCCTTCGGCATCTGTTGTCAATTCCTCTTGAATTGTTTCTCCATAATCCGTTTGTAGTGCAAATACTGCACCTTCTAATGTAAGTTTATTATCGTCTTTATCAACTTTGATCAGTTCAACAGAACCTGTAATTAATTCATTCTCCGCTTTCACAGTAAGAGTAATCTCTTGGCCTTTTTCAATCGTAAAGACGATTGGTGTTTCGTCTAATTTGTAA
>NZ_JBHSMC010000034.1:0-1161 GCF_042655485.1 Lederbergia graminis
TGGAATGATTCCTAATACGCCAGAGGCAATTAGAAAATTAGTAAAGAAAATGGGAGAACCCCATACACTTCGAGTGTGTTACGAAGCAGGACCAACTGGATATCCATTATATAGATTATTAACTAAAATGGATGTTCATTGTGATGTAATAGCACCGTCTCTTATCCCGCAAAGACCAGGTGAGCGAATCAAAACAGATCGTAGAGATTCACTTCGTTTAGCTCAATTATATAGAGCAGGAGAATTAACTTCTATTTATGTTCCGACTTCTGAAGACGAAGCTTTACGCGATCTTGTAAGATGCCGTGAAGATGCAAAAGAGGACCAACTAAGAGCTAAACACCGACTATCTAAATTTTTACTACGTTATAACATTCATCCGCCATCAGGAGTAAACAAATGGACAGTCAAATATTTTAGATGGTTAGATACATTAAAATTTGAAAGTTCTAAACTACGAGTGGTGTTTCAAGAATATTACCATCAAATAAAAGAGATAGAACAACGAATTCAAAGACTAGAAGAAGAGATTAAATTACAGTCCACCGAAGGTGTACATGCCCCAACCATCCAGGCCTTACAAGCATTAAGAGGTGTAGCACTTATTACGGCCACTAGTATTGCAGCTGAAATTGGTTCTTTCAAACGATTTGCGAATGCAAAACAATTTATGGCATATGTAGGTTTAATCCCAAGTGAATATTCGAGTGGTGAGAGTAGGAAACAAGGTAAAATCACGAAAACAGGAAATCGACATGTTCGTCGATTATTAGTTGAATCTGCTTGGAGTTATCGCTATCAACCTGCTGTTAAACGAGAATTGAAAAGGCGACTGGAAGGTCAACCTCCAGAGATACAAAGTATATCTTGGAAAGCACAGAATCGACTTCATAAAAAATATTATCGGTTATTAGCTAGAGGAAAAGAAAGTGGCAAGGCCATTACAGCAGTAGCTAGAGAGCTAGCAGGATTTATTTGGGCAGTAACTCAAGAACTAGAAGAAGTACGCTAAATTTAATAAATAATAGATTCTTAAACCAAAACATACTTACAAAGAAAAATAGATGAACTGAGAATAGGGCTAGAAGGCAAAGTAAAAAACCGGAAAGGAAAACCCACGTGCCTCCTCTGTACTATATCTAAATAGATTAACGTACGTCC
>NZ_JBHSMC010000035.1:0-1328 GCF_042655485.1 Lederbergia graminis
GTGGTCAAGCCCCCTAAAAGTGGACATTCCATAATTGTTTATTAAACCGCTAAATAATGTGCTTCAAAATAAGAGGTTGGGTTTAAATATCCCAGCCTTTTTTGACTACGTTCAGTATTAAAATACTCGACGAATTTAGTTAGATCGTTCTTAACTTGTTCTAAACTCTCAATAGAATAATGACATACAAATTCGGTCTTAAGATGAGAGAAAAAGCTCTCGATAACCGCATTATCCCAGCAATTAGCCTTTCTTGACATACTTGGTGTAAATTTCAACTTTTTAGATAGCTTTTTATGGTCATAAGAGCGATAAACACTTCCTTGATCTGAATGAATAATAACATCTTTTAAATCCTTTAGATTACGCTTACGCATTGCCTGATGGATAGTATCGCTAATTAGCTCTAAATTTGGACTATCACTAATGACAAGAGATATTATTTCTCTATTAAAAAGATCCATTAAAGCTGAGATATACATTTTATTATTCATTACATTGAGTTCGGTTATATCTGTAACCCATTTCTTATTCGGAAATGCGGCGTCGAAATCGCGGTTTAATAGGTTATTATAGACAAAACCAGCACTATTTACTTTTTCTTCTTTCTTTGTTTTAACTTGACGGATTTTTGATTTTATATTCAATTCTTTCATCAATCTGTCAACGCGTTTATGATTTATAATATGGTTATTAGAACGCAGTTCTCCTGCAATACGTTTAGCTCCATAAGTGCCTTTACTCTTTTTATAGAGCTTTTTAATAGCTTCAATATCTTTCTTGTCACGATCAGTTAATTCTTTTTTGGGGCGTTTCAAATAGGCATAGTATCCGCTAGTCGACACTCCTATGGTCTTACAAAGTAAGGTAACGGGATATTCCTTTCTCAAAGTATTTATCGCTTCATATGCTTTTTGTTTTCGTTCTCTTTGAGAAAGGCCTGGAACTTTTTTAGAATTTCGATTTCCTTCATCTGCTCGTTATATTTCTTCTCGATTTCACGGAGTCGATCTAACTCTGACTGAGTCTTTCTGTCATCCGATTTAGCGCCTTTAACGGCGCTACGCAAGCCATTAACTCCCTTTTCCTTATAAGCACGTATCCAGTTATTGATTGTATTAATATGAATCTGATAGTCTTCAGCTACATCTTTCTTATGACGTCCCTGCTCCAATATTTCCTGTACGACCCTGCATTTTTCTTCAAATGATGATTGTTTTTTTCTTGTTTCATTTTTGTTTTTCAAACTTGGTCACTCCCCAGAAAAGCATTATTAAACAATTGTAACATTTCTAGTGTCCATTATAAGGGGGTCGACCACTGGCACC
>NZ_JBHSMC010000036.1:0-1559 GCF_042655485.1 Lederbergia graminis
AGTCAAGTCCATAATATTGTGTAAAAGTTATTACAACATTTTCAACCAACTTTATATAGTAAAATGGACGGCCACAGCGTAGCTGCTTGCCATTGACTTCAGCGCTCGATACTTGGTCTTTGTTGGAAGGGGGCGGGGCCCCGCCAACAAAGGCCTAGTATCGATTTGTCCGTGTTACAATTTTGAGAAGGATTGCCTTTTAGGCATTATTTTAACCAACCTTCGATAGCTACACTAACACGGACAAAAGCGAAGTCAATGGTGGCATATATTTGTTGTCACCTATTTTTCTTTATCAAATGATCTAAAATACTGTGATTTTGCCCAATCCTCATCAATGTCCATTAATACAGAACCGATAGTTCTAATAGCGGATTGATCATTAGGAAAAATGGCAATTACCTTTTCTCTTCTACGAACTTCACGATTAACACGTTCTAACATATTTGTTGTCCTTAAATGTTTATAATACCTTTTATCGTGAGAATGAAATTGCATTGCATCTTCGAAGCCCGCATCTAGTTTCTCAATAACCTCTTGAAGTCCTTTGGTATTTTGATAGGTATTAATAAACTCATCTTTCAGTTCACGTGCATGTGCTAATGTAGAAGTTCTGAATATATTTTTTAGTTCTTCACGTGCTTCCGTTGAATTCTTTTTGGGCATTTTATTTATCATATTTCGAAGGAAGTGCACAACACATCTTTGCCAAGAAGTACCCAAAAAGGATTCTTCAATAGCTTTAACTAGTCCAGCATGTGCATCTGATATAACCATCTTAGGAGATTGCATTCCACGTGACTTTAAGTGCTCAAAAAATCTCGACCAAGCTTCTGTAGATTCTTTATAATCTATTTGGATACCTATAATTTCTCTATAACCTTTTTGGTTTACACCACAAGCAATATAGATTGCTTTAGAAACAACCTTGTTGTCCTCACGGACTTTAATGTACATAGCATCAACATAAATATAATGAAAGTAAGAGACGTTTAAAGGGCGGTTTTTCCAATCATTAACAATAGGATCGAGTGACTTTGTAATTTCAGATACAAAGGATTTAGATACTTTTTCTCCGCATAATTCCTCTACAATTTTTGTTACTTTTCTAGTTGAGACACCATTAATCACCATTTCCATCATGGATAATACCAGTGCTTGGTCATAGCGCTCATATCTTTTAAAAGCTGATGGAGAAAATGCGCCGTCTCTGGTACGAGGGACATTTAATTTAAGTGCGCCAGCACCTGTGACGAGTTGACGTTCATAATAACCATTCCTATATCCTCTTCGTTCATCTGTTCTTTCATGGGAAAGAGCATTGATATACTCATCGCGTTCCTTTTCCATTAAAGAATTTAAAAGTAATGTCAGGGATGCTTTAACTGGTGATTCAAGTGAACTATTTTCGATTTTTTCTTTAAGATCTTCAATATTTATTGTAATATTAATTTGGGTCATCATCATGTCCTCCGTTTAAATGGTTTCTTGGTCGAAAACATTGTATCACGGGTCATGGTGATGACCTATTCTTTTTACACAATTATATGGACTTAATC
>NZ_JBHSMC010000037.1:0-1604 GCF_042655485.1 Lederbergia graminis
AAACATACTAAGATTAGTGGGTAAGGTCATCGACGGATGATTTTGCCCACTATTTTTCATTTTAGAGTTATAGTGAGAAGTGAAAGAAAGCTCGACCAGCCTCTGGGATTTCGAATCCGTATAAAAAACAGAGCTTCTTCACTTTCATTTTTGAATCAGGTTTAAGTATGTTGGGGCCATTGAGCTCGTGTATAGGAAATTGGAATCGAAATGAATAAGTGAGGATCTTTCATATTAATTAAAGAAGAGAGAGGAAGTACATTGGAATTAGTTATTGCTTTAGATATTTCTATGGGGAAAAGTTATAAAGTTGTCTATAAAGGTCAAACTTGTCTTTCAGAAGGAGAAATTCTTCATAATAAAGCTGGATTTCAAGCCTTACTAGATGAGATACTACTCCTTCCAGAAGAACCAATTTTAGTTTTTGAATCAACTGGTGTTTATTCAAAACCAGTTGAGACTTTCTGTCTAAGGAATAAGTTGCGCTATTACTTATTAAATCCTTTGGAAGCAAAAAAACAATTAGAAGAAGGTACATTAAGAAGCTGGAAAACAGATAAGCATGATGCTCATAAACTTGCAAAAACACATCAACAGAATCACCGTACAGAAAAGGTGCAACAATCAGATTTATATAATGACCTTCGAGATCTTTCTCGTTTCTATCAAGAAGTTGAGGTAGAAATAAAACGTATTCGAATGTACTTACACAATGCAATTCAATTAAGCTTTCCAGAGCTTGAACTTTTTTTCTCGAGTAGGATTACACCTTACGCCTTAACATTAATAGAGTTATTTCCTCATCCAGATTTAGTATTAGATTCAAGTCAAACAAAAATAAAAAACCGTTTGATTAAAAGTACATCCAAAAGAATTTCAGAAAATAATGCAAAAGAAAAGGCTAGTCAAATAATAGACTACGCTAAGAACTCTTATCCAGCTGTTTCTGCGAACAGTGTACAAACACAAAAGGTGCAATATTACGCAAAGCAGCTACTTCATCTATTAGAGACAAAAGAGCAAATTTCTAATCAGATGATTGAAAAAGCAAAACTGCTATCGGAGTTTGAAATACTCAAAAGTCTCCCAGGAATAGGAGCGATTAGTGCCGCGCTTTTCATTGGTGAAATTGGTGATTTGTCTCGCTTTGCCAATCATAAAAAAGTGAATGCATTTATTGGAATTGATATTCGAAGATATCAATCGGGAAAATATGCAGGACAAGATCGTATTAATAAACGTGGAAATCCAAAAGGAAGAAAGATCTTATATCTTATTATTCGAAACATGATACGCCAACAAAAAACTGCACCAAATCATATTGTAGATTATTACTATAAATTAAAAAAGCAACCCACTCCTAAACTGGATAAGGTTGCCACTGTAGCTTGCATGAACAAGCTATTAAAATGTATATATTCCATGGTCAGGAACAATACAAAGTACGATTACTCGCACGCGGTCTCTATGGACCAATAATATAATTAGTATACCACGAAACCCTCAGTTTAAAAATCTAAATTGCTGAGGTTTATTTCCTATGCCAAAAATTTATATTGTATAATAATTAAATGTTAAATTTACACTTGACTAATCGTAGGAAA
>NZ_JBHSMC010000038.1:0-2179 GCF_042655485.1 Lederbergia graminis
TATAAATGCTAACTTAATAATGTACATAAATGATTGGATAAGAA
The DNA here is from genome assembly GCF_042655485.1 of Lederbergia graminis. NCBI lineage: Bacteria > Bacillati > Bacillota > Bacilli > Caryophanales > Bacillaceae > Lederbergia > Lederbergia graminis. The sequence continues at coordinate 45 of NZ_JBHSMC010000038.1, forward strand.
TGTACAGTTTTGATCAGTACATGCATACTTGATTTGAGGTGGGAAGAATGCATGTACAACTAAAAATAAAAACAGAATTTAACATCAAAAATCTTAATGATTTACCAGAACTAAAAGTTATTATGGAGAGTCTAAACATGAAGATAAACAAGAGTGAACTAGCTCGACAATTAAATGTAGATAGGAGGACAATAGATAAATATTTAAATGGTTATGTGCCAACTAAAAAGCGTAATAGAAGATCAAAAATAGATGAGTTATATGACGTTATAAAACTTTTGCTTTCCGAGGAATCTCTTCAAAGATTTTATTATAAAAGAGTGCTCTGGCAGTACTTAAGAGATAATCATGGATTGGATTGTTCTGCATCTGCGTTTAGAGCTTATATCTCAAGAAAACCAGAGTTTCAGGCATATTTTACCGATGGTAAAAGAACACATTCTGTTGCTTCGATAGTTCGTTTTGAAACACCACCTGGGGAACAGGCGCAATTTGATTGGAAAGAAAACATTAAATATATAACAAAAGATGGGGAAGTTTTAATAGTTAATGTAGGTGTCCTTTTATTATCAAATTCTAGATTTCGAATATATTGTTTATCATTATCCAAAGCACAAAGTGTCTTAATATCTTTTTTAATGGAATGTTTTGAGACTATTGGTGGGGTTCCAAAAACAATATTGACAGATAATTTAAAAACTGTAATGGACAGTCACCGAACAGAATATACGAAAGGGTTGGTCAATGAAAGGTTTGAACAATTTGCCAAAGACAATGGATTTGAAGTAAAGCCTTGTATTGCCGGTAGACCAAGAACAAAAGGGAAGGTAGAAAGTCCGATGAAGATATTAGATGAAATACATGCCTATCAGGGGAAGTTTGATTATCAAGAACTCCATAGGTTTATAGAAAGACTTAATGAACGTGTTAATCACAGTTATAACCAAGGTAACGGAAAGATACCAATTATCGCCTTAAAACAAGAAAAGAGCCACTTACTCCCCCTACCACGGAAAGAAATAAGAGACTCTTATAAGATTAAACATAAGCTTGTAAAAGTAAATCCCTCGGGTATGATTACCTACAAATCGAATCAATATTCAGTTCCAGCTGAATACAAAGGAAAAACCGTTGGTTTACAAGTTTATGATAACCATATCCATATTTATTATAACATGGATCTAATTGCCGAACATCAAATCAGTTCAAAGAGATTGAACTACAAAAAAGAACATTATGTAGATGCCTTATCACATGGTATGCCTAAATATCAAGATATTGATGAGTTAGCTAAAAAAAATCTACTTGCGATTGATGAGGTGTATAAAATTGAATAGTAGCTATCAGCAATTATTAAAAAATCTTGAGTATTTAAAGTTGCAACAAATGATACTACATCTTAGCGATACGATTGACTTTAGCACAAAAAATGAACTCTCTTTCGTAGACACACTATTGAAGCTAACAAATCATGAAATAGATGTTAGGGAAAAAACTATGATTAACTCAATGGTTAAGCTGGGGGCATTCCCCCACCGGAAAGAAATAAGTGAGTTTGATTTTGAGTTTCAGCCAGGCATAAACAAACAACAAATCTTAGATTTTACTACGTTAAGATTTATCGAAGATAAACAAAATATTATATTCATGGGATCAAGTGGCGTAGGAAAAACACATTTAGCTACATCTATAGGGATTGCTGCATCTAAGAAGCGAACAAGCACTTACTTTATAAAGTGCAATGATCTAATATTAAATCTAAAAAGAGCAAAATTAGAGAATAGATTGGAAACCCGTCTAAAACACTATGGAAAATATAAATTATTAATTATTGACGAAATCGGTTACCTACCGATTGATAAAGAAGATGCCAAACTATTTTTCCAATTAATTGATTTAAGATATGAAAAGAAAAGCACTATATTAACAACAAATATCAGCTTTAAAGAATGGGACGAAGTATTCCAAGATAGTAAATTAGCAAATGCAATATTAGATCGAGTATTACACCACGCAGAAGTTATAAATATAATAGGACCATCTTATAGAATTAAGAATCATTTAAAGCCTGATGACGAGTAAATTTGTACATTCTTAAACAATCAAAAGTGTACATAGTATTCTTGACATTTATA
>NZ_JBHSMC010000039.1:0-4377 GCF_042655485.1 Lederbergia graminis
AATTGGACTTAAGCGAACAGGAAATATTAGATACTTATAAGAACCGTTGGTATATTGAATTATTCTTTAAATGGTTAAAACAACATATCAAAATAGACCATTTATTTAGCGAGTCCCCAATTGGTATTTGGAACCAACTATTTATTGCATTAATTACGTTTGGATTACTAGAAATCATGCGACTGTTGAGGGAACCAAATCGTGAGATTTGGCAGTTTCTAAAAACAATACGCCAATATTTAATGGACTCATGGGAAGAAGTTCAAAAAGAATTTAATAGAAAACGTAAATTTAGTAAAGGGAGACAAAAGATACCAGATAAGCGTAGTAAAGTAATGAATTTCGGTTTTGAAAGTGCAATCGTGAGTCCAATATCAAAAGAACATTATACTCGAAAATAAAATATGTAAAAAAAAGGGAACTGATTCATCTTAGAACCAGATCCTCGTTTTTTATTCTAATTCGAAAAGTCAAATGGAAAAATTATCTATTCATTCAATTTATTTCAATCTGTGCAACGCTAGTGGGCACCGGGACAATTCCGGGACAATTATTTCACTTGGTCAATAAGGGGATATTCATACCAGATGTTCAGGTCGTAGGGTTTATATCTATTTTCTCGAAAGTCGACGTCCAGAGAGTATTCGACGTCATGTTTTTTTCCTTGCTTATCCTTTAGTTGTACGATTCCTTTTATGAAAAAATTTCCTGAAGGTTGTAAATTTATCGTTTCTTCTTCTGTTAAAGTAGCTTCCATTTTTTTAACTTTTACAAATGAAAAGCCGTGTAATTTAATGCGCTGTTCGAGCATAGATTCCGCAGCTTCTATTGCATGCTTTTGGTGGTGTTTCAACGTTTTATCAGCACTTTTTGCAGGAGTATCCTTGATCGCCATAACAATAATCGCTGTGACGGTAATTGCTACTATTATTGCGATTATCGGATTCTTTTTAATAAAGTGATTCATCTTATGTAAAGGAGTTTCTGCTTTTACTGTATTTTGATTAAAGTTTAAATTTTGACCACAGTTTCCGCAAAATCTATTACCTCCTTCAACTTGGTTACCACATGAGGAACAGTAATTCATTTCTCTATCATCTCCGGCATTCATTTTATATAAATATCTTAAAATACTTTAGATAGTTCAAAAGTAATGAGCATTTCACAACATTTTACATGAAATAATAAGTATGTCAATCAAGCAAGCGTGCTGGCGACAACCAACTTCCATAAATTACATTTGAACATAATTATGTGAAAATACTATATTAGTATAATAGGTATATTTTACTAGAAGTAGGGGGTCAGTTTGTGAAAAGAATTAATTTATTCATTATTTCCTTGTTGGCTGTACTGTTGATTAGTGCATGTGGTTCAACAAGTGATAACAAGGATGCTACTGCTGGAAAGGAAAGTAATAATAAAAGCGAAGTAGCGGAAGTAGTAGATGAAAAAGAGGAGATAGAAATTCCTTTTAACTTAGAAGATTTTGTAGTCGATATTACGCCTAACGGGAACATAAATTCAGCTGATGGAGTTGAATTTGCGTTTACTGTTCAAAATAACTCGCCGATTCCTGTTCGGGAATTCAGTGCGGACGTAAAATTTGAGTTAGAAGATGGACAAAGCATGATAGATACGGTGGAAATTTACACTACAATCTTAGCTGGAGAAACAGTAGGGGATTCAACTGAAAATATATATCCAGAACCAGCGTCGCTCATAAAATCTTATGAAGTTATTGCATACGATATCATTGATGAGGGCGGACTTCTTTATGAGGTGGATTTACAATTAAATACGATAGACATTAGTAATCATGCATTTTGGGATATAACGGAGGAACTTCCATTTAATATAGAAGATTTTACAATAGAAATTACTCCAAATGGTCAAATTAATTCTGCTGGTGGAGTAGAGCTTGCGTATGAGATTCAAAATAATTTCGATATTCCAGTGAAAGAAATTCGTTTCGATGTGTTAATGGAATTTGAAAATGGTATAAAACAAGTCGAATCCATTTCTCAGGACAACACCTTAATGAATGGTGAAAATATAAAAGATTCGGATAGGGTATACCCAGAACCAGCATCTAAAATGAAGTCATACAAAGTAATTGGGTACCAAATCAAAGACAAAGACAATAACGGATATGACGTAGACACACAGCTAGGTATAGTCGAAGCTTATTAATATGTAGTTGGAGTTGTGTCGGTGCCAGGCACCCACACAACTCCGACACAATTCAGAATAGTTCCGGTGCCTGGCACCTAAACAATTGGCACCTAAACAATTTCTTCGATATGTATTTGTGATTCTTTGGTTAGGTCTATGAATTGTTCGCCAACTTTAATTAGGGGGCGTGTGGGTTTATTTTTTGGAACCATGATAATCGTTCCTTTTCGACCGTCGGTTAGAAGGACGGAACATCCAATTAGATAGTTCATCGTTTTTTCAATAAACACTAAGGTAATTTCAGGGTCCAATTCTCCAAACATTTCCTCTTCCATTTCTGTTAACACTTCATAAAATGGCGAATGTGTTCGATATACCCGGTTAGATGTCATCGCATGGAAAATGTCTGCAACAGCTACAATACGACTAAACAAGTCAATATTATCCCTTTTAATGCCCATAGGATAACCACTGCCATTCATTCTTTCATGGTGTTGAAGTGCCACAAGTGCCTGTCTATGGCTTATTCCTACGGTGTCATTAAGTATCTCATAGCCATAAATCGTGTGTTTTTTCATAATGGCATATTCCTCATCTGTTAACTTACCTGGTTTATTTAAAATATTTTCCGAAATTAGCATTTTCCCCACATCATGTAGTAGTGCAGCGGTTGTTAGCTGCATCAGTGCTTGGTGATCAAGGTTCATCCATTTTCCAATAAGGTTAGCTAATGCTCCTACAGCAATGTTATGGCGGTATGTATAATCATCTTTTGCTTGAAGTGCTACAAATAATTGTAGGACATTCGTGTTTTCGCTTACATTCTGAATCAAAGGAATAACATCTTTTCGTAGTTCTGCAAGTGGAACTTTTCTATTCCTGCGTATTTCCTTAAAAATTCTACTTGTTTCCTCTACAGCTTCATCAATCAATTTGTAATATTCATTGTAGTCAGCATTAGTAAATGTACCAATATCTGTTACGGCCTCCTCCGTTAGAGTAATCCCATTCTCTTCCAAAAGCATTACATGATCATAAGTAATGATAAAGGATTTAGGGACTAATAAAACTCCCTTTGCATTATAAATATCGCTGTTATTTTTCTTGCCAATCACTTTTTGTAAATAATAACTAAACTTATCCAACCTATCTCTCGTTCTCCTTTTAGAGTACCCTATAATACTTGGGTCATAAGACCTGTGTGTGTTTGATTATACAACTGAATTTACTGTATGTATAGATGGAATTTTCACGCAATAATATTAATAGGGAATTGGTAAAAGAGAATAAATATTATAAAATTATAAAGAAGTTTTATAAATGCCTATGCTATAATAAATACCAAAAAAATGCATCTAGGAGAAAGGGAGTGAGACTATAGATGGATGACCGGAAGGCGATACAATTTTGGAATGGTCAATTGCTTGAACTTGAAACATCAGAAAAGAAAGTATATTTTACGGAATTAATTCAACGTGAACCAAATCTGATTATCCAAAGACCAGTGAGTCGGAAAGGCACTCCTTTGCTACTCGAGGGAGAGAACACGATAACTGTCTACTTTCATGATGAAGATCATGGTTTGTGTACATTTGATTCAAAGATTTCCCAATATCAAAATGGGAAGACAGTAATTGAAAAACCTCCTACTAAAAACATTAAAAAAGCACAGAGAAGGCGTTATTTTCGCGTTCAAGTAGCAGTGGAAATGAATTTAATATTGCCTTCCACAAAAGATACGGCTGGAGAAAAATTGTTTGTCCATACGTACGACATTAGTGGTGGTGGAGCTGCCTTTATTTTTCGTCATCCAGTAGTTAAAGTGGGAGATTTAGTGAATGGGAGTTTACAATTTAAGATTAATTTAGATCAAAAAAATATAGACTTCACTGGAAGAATTGTCAATGTAATGAAACAGGAAAATCACTTTTATCGAATTTCCCTGCAATTTATGGAAATGAATGAGTTGATAAGGACTGACATAATAAAGTTCTGCATGTATAAACAAATCGAACTACGCAAAAAAACGAAGAATGAATCCTAGTGGAATTTAGAGGAAAGTAAAAATATAATTACATACTTAATGGAGTTGTGTGGGTGCCCACTAGCGTTGCACAGCAGTAAAAAAATGTAAAATGAACAAAAATATTGATAAAAATTGAAAAAGCTCCTATTGTAGTGTAGGTAACGATGACTAAATCA
>NZ_JBHSMC010000040.1:0-5545 GCF_042655485.1 Lederbergia graminis
TGATTCATCTTAGAACCAGATCCTCGTTTTTTATTCTAATCCGAAAAGTCAAATGGAAAAATTATCTATTCATTCAATTTATTTCAATCTATGCAACGCTAGTGGTGGGTGCCAGGCACCCACACAATTCAGAATAGTTCCGGTGCCTGGCACTAAATTTTCAACGGTGTTCTCTTTGTTAGGAGACGGATGATGATCATCGTTAGTAGAATGGCAGCGAAAACCGTTGGTAGTGCCAGTTTTTCTGGAACTACTTCAAATACGGAGAAGTTTTTGAACAGCGGTAAATCTAGTGTTATTCGAATCATCGTATCTTTTATCGCGATAAAAACAATTCCAACAGCGATCAAGAGGAGACCGCCAATGACTCCTTGGCGCTGGAATGCTGCTGCAATCATCCAACCAATGATATAGAAAACGAAAATATGCAAACTAAATAAAGCAAGTGAGAGTACTAGATTAGATGACGGATCAATAAACGGTGTTACGATAAACGATTGTACTATCTCACTGATAATATTCCCGTCCCTGTCTATGTCGACTTTATCTAAAGTTCTTTCTCTCAGCTCAATCGATGTGAAGCTACCGATTATTAGCTTTTGTACTAGGCTAATGATATAGATTCCGATTGGTATGAAGATGGATAAACCAATACTAGCAATCACATTTCCATAAAAATAGTTTTTTCTAGTGATTCCAAGCCCTACATAGTGGGGAAGGAAGTTTATAGAGATGATTCCGATAACGAACATAAAGATATTACTGGCGATATATCCAGCACTGTAGTAGGAATCTACCTCTATACCAAATACCATTTTTACAATATTAATCAATAGGAAAATCCCAAATCCCATAAGTGTCCACGTCATCTGTATAATGAGTAATTCTAAGCCAACCGATGGAGAACCTAGTGGTTTTTTCATGTTAATTTCCCTCCTCCGTAAGATGAATAAATAAGTTATGGAGTGACACTGGAGCAAAATCGAGACCTAATTCTTTGGCAAATGCTCTATCTGTAGCACTCAATTCCCCAAAAACAGTAATGGATCGTGTGTCACCTAATTGCTCTTCATGAATGACATTTTTCCCTAACGCAAATTCGTTTACTTTTTGCTTACTTCCAACAACCGTTGCTCCATAAGACACAAGGCGTTCATTTGGTTCATGAAGAAGGATTTTTCCATCTTTAATGATGATGACTTCATCAAATAAATACTCCATTTCTGACACAAGATGGGTAGATAAGATGATGATTCGTGGATGTAGTTCTTGATCCTGTAACAGTTCTTTATAAAACAAATCACGTGCTGGTGCGTCCATGCCAAGATATACTTCGTCAAATATCGTGATTGGTGATCGACTTGCTAATCCGATCACGACATTAAAGGCAGATTGTTTACCTTTAGAAAGTTTCGAGACTGCTTTTTTACCCTCAAGCTTAAATTTCTTTAACAAACTATGCGCATATTCTACATCGAAATTTGGACGATAACGATCCATATATTTTACTATCGTAGAAGGTGAGTCCGTTTCCCCTGTATAATCCTTGTCATACATAAAAGTAACGTTTTGCATTATCCGAGCATTTTCAAATGGTTGTTCGCCGTCGATTAAGATTTTCCCAGAAGTTGGTTCGCGAAATGAGCCAAGAAGGGAAAGTAGAGTTGTTTTACCCGTACCATTGCGACCGAGTAATCCGTAAATTTTTGGTTCTGTCATTTCAAAATTTATATCACGTAAAATCTCATCATTTCCAAATGAAAAATGAAGATTCGTTGCTTGTATATTCATTGTTTTTCACGACCTTTCACATCTTTGATATAGTTAAAAATTTCTTCTATCGTAATTTCAAGCTTTTCGGCTTCTTGGACAAGCGAGACTATATTGTCTTCAATAAAAGCTTGGCGACGCATTTTGAGTATTTTATCTCGAGCACCTTTAGCTACAAACATCCCGATACCTCTTTTCTTATACAGAATTTCTTCCTCCACGAGCTGATTGATCCCTTTGGAAACAGTAGCATGATTGATCTTATAGTAATTTACCAGTTGATTTGTCGAGGGAGCCTGTTCGTCCTCATTCAACTGTTTATTAATAATCAAGTCTTCAATTAACTCACGAACTTGAATATAAATCGGCTTATCTGAATTAAAAACATTACTCATTCACGGCCCTCCTTTGTGGGTGTTACGGTATTATAGTGTTACGGTTATATACTTATGTGTATAACCATAACAGTATACCTTTTTAGTGTCAATAGGTACCTTAAATAATTTTGAGTGGAATGGGGTGGGGAGAGGGAGAGGGGCTGCATAGGTGTTCTGCTTGGGTGCCAGGCACCAACAAGGCACCCGCACAATTCATAAACAAAAAAAGAAGTAATTTCCCATTCTCATGTTCGAGATATAGGAAATTACTTCGGTGCCTGGCACCAACACAACTTAGAAACAATTCAGAATAGAGTGGGTGCCTGGCACTAGATTGCTTTTCTTCTATATAGTACTTGTATTAGGATTCCTGCTATTAGCAGAGCGGTTCCTATTGCAAGTAGGTTATAGAAGGCGGTAGCTGTGTTTGGTAGTTTGTCGTCTGTTTCAGGTTTTTTAGAATCGTCTTCTTCCGGCTCATTTGGTTCACCCGGCTCGTTCGGTTCGCCTGGCTCATTTGGTTCACCCGGCTCATTTGGTTCACCCGGCTCGTTCGGTTCGCCTGGCTCATTTGGTTCACCCGGCTCGTTCGGTTCACCAGGCTCATTCGGTTCACCCGGCTCGTTCGGTTCGCCTGGCTCGTTCGGTTCCCCTGGCTCGTTTGGTTCCCCAGGCTCATTTGGTTCCCCAGGCTCATTTGGCTCACCCGGCTCGTTCGGTTCGCCTGGCTCATTTGGTTCTCCAGGTTCGTTTGGTTCCCCAGGCTCGTCGAGTTTTACATTTTTTAAGACAAGGGCATCAATCCAACCATAGATTCCTTCACTTGGTGGAGCAATAATGGATATAACGTCACCATCTTTTAATGGGACAACAGTGTCCTTTAAATAATGCATCGTCACATTATTCATACCGAATCCATTGGACATGCGGATAATCGTACCTAGTGGTTCACCGTTTAATTCTAACTCATAGACGGATCTTACTCCGGCAGATAGGATGCCAATTTCGTATTCGCCATTATCAAATAGTTCAAGGTCACTAACAGGAATATCAATTCTCTCATATGACATTAAATCGGCAGCTGGTTCATTTAATGGAGGACGTAAGCGATAATAATCTTCGCCTTCATAGAAAAGTAATCCATTTAAATCTGTTTTTAAATCTAATTTAGCTGGTTCTGGTGAATATTCTGCTACTGCTTTTTTCGCCTCTTGCTGTAATGCAGCTAATTCTTCGTCGGTGATAGTAGGGGGTCTAAACGTATTTTCGGAAATGTCCTTTTTTAGTAATGCTTCGTACCAAACAGCAGCTAGAAGGTATCTACCATGCACAAAGCTAGCGTGGAATCCATCCCGGAACAGGCTTTTTCCACCTTTGTCTGGGTCAAATAGTTCGTGTGCTCGTGCCTTTTGCATCGCCAGTCCACTTGGGATAACGTTTACATCGCCGAGCTGTTGAGCTGCTAATTTGTAAGCTTCCGATACGTGGTTCCACATAACATCTGGGTCTCTCTCAAAGCGAATAAAACCGAAGTGGTCACTTCCGCGTTCATATGCCCATGTTTGGTGTATGAGCATTTCTGCTTCAGGAACTCTCTCTTTTATATAATCTGCTAGATTGTTTAAATATGGGTAATACGTAGAAGGAATCCCACTGAAGTGACTTGCTTGCTGTAAGGAAACATAGTCCCAATCATCACTTTCAAGTACACTTTCAATTGTTACTCCATTCGTATCCATTCTTCCATTTTGATATTCGAAATAAGAATATACTGCTTTATTTTGTGAGGCATTCTCCCAATGGGCACTCAATTCTGAACCACCAATGTACAAAATACCAACTTTAATATTTTGTCCATCAGCTCTCGCCATCGATTCTAAATAGGAGAGTGCATCCTCAGAAAAGCTATTTCCAATTGCTAGTAGTTTAAGTTCCGCTTCGGGTTCTTCATCCGTGTTCCCATCTTCTCCATCTCCGGGAACGTTTACATCGCCAGTTGGAACATAGATTCTAAAGTGAGAGGCAACTTCCTCCCAACTGTCTCTTATATCTAAAAATGCTCCTTCGAAAGCAACGTTAAAAGCACGGTACTGAAAATCACCCCACCATTCTTCATCTACCACTACTTCTGTCTTTGTTACATTACCTGGTCGAGTATGTCCTGGTTGCGGCTCTAGTTCTACCCATCCTTCAGGTCGATACTGATAACCTGGATCAATTTCAATAATTGTACCAACGGGAAGATCTTCTCTAGTAAACATCTTAGAAGCAATGAAAAACTTATGATTCGTCGCGTTACTTATCTCTGGTGTAGACATCTGTGTCCCTATTACAGGATCGGGGGAATTCCAATAAGCGTTTGGTGTTGGGTCCCAATCTAATTGGATATACCCCTCACGCTCGTTTGCAGCCGCCATATCTACTGATGTGAATAGTCCTACAATCAGTAGCACAGCAAGACTAGCAACTAAAGAAATTACTAACCTTGACTTTTTACCCATCCATTTTCCTCCTTTTTCTTTCTTTCTATAAAATAGAATGTAAGCACTTACATATATAATGGTATAATCGGAATCTAGCAAACACAATGAACGCAAAGTACTATATTTACAAATCTTTCCATTAGGTAAATTTTGCTAGAAAAGAAGAGAGTGGTAGTTCTATAGAAACGGGATGGGTGTGAAAATTGGACTGGTGGGAGCTTGTATTGGTGCATATGAGCGAGTGTCATTGTACGGGTGCCAGGCACCAAGATCGACTGTACGAGTGCCAGGCACCCGCACAATTCAGAATAGATCCGGTGCCAGGCACCCGTACAATTCAGAATAGTTTGGATGCCAGACATACGAGTAATGGGTATTTATAGGTGCAGTCGAAGTTATATTTAAAAGAAGGAACGTTTGTTCTTTTTGTGGTGTGAATGATATTAATATTATGATAATATTGTAATAGCAACTGCATATTTGTTAGGGTGGTTGATTGTCACTCTTCTTTCCTTAAAGGGAAAGGAGGTGATAATCATGGAAACATTTCTTGAATTTCTCCGCGAAGTTGTGAAAGGAATAGTGCGTGAATCAAGTGCATATTTCTTTCGCAAGAATATTCTAGAGAACAAGAAAACCACCCTACGCCGTCACAAGCAAAAGGGTGGTTTTCATCGGAATAACTAAAAATTGACAACCACCACCCTGACGGTAGAGGTTGCAGGAAGAAGCGCTCCAACGCTTCTTCTTTTTATTATATTCTTATTATACATGGAATAAACCATAAATTAAAGTGTCTTAATAGTACGAGTGCCCACTAGCGTTGCACAGCAGTAAAAAAATGTAAAATGAACAAAAATATTGATAAAAATTGAAAAAGCTCCTATTGTAGTGTAGGTAACGATGACTAAATCA
>NZ_JBHSMC010000041.1:0-12163 GCF_042655485.1 Lederbergia graminis
TGTTTCATTTTTGTTTTTCAAACTTGGTCACTCCCCAGAAAAGCATTATTAAACAATTGTAACATTTCTAGTGTCCATTATAAGGGGGTCGACCACTGGCACCCACACAATTTAGGAATGTACCCGGTTTTTACGGGCGGCCAACGCTACGACTATGCCTAGAACGATAAAGATGATGTCGAATAGGATTTCTAGTCCTTGGAATGCTTCAATGTAGTTGACTAGGAACCAGCTTTTTGAGCCATTTGTTAAATGATTGATTAATCCTCCAATTCCTTGAATAAGGAGAAGTAAGCTTAATCCTTTCATAATATCCTTCATTATTTTTCACCTCATTATTTTAAAAATGAATGTAATGCACTTTTTTGTGAGAAGTGCAGCATTTGAAGAATCCCTTGGCTACTATTATGTGGTATTATATTTAATACAATGTGCTAAAAAGATAATAACACGATGTGTTATAAAGAGGAAGTGATTTTTTATGCCAAAAATTGTGAACCATGAGCAAAAGCGGAAGTCGATTGCGGAAGCAGCATGGAATATTATTAAGCGAGAAGGAATGGAAAAGGCCTCTATACGAAGGGTTGCATCGGAAGCGGGGATGTCAGCTGGTGCTTTACGTCATTACTTTTCAACGCAAGATGAAATGCTGTTATTTATCATGAATTACTTTTTGGAAGAGGGGAAAAAAAGGACTGAACAGAAAGATTGGTCCGAAAATCCGTTGCAGGCAGTGGAGGAAATTTTATTAGAGCTTATACCAATGGACGAAGAAAAGAAAGTCGAAACGAGCGTTTGGTGGATCTTTGCGATTCGCTCCCTCACAAGTGAAGTATTGCAAGAAAAAAAGGATGAAATGACGGACGGTACATATGAATTAGTAAATTCAATGATCCAGATGTTAATTTTACATGAGATTGTACCAAATTCCATTAATGTAGAATTAGAAACGAGTAGGCTAGCAGCGTTGATAGAAGGATTGTCCATTCATGCATTGTTGCGCCCAGATGTTTATACGGAGGAAAAGGTAAGAGCGGTCATTCGTTATCATTTGGAGACGTTGTGTTAGTTATGCAACGCTGATATGTGAAGTTGAGGTAGGAACATACTACCTATCACCTTTTTGAAAAAGAAGGTGTCTGTATTATTATAACAGCACCTTCTTTTAACTTTATTTAATTTGAACTCGTTCATCATAATTTCGAGAAACCATTTCCCTTGCGCATAACGGTCTTTAGAGATTTCATATACATCTGAGTCTGTGACACTAATATCTGGATTCAAGTCAGATAAGACTTTTGAATTATCTTTGTCAATATCTACCGCGTACATAGTACTAGCCTCGATATCTGGTTTATATTCAGTACCTTTTTCATCCACTAATGTAACTTGTGGATAATCAAACATTCCGACTGGCTCATCAGATATATTCTTCAATGTGTATTCAATCGCTAGAAAAGTTCCACCTTCTGCAGCTTCTTTATTAAAATATTGACTTCCAATTTTTAATTTTTCATCGACTTTCGTTATAGTTACTTCTAGTTTATCTGCTGGGACAGGTTCTCCAATAGCATATACTTTTGGTTCTGTTTTTTCATTTGAACCTGTTGATTGGTTTTCTGTTGCTGTGTTTGTATCCTCATCTCCACCGCCTAAAGCACTACCAATAATTCCTAAGACAATAATAGCTGCAATAAAGGATAAAATTTTGTGGCGCATAAACCAATTTCGTTGATCTTTACCACAATTTGGACATTTTTTTACACCTTTTGCAATTTCTTTCTTACAAGCTTTACATGGGACTAAACCGTTACTTGCCATGATTAGTTCCTCCTTTATACTTGTATTAACCTGTAGTATGTCCCAATATCCTTTTGCTAATATATTTTCGTCGAAATGAACTGAATTTTTAATACAAATTAACTTTGCCCTGATTCCTTATTGGCATCAGGGTTCGGTTGGTAAATATTGATTTACTTATTTTCTTAATATATTGTGTGGAATGGAGCATCCTAATATTTCAATTATTTTGGACTGGTATATACCTCAATATAATAAATAAAAAATAATGAAGCCAAAGTTACCAGAATGTGAATAAATTGCTTTACAAGCAGGGAGTGGGGATGGATTACTATAATGGTAAGATAAATCAGAAAATATTAACTCGTAACCAATAGAAAAAAGAAGTAATTGCCCACCGCTCACGCCAGAGAGTTGGGTAATTACTTCCTTTAATAATTGATTGGGTGCCAGGCACCGAAACAACTTCGGAACAAGTCTGAACATTAGGAATTGTGTTAGAGTTGTGCGGGTGCCAGGCACCTTACACAGATTTTACTATCAGCACACCTAATCCATTTATTACGGCTTCTTTGGCTACTTCTTTTTCGGCTATTACGTCGTAGCCACTTTCTTTTAATGGGACGGTGGTTTGTTCGCGGTTGTTGTTGATGTAGAAGGTGTAGCGAACATTGTCGTTGATACGGCTGCTTGCGAAGATGCCTTTTGGTACGTTGTATGTGTCGACATTTTGTTCTTCGGCAACATCTCGTAGGAAATCGCTCGCAAATTCGTCACTGCCCATGACACCTACGTAGTAGACCATACCTTTTCCATATTTGTTTTTTGCTACGGCAGTTCTGCCTGCATAGAATTTTTCTTTATAGGTTGCAAGTGACTCCGCACTGTTTGTCTCGAGCATGTCCAACCATACTTTTACCGAATACTCCTTACCGTTATACGCAATCTTGTTAGCATAACGGTCTGGTAAAACTTCAAATTCGTCAACCATTAATCCGGCCATTTCTGCTAATTTTCCTGGCCACGGCTCGTCAATCGTGACATTCGCCCAATCTTTGAATCCACTTCTTGCTCCTATGATTAAGCAGCCACCATTTTCCACATATATTTTTAAATTTTCATAGATTTCATCACTGACCATTGCCATGGATGGAGCGATTACCACCTTGTATTTCGATAGATCCGTCGTTGGCGCACAGAGGTCGGCTGTAATGCCCATTTTGGCAAGTGCACGATAATACGTTAACATATGGCCGCGATGATCAAAGTTGCGATACTGCTTGTGCGCGTCAAATGCCCATATTTGATCATAGTCGTAAAAGAGGGCAACCGGTGCTTCTACGGTAGTACTGGCAAGTTCATCGCCAAACTTCGCTAATTCATTTGTGATTTGTTTTGCTTCAAAATAGGCTCTTCTTGGTGAACCATCATGTCTTAATAAGCCATTTGGATTTTGTTCGTTACTATAGCGATTGGACCTCCAGCGATAGTAGAGAATCCCATTGGCACCTCTGGAGATATTGAGATAAGACCATAACCGTACTAATCCTGGCTCTATCGCTAAATTATAATCACTATAGTTAAAATAACCATTTTTCTGCTCAAGAATCCAATGTGCTTTATGTTTTGTGCTTCGATGATGGTCGTTGATAAAACATTCAATATGTGGGTCGCCGTCTACACTTGGATAGCAGTCCCACCCGATGAAGTCTAGGTCTTTCGCTAAATCATAATAATTTAGGCGCTCATACCAGCCCATTGTGTTATGGGTAACGAATTGGTGTGGTGCATGTTTTTTCAAAATATCGACTTGGCGTTTTACATGGTTCACAGTTGAATCAGAACCGAACCTTGTGAAGTCGAGTTTTTGTGAAATCGAGATCGTTAACTGGTCGGCAGATGGTGGAGTGACCTCATCCCAACTATTGTACACTTGGCTCCAAAACTTCGTGCCCCATGTCTCATTTAGTTTTTCCAATGTGCCGTAGCGGTCTTGTAACCACTTTATAAAACCTTCACGACAATCCGGACAGTAACATTCTACATTGCGTAATTCATTATCAATTTGCCAGCCAATAACTGATTCGTGGTTTGCATAATGTGCAGCCATTTTATTTGTTAAGCGATCAACGTAATGGATGAATGTTTTGTTATTTTTGCAATGCAACCCTCGAGCTCCGTGAATTCTACCGAAATTGTCTGTCCTTACAATCTCTGGGTGTTTCTTGCGTAGCCATGGTGGTGATGCTTCGAATGGTGTGGAGAGCATGAATTGAATGCCTTCCTTACTCGCCATTTCCATAAACTCATCCAACCAAGTGAAGTCAAATTCGCCGTCGGTTGGTTCTAGAAATGACCACGACAATTCTGCTAGCCTAAGTACTTTTATTCCCGCCTCCTTCATCATCGCAATATCTTTCGGCCATCTCTCGCGCGGCCAATGATCAGGATAATAACCTGCCCCTATGTAAATCTTCTCTTCCATATCAAATTCCCCTCTCTTTGTGGTGCCAGGCACCCACACAACTCTGAAACTATTCGGAATTTTCCCGGTGCCTGGCACCTACACAATTTAGGGTAAGGAATTTTGGGGGAATTGAACATAGATGGAATTATTGAATTCTTGCACAATACTACTATTTGAAATGAAATTTATTATTTTTTCTTCTTTCTTTGTTTTAATCTGACGGATTTTTGATTTTATATTATGAATTGATTTTACAAATACACTGTTTTTTGGTAATAGCATTTTTTCACAAGGAGATAGGTTCTTTAGCCATGGGGCAATTTTTCTGGCAACCAAAAATTAACCATTGTATAAATAAACCGCAAGTGTTATAAATATACATATTTGAGCATTGGGGGAAATGTTATGCAAGAAAATGAACAAATTTGGATAAATAATAATGGATTTACTATTAGTACGAATAAAAGTTTTTTGGATATGGAAGTAATCCATAATTTCCTTAGTAAAGATTCTTATTGGGCAAAGGGAATTGCTAAAGAATTAATAGAAGCGTCAATTGAAAATTCCATTCTTTGCTATGGAGTGTACGAAGGCAATCCCAATAATGGGTCGGCTAAACAGGTTGGTTTTGCTCGAGTTGTATCTGACCTTGTGAGATTTTCTTGGATAGGTGATGTTTTTGTAATTGAAGAATATAGAGGGCGTGGACTTAGTAAATGGTTAATGGATGTAATCACAGAACACCCTAAATTAAGTGGGACATATTTTCAACTTGCTACTAAAGATGCCCACACGCTTTATAGTCAATTTGGTTTTAAGCCATTAGAGCATGTTGAAGATAGAATGTCCAGGCCAATGAATTGGGAAGATATTTATAAAGGTTATAAATTAAAAGACTAGAGGCACATTTCCTAAATTAGAATCTACGAAAAATACATGAATGGAAATTGTCGTAAACCTAATCCTTCAATGGATGATTTTTTTGTATAATGTGTCCTTTTTATTTTAAGAATAATGGAAGAAGTATTTCCAATGGCTATTAAACCTTTATTTGTGATGTAATAATGCTTATTGATTGAAAAAGCAGAATGGTGGAATTCAAGTTAATGATTTTGGGATACTTCAATCGGTTTAAACTGGGAACTTTAATCTGTTGTGGACATGGATAATATAATGTAATAAATTTCATAACACACCTTATATTCCCATTTAGTATATAGTATAATTTTACCATTATAGGAATTTAATACATTTTTTAATGCTATTCCTTTGTGAGTTCACCTAAAAAAGCAATGGTTAGATTTTAATTTAGTCCTTGTTGGACGAAGAGAAATATTAATTAGCCTTAAATTCAAGAATCCGAGTATATGAGCGAATATATAAGGAATGGGCATCAAGAGGAAGGCTGTCAGTCTGAAAATGTTACGGGAGTATCGACAAGCTTTACAAATGACAGGATTAAGAATAAAGAATGCATTATAGGAATTTTTTTTTAGAACTCTGCATATATACTAAATCCACCATAACAGCTTTGCTCTTATTGCGACCATGTTATGTGGAAGTCTTTTAATATTTAATATTCTATTTTGTTCTAATAGAAAGGAGATACAAACTTGAGTGAGACAAGCAATACGGAGAGCATTTTGGAAAGAATATCTGATGGTTTTTACTCCTTAAATAAGGATTTAAAAATCGGATACATAAATAATGTTACTGAAGAGCTTTTACAAATTAAACGTAAAAATGTCGTGGGACAATATATTTCAGATGCGTTACCTCATAAAGATCTACAGAAATTTGTAATCCGATATAAAAAGGCACTATTAGAACAAAAACCTTTAGAATTTGAAGAGTATTTTAACAATAGATGTTATGAAATAAGGGCTTTTCCTTTTTCAGGAGGTTTGTCCGTATTTTTTAGAGATATTACACAACAAAAGCTAGAGTATCAAAGAATAAATTATCTTGCTAATTATGATTTTTTAACAAATTTGCCCAACAGATATTTTTTTCATAATTACTTACATGATAAGTTGCGAACACTTGAGAAACATATCGCCATTGTTTTTATATCTATGAACAAAATAGAAAAAGTAAATGATACATTTGGTCATGGTACAGGTGACCAATTAATAAAACAAACAGCAGAACGTCTAAAAAGTATTTTAGAACCAATAGGGTTACTTGCACGTTATTCTGGAAACGAGTTTCTTTTCACTATGGAATACAGTGATGTACATGAAATATCTTCTATTATTGATAAAGTAATGGAGTCTGTTTCTAGTCCGTTCTTAATTAATGGTTTTGAACTAAAAGCTGCACTAAGTATTGGCATAAGTCAGTATCCAAAGGATGGAGATAGTTTAGAATTATTAATGAAATATGCAGCAATCGCGATGAATAGAGCTAAAAAACTAAGTGGAAATAACTTCAAATTCTACTCCTATAATGATGGGGAAGGAAGTATTAATCCATTAGAGTTGGAGATGGAGCTTTATAAGGCTATAGATCAAGATCAATTATTCCTCCAATATCAACCAAAATTAAATTTAAATACAGGGAAAATAGTGGGGGTTGAAGCTTTAATTCGTTGGGAACATCCAAACTTGGGATTAATTCCACCTGGTGTATTTATCCCTATAGCGGAAGAATCGGGATTAATCATACCTATCGGAGAATGGGCTTTACATGTTGCTTGTAAACAAAACAAAATATGGCAAGAACGTGGATTTAATACCGTAGTTTCAGTCAATTTGTCCGCGATTCAATTTAATCAACCTAATCTAATTCATACAATTAAAGCTGTTCTTCAAAAAACAGGACTTGAACCGCGTTTTTTAGAAGTTGAGATTACGGAAAGTATGACGGCTGATTTTGAGAGTACAGTATCAATGTTACAGGAGTTAAAAAAGATTGGTGTTCGTATAAGTATTGATGATTTCGGGACTGGGTTTAGTTCACTAAGCTATTTAAAACATTTCCCTGTAGACATTTTAAAAATTGACCAATCGTTTGTTAGAAAACTTCATAATAACCCTAATGATGGAACGATTGTTAAAGCCATCATTTCAATGGCTCATAATTTAAATTTGAAAGTAGTGGCAGAAGGTATTGAAACGAAGGAGCAACTTATTTTTCTCCAGAACCATTTATGTGATGAAGGGCAAGGATTTTTCTTAAGTAAGCCCCTAATGGCCAATGAGTTAGAACTAAAATATTCTAGCATTGAACAAATTGTGGAGGACAATGGGGTACCCTGGGATGTAAAAGAGAAATTGCAAAAGGGAAAAAAAATCTACCAATCGAGAAAAGAGTTGGAAGATACTGTTCGATTACAACAAGGTATGATTTTCAAGTATACAAAAAGAGATAATCGATTTATTCATACACTCGTCGATGGGGAATTACTATATCGATTTGGAATGATTCCTTCCCAAGTTATTGGAAAAAGCTTAGAGGAATTTTTGCCTCATGAGAATGCGATCATAAAAACCTCCTTTTACAATAGAGCATGGGATGGGGAAGAATTTGTTACTTATGAAGACGAGTTAAATGGAATTTGTTATTTAGCTACTTTACGCCCATTAAAAAGGGGAGGAGAAGTAGTTGAAGTTATTGGATCGTGTATTGATATAACTGCACGAAAAAAGACAGAGAAAGCTTTAAAAGAGAGTGAGTGTAAGTATCGCCTTATTGCTGATAATATGACCGACATCATAATGTTATTGGACATCAATGGCCAAATATTATATTCATCACCATCCTTAGCCAATACCCTCGGTTACCCGCTAAGATCATTTGTAGGTCAAATTTCATTTGATTTAATACATCTCGAAGACAAACAAAACGTCATAATGGAGTTTCAACAAGCAATAAACAATAAAACACCAGCGAGGTTGGAAGCGAATTTTTTGACTAGTAGTGGAAATTCTGTATTATTTGAAGGTGTTGGAACTCCAGTACTTGGAAAAAATGGAGAAACAGAATACTTTATTGTGGTTGGAAGAGATATTACGGAAAAAAGATTTGCGGAAGAACAGCTCTCAAAAGCTGAAAAACTATCTATTGTTGGTCAACTTGCAGCGGGAGTAGCACATGAACTTCGAAATCCTCTAACTTCCATAAAAGGGTTTATTAAACTTTTTGAGCAAGGAATCAACAACAAAGAATATTTTGACATCATTTTTAAAGAGTTTGATCAAATTGAAAGAATTCTAGATGAATTTTTAACTCTGGCTAAACCATTGGAGATTCAATTGCAAAAGGTTAATATTCAAAACATTATTAATGAAGTCATCATAATACTTAAGTCTGAAGCAAATTTGAGAAGTATAAAGATATTTCAAGAATTTCAACCAAATCTTCCAAATATTTCGTGCGATATGAACCAAATAAAACAAGTATTCATTAATATTATCAAAAACAGCATTGAAGCAATTCCGAATGGGGGATTCGTGAAAATTAAGGGTTCAGTAGAAGATGGAAATCTCGTAATGAAAATTATGGATAATGGGATTGGTATAAATAAAGAACGTATTAAACGATTAGGTGAGCCGTACTACAGCATTAAAGAAAAAGGTACTGGTCTAGGTTTGATGTTATGTTATAAAATTGTTCAACAGCATAATGGGAGCATAACCATAAAAAGTAAAGAAAACAGCGGTACTACGGTTGAAGTTAAGTTACCATTATCGGTAATTCAGAGTTCAGGTATTGAATAAACGGTTGCATTAGTATAAAACTACAAATAAAAAAATATCGGTTCCTACATGAAGTATAGGAATCGATTTTTTTATAAGAGTGGTTAGCATATCCGCGTAAAACTATGATCGCCTGGTTACCAACAAATAGTTTTCTGTTATCTTCTTACAGAATCCGAAATTGGCTATTTCACGAGTGAAATAGCCTTTTTTTTACTTAAAGTGATTTATATGGTAATTATCTGTAATAAGAATAGCTGCCAAATGTTCATAATTGATTTTTCTAGCTTGGATTTTATTGATTCCACAGGAATTGGTTTCAACTTGATCGATAAAATATAATATTTCTTCCACTGCATGTCAATGTTTATCAGTAGTTTCCATTGACATGTAATACAACTTATCTACTGATTTTTGTATATCCTTCTCTAGTAAAAGGGATATTTTTTGTGTGTCAAATGAACCACTACCAGCAAAACAGACATTCCCAATTGTAGTAAAACTACTTATGCAGTCACCAGCGTTTAAATCAAGTGACTTTTCTAGAGGTGGGCTCCAACCGCTATTTCGAATAATATTAGAATAAACATTTACCTTCTTTAATTAGGAATTATGTTAATGTTGTAAACAAGGGACAACGATATTTATACGATGATAGCTGGAATGATATTGCTGTTTCTTTGTCGAAAATTTTCCTATCTATTACAAATGAAGTTACCTCTATCGACTGGATTGCGCATTTAACTAAGAAAATTAAAGAACAATATGAATGGAGTAAGCTTCCAGTTGAGCCAGATTCATATATTACGATATCGGATGCTCAAAATAGTAGTTTGTATTGCAGTGGAAATATTTTAGTATTAGGACAAGGGTGTATTAACACAAAAATCCATGCTGGTGGAAGTTTAAAGGTGAATGGAATCATTCGAGGTGGAGAGGTATACGGAAGAGCAGGCGTTGAAATAAATCAGGCTGGTTCTGAAAGTGGAACACCAACCTTTATATCTGTTCCAAGTGATCAGAAGATAACCATTAATAAAGTGATGGAAGGTACAACCATTAGGATTGGTAATGTTAAATTTAAATTTCTAGAGACCACATATCGAGTTAATGCACATCTTGATAAAAATGAACAAATTGTATTTGCATAGTGGAATGGAGAAGATAAAATGTTTGGATTTTCATTAAACGTTGATGAAGATCCAATAAAGGTAATCTTTAATGGTGACTTGGATATCGATAGTACGGAAGTTGTGGAGGAGGATTTATTACCCAATATAAAGTCCTACCAGAAAGTAATGCTAGATTTCACGGAGGTCCTTTTTGTAGATTCATCTGGAATGGGATTACTAATCCATCTTGTACAAACATTACAAGAAGAAGGCGTTAACGTTACTATTGCAAATGTAAGAGAAGAAGTGATGGACGTCTTTAACCTCCTACAATTACCAGATATCCTTGGGGACGATGTCTTTATCTAATTGTTTCGGTGCCAAATTTTTTCGGTGCCAGGCACCGGGAATATTCAGAATCATTCCTGAATTGTGCGGGTGCCAGGCACCGAAAATAAAGGGTCAGATCTCGTTAGCGAGTTCTGACCTTTTGTACTTTATGAATGACGGCGCTCTACGATCTTGATAGCTAATACTTCAAAATTGAATTGTTGATTTCTTGCACAATTCTACTATTTGAATTGAACTTTATGAGAATTATATTATTAAGGAGAAGTAATTTTTTCACGTTAGAAGATTTAGGTAGAGGTTTGTAGGGTTTTTTTGATAGATTTTAATAGGAAATTCTAGAGAATTATATTATCTTGAGGTGGATATTTCACTTTTGGTATACTGTCCAATATGACTTCGGAAGGGAGTAGTACGTTGACTAAAAGCAAATTACAATTTTGGTCGTTGCAGATTCTAATCATTATTGCGATTATTTATGTTGGTTCAAAGATCACGTTTTTGCTAGAGCCGATTGGAATTTTTGTTACTACACTGTTTTTTCCTATTATTATCACTTTATTTTTGTATTTTTTATTGAATCCAATTGTAAAGTTTTTAACAAGGAAAAAGGTGCCGTTTTTTGTAGCAATCATACTAGTATATGTGGGTAGTTTTTTTCTCGGTTTAATTATGATTAGCTATTTTATCTCTCCAATCACACTACAATTTAATGAGCTGTATAACGCGATTCCTATCTACATAAGGAAGGCGACGCATTTTTTTGAGTCCGTTATACATTCTTCTGAAATTAAAATGATTCAGGAAGATTATAGTGAACTGTTTGAAACTGGAAAGGAAAAACTATTTGAATTTGCTAATACGCTACCAGATATTGTTACGGGGTGGATCTATAACTTCTTTGGGATCATGTCGAAAATAGCAATCATATTGGTTTCCGTTCCTTTTTTATTGTTTTATATGTTTAAGGATGGATATAAGTTTCCGATGGCGGTATCTAGATTCTTTCCGACATCCTATCGCGACGAGGTAATAACCATTATGAAAGAGACGGGAGAGACACTGTCATCTTATATTCGGGGACAAGTTACTGTTGCTTTGATTGTGGGGACGCTCTCTTTAATCGGTTATCTCATCATCGATTTGCCATTTCCACTAGTAATGGCAATGCTAGTAATGGTAACCAATATCATCCCGTATGTTGGACCGATTCTTGGCGGAGCACCAGCCGTAATTGTTGCTTTATTTGATTCACCTGTAAAAGCACTACTTGTCATATTGGTGATTCTCATTGCACAGCAATTAGAGGGAAATGTGATATCTCCACTTATACTTGGGAAAAATCTCGATGTGCATCCAGCTACTATCATCATTATCCTGCTGGCAGCTGGTAATATCGCAGGCCTCGTCGGAATGGTATTAGCCGTCCCGTTCTATGCCGTCACGAAGGTAATCGTACTAAACATAAGGAAAATAATAAAAGTAAGACAACAAAAAAAGCCAGCTACATAAATTGGGTAGCTGGCTTTGTTGTTTTGGTGCCAGGCACCGAAATAATTCAGAATCGTGTGGGTGCCAGGCACCGAAACAACTCCGATACTATTCGGAATAGTTCGGGTGCCTGGCACCGGGCACTAGCGTTGCACAGCAGTAAAAAAATGTAAAATGAACATAAATATTGATAAAAATAGAAAAAGCTCCTATTGTAGTGTTGGTAACGATGACTAAATCAGTTC
>NZ_JBHSMC010000042.1:0-32432 GCF_042655485.1 Lederbergia graminis
TCATCATGTCCTCCGTTTAAATGGTTTCTTGGTCGAAAACATTGTATCACGGGTCATGGTGATGACCTATTCTTTTTACACAATTATATGGACTTAATCGGAAAAAAGGCGGAGGAGGTCACGCAAGGCGGTTTGCAGTGGGAAAAAGGATGAGGTGGTCACGCAAGTCGTTTCAATGTGCCCGGTACTGTGAGAAAAAAGATGAGGTGGTCACGTAGGGTCTTCCATCGTTCCTGGTTCAGGGGGAAAAAGGCGGTGGCGGTAACGAAAGGGGTTTCAACGTGCCCAGTGCAGGTAGAAAATCGATGAGGTGGTTACGTAGGGTCTTCCATCGTTCCTGGTTCAGGGGGAAAAAGGCGGTGGCGCTAACGCAAGCCGGTTCAATGTGCCCGGTACAGTGGGAAAAAGGATGAGGCGGTCACGCAAGAAGCTTCAATGTGCCCCGTGAAGTGGGAAAAAGGCAGAGGAGGTCACGCAAAGCGGTTCATTATGCCCGGTTCAGTGAGAAAAATTATGATGCGGTCACGCAAGGCGCTCCATCGTGCCCAGTGCAGTGAAAAAAAGTAGTAGGCGGTCACGCAAGTCGCTTCATCGTGCCCGGTTCAGTGCGAAAATGGATGAGGCGGTCACGCAAGAAGCTCCATCGTACCCAGTCCAAAACTAAACAGTAGAAGTAAGTCACGCTACATGTCTATAAATTAGGAAAATAAAAACGTCACGAGGTACTTATACCTCGTGACCGTAGTAATAGAAGGTAATATTCATTTTCTAATAAGTAAACCTAATTCTCACTTTGTGCAAAAAATGCAGCAAGATCTTTACTTTCCTGTTTACGTATTTTACGATGAGCAGCTCTTTTATTAGCTGTTTCATTTAACCATTTTTCTTCTTCGGTTTCTGGAACAACTTGTGGAACAGGGGTAGGTTTCCCATCTTCATCTAACGCCACAAATGTTAAGAAGGAAAGGGCAGCTATTGCTTGTTCACCTGTAAGTAAATTTTCGGAAGTTACTTTTACAAATACCTCCATTGAGCTTGTTCCTGTCCAGGTAACAATTGCTGTTAAAGTGACAGCATCACCAACACGAATCGGTTTTATAAAATCTACCGAATCTGTTGATGCAGTTACTACAGGGTTCCGCGCGAATTTTATAGCAGCAATTGAAGCTACATCATCGATATATCCCATAAGTTTACCTCCAAAAAGCGTACCATGATGATTGGTATCAGGAGGGAAGACTAGGCTTGTTTTTATCGTAATAGAATCTTTCATCATTTTCTTTTCTGGTTGTTGCATTTCCACACCTCACTTCGGCTATTAGTATATTATATCATTCGAAATATGTAGCTGTCTAAATGCGTCTGCTCTTATGGTTACCTAATATAAAAATAATTTACGAAAAATAAAAAATACATATCGACAATCTATAAACAACAGGCTATAATGAAATTATAAAGTATGTGAAAATATTCACAATCAAACAATCCTTAAGATCATAAACAAGATTTGATTGTAAGGGACCCTTATTTAAAGTATTCTATTTGGTAATACAAACGAATGGAAGGGATGATCATTATGTTAAACAATGAAAGGATAAGTAGAGTTGCGTTAATTGGAACAGGTTTTGTTGGATCAAGTTATGCTTTTGCATTAATGAATCAAGGTATCGCAAATGAATTATTAATGATCGATGTAAACGAAGAAAAAGCAAAAGGAGATGTCACTGACTTAAACCATGGGAAGGCATTCGCACCTAGTCCATTACACATTCGCTTTGGAACATACAAAGACTGTACAAATATGGATTTAGTAGTCATTTGTGCTGGTGCTAATCAAAAACCTGGGGAAACAAGACTTGATCTTGTAGAGAAAAATCTAAAGATTTTTAAAAGCATCGTTGATCAAGTAATGGCAAGTGGGTTTGATGGTATTTTTCTAGTAGCGACGAATCCAGTAGATATCTTAACTTATGCAACATGGAAATTTAGTGGATTACCGAAAGAACGAGTGATAGGTTCAGGTACAATTCTCGATACAGCTCGATTCCGTTATTCTTTAGGAGAATATTTCAAAGTAGGTCCGAAGAATATTCATGCTTATATTATTGGTGAACATGGGGATAGTGAATTGCCTGTTTATAGTTCTGCATATATTGGTGGTATTCCTATTATGAAGTTCTTGGAGAGAGATGATAAGTATACTCAACAGGATTTAGATGATATTTTCGTTAATGTTCGTGATGCTGCTTATAAAATAATCGAAAGTAAAGGTGCAACATATTACGGGATTGCAATGGGGTTAGTGCGAATTACTAAAGCAATTTTAACAAATGAAAACTCAATCCTAACTGTTTCTGCACATCTCGATGGTCAGTATGGTGAAAAAAATGTGTATATTGGAGTTCCAGCTGTAATCAATAGAAACGGAATTCGGGAAATATTCGAGCTTGATTTAGACGAGAAAGAGCAAAAACTTTTTAATAATAGCGTTAATGTACTAAAAGATACGCTTGCCCCATATTTCCCTGAAGTTAAATAACTATAATAGGAGAAATATCATGGAAACAAATGCATTGGAACAAGTGGAAAAATTAGCTTTAAAGAAATTAACTATCTTTGAGAAAAGTTATTTTATCTATTTCCTACGTTCTATATTAGCTAGTATGTTTATTGGATTTGGAGTAATTGTTGCCTTTAAAACAGGGAATTTCTTTTACTTAGAAAACTCACCTCTAGCATATCCAATGGCGGCTGTAACATTTGGTGCAGCCATCATCTTAATTTCTTATGGTGGGGGAGATTTATTTACTGGCAACACATTTTACTTCTCTTATAGTGCTTTGAAAAAGAAAATTCATTGGAAAAAAGCAGGACAATTGTGGATTTTCAGTTATGGTGGAAATATAGTAGGGGCAGCATTCTTTGCACTATTAATCTTTGCGACCGGCTTATTCGCGGATCCAAAGGTAAATGGTATGTTGCTAGACGTTGCGATGAACAAAACACAAATACCAACATCTGAACTGTTTTTTAGAGGTATTCTTTGTAATTGGCTAGTTTGCCTAGCTTTCTTTGTTCCGTTAACGTTAAAAGGGGATGGTCCAAAGTTATTTACAATGATGTTATTTGTATTTTGCTTCTTTATCTCTGGTTATGAACATAGTATTGCCAATATGTGTACATTTGCTGTTTCATTAGTGCTTAATGTGGATAATTCCGTTACATTTTCAGGAATTATTCACAACCTTATTCCTGTGACAATCGGAAATTTTATTGGTGGCGGTATTTTCATGGGTTGGATGTATTATTATGTGAACAAGCCTTTCACGGAGGAAGCAAATTAAAAAAGAAGCATCCATTTTCGGATGCTTCTTTTTGTTATTAAAATGCCCAATCACCATTACGGAACACTGGAATTTTTTCTCCAGATTCTGTAATACCATCAATGTTCATTTCAGCTGAACCTATCATGAAATCGACATGTGTAATACTCGAGTTTAATCCGTGCTTAGCTAGTTCTTCTTGCGACATTTTCTTTCCACCATCTAGACAGAAAGCATAGGCACTACCGATAGCTAAGTGGTTAGAAGCATTTTCATCAAATAAAGTGTTATAGAATAAAATATTAGATTGTGAAATAGGTGAGTTATGTGGTACTAAAGCAACTTCTCCTAAATAGTGAGAACCTTCGTCTGTTTCCACTAGCTTCTTAAGTATCTCTTCACCTTCTTTTGCTTTCACATCTACAATGCGACCATTTTCAAATGTAATCGTAAATTCATCAATAATGTTACCTGCATAGCTTAATGGTTTTGTACTTGCCACATAACCATTTACTCCATCTTTATGAGGTACAGTGAATACTTCTTCCGTTGGCATATTTGCCATAAATTCATTACCATCTTCATTTAAGCTTCCAGCACCACACCATAAGTGACCCTCTGGTAACTCAATCGTTAAATCAGTTCCAGGTGCAGTATAGTGCAGCTTTTTAAAGCGTTTATTGTTAAGGAAATCCGCTTTCTCTCTTAATGTTTCGTCATGCTTCTTCCAAAGTTCAATAGGATTATCTAAGTTTGCTCTTGTAGCTTTGAAAATTGCATTCCAAAGTTTTTCTACTTGTTCTTCTTGCGGAGCATCAGGGAATACTTTCGCAGCCCAATCTTTAGAAGGAGCAGCAATGACAGTCCAACTAACTTTGTCAGATTGGATATATTGACGATACTTAGACATTGCTTGTCCAGCTACTTTTTGGAAGTTTGCGATTCTTTCCGGATTTACTCCTTTTAATAAATCTGGTCCGGCTGATACTACGGACATAAAAGCAGCACCTGATTCCGCAAGTTCTTCCATTTCACGTGCACGCCATAGTGGATATTCATTAAAAGCTTCATCTGGTGCAAGATCATATTTTAATCTAGAAACGACATCATCGTTCCAGTTCACGATTACGTTCTTAGCACCGGCTTCGTAAGCTTTTTTTACGACAATACGTATGAATTCTGCGTTATCAATAGCTGCGTTAATTGCAAGAGTTTGTCCTTTTTGAACATTAACACCGACTTTGACAGCAAGTTCGGCATATTTTTCTAATGTATTTTGGAAATTAGTCATAAATATTCTCCTTTTAAGTAAAATTCTGAATCAATATTATCATTTTAACAATCATACAAAGGAATGCCAAACAAGAACGTATATAGATTCACCGAATTTTAACTAGTTCATATTTAGTAGATTTCTGAGTTCTAGAGGATTGTTAGCTATGTCAGCTAGTGTGTACTCATCTAGGACTTGAAGGTATGCTGAAAGTGCTCGATGTAATACATGCTTTAATCCGCATACTGGAGATATTACACATTCAGTTGAACCCTGTTCAAAGCATGGAACTAGTTTAAAGTCATCTTCCGTTTGTCTTACAATCGCTCCAATGTTTATTTCCTCTGGTGCCAAAGCAAGTTTTATACCGCCCCCACGACCACGAACTGTAACAATTACTCCCATTTTTCCTAATTCATGAGTAACTTTCATTAAATGATTCTTTGAGATATTATATGCCTCTGCAATTTCCGATATATTGGATAATTTATCAGGACCTTTAGAAGAAAGATATATTAATATGCGTAATGCATAGTCTGTATAATTAGTAAGTCTCATTTTTATCACCTGCTCCTTCCATTAGTATACAACATTAATTTGAAAATCATATGAACAAACAAACGTGAACATTCAAAGAATATTATGTGACAGCTTTTCTAAAGATGTATTTAAAATATTGCTTTAAATTCAGCAGCAAGTTAAGTTAAAGATGTATTTAAAATATATCTTTTAAAGGGGTTAACGAAATGGCACTTCCTAAACATGTAATTGATATTGTGAAATCTACAGCACCTATATTAGAAGTACATGGTGTAACTATTACATCTGTATTTTACAAAAATATGTTTTCGAACCATCCTGAACTATTAAATATTTTTAATCATGCAAATCAATCGCAAGGAAGACAGCAAACTGCCTTAGCAAATATGGTATATATGGCTGCAAAAAATATTGATAGATTAGAAGAATTACTTCCTGCAGTGACACAAGTTGCTTACAAACATAGAGGATTAGGTGTTAAGCCTGAACATTACCCGATTGTAGGTAAACATTTACTAGAAGCAATAAAAGAAGTATTAGGGGACTCCGCAACAGATGAAATTATTAATGCATGGGCGGAAGCTTATGGAGAAATAGCTCAAGTATTTATTAATATTGAAGCAAATATGTATAGAAAAGCAGAAGAACAAGAGGGCGGATGGGAAGATTTTAAAGATTTTGTAGTTGTTGAAAAAGTAAAAGAAAGCGAAGTCATCACCTCGTTTTATTTAAAAGCAAAGGATGGAAAACCTGTTCCTACTTATAAGCCAGGTCAATATATTACAATCCGTGTTCATATTCCAGAAGAAACATATGCATTAAATCGTCAATATAGTTTATCTGTGGCACCTGGTAATGAATACTTTAGAATTTCCGTCAAAAAAGAAGAGGAATTTGTTCCAAATGGTAAGGTGTCTAATTACTTGCATCATAATATTCAAGTTGGAGATACAGTTGAAGTTAGTACACCAGCCGGTGATTTCTACTTAGATGTGAACGCCGAAGATCATGTAGCTCTCATTAGCGGTGGCGTAGGAATTACCCCAATGATGAGTATGTTGGAATCACTAGTGCAAAATAAAACGAGTCAAAAGGTTACTTTTATCCACTCAGCTAGAAATGAAGCTGTACATGCATTTGCAGAAGAAGCAAGTAAATTAGTATCTGAATTGGACAAGGCTGAATATATTGTAGGCTATGAAAAACCATTAAATATTTCCGGGAATCATGATTTTACTGGCTATATTAATAAAGATTTATTAATAGCTAAAATAGATAAAAACACGGTTTGTTATATATGTGGGCCAGTTCCATTTTTAAGAAATGTAGTAAGTATGTTAACAGATATTGGAGTGGAAGAAGAAAATATTCGTTATGAATTTTTTGGCCCAGCACTTCAGCTAGATACAAAAGTAACTGTATAACTTCATTTTTACTGTCCGATAAACTATATTGGACAGTATTTTTATTTTGCGATTCTTATTGAAAAATGTAAACTTCTGTCGATATATATAGTAATACAGATGAAATTTAGGGTGAAGCTTATGGATAAAACAACAATAATAGGAATATTACTTGGGATTGTAGCTGTAGGAGTAGGGATGGTAATGAAAGGTGTACCAATTATGGCAATTGTTAACCCTGCAGCAATTTTAATCATAATTGTCGGTACTGCAGCTAGTGTTGTTACTGCATTCCCTACATCAGAAATTAAGAAAGTACCGAAGTTGTTTGGGATACTATTTAAACAAAAACAACTTTATCAGCCTAAGGAATTAATTTATGATTTCTCCGAGTTAGCACAATTAGCAAGAAAAGAAGGATTGCTTGCGTTGGAAGCAACTATTGCTGATATTGATGATCCATTTATGAGAAATGGTCTAACATTGGCAGTTGATGGACAAAGTGCTGATTATATTCGTGATGTTCTAAATGAAGAAATTGATGCGATGGAAGAACGCCATCAAGTAGGAGCTGCTATTTTTACACAAGCAGGTACATATGCACCGACACTTGGGGTGCTAGGAGCGGTAATAGGTTTAATTGCAGCACTAGGAAATATGGAAAATACAGATGAATTAGGTTTAGCCATTTCTGCTGCATTCGTTGCAACACTATTAGGTATTTTCACTGGGTATGTTTGGTGGCACCCATTTGCAAATAAGCTTAAACAAAAGTCAAAAGAAGAAGTGCGTATTAAAGAGATGATGGTAGAAGGAATATTATCTATTTTGGAAGGAGAAGCGCCAAGGGTAATCGAGAGAAAATTAGCATCTTATTTACCAGCCTCAGAAAGGCAACAAATTTTTGAGGAAAGTGGTGAATTATAATGTCCCGGCGTAAACGAAGACAGAGAAAAGAGGAGCAGCATGATAATAGCGAATCATGGTTACTCCCATACTCTGATTTAATGACACTATTATTAGCATTATTTATTGTGTTATTTGCTGCGAGCTCTGTTGACGCACAGAAATTCCAAAGATTATCACAAGTATTTAATGGTATCTTCTTAGGAGGAACTGGTCCAATCCATTATCAAAACCCAATAGAAAATGATGATCATAGTAAAGATAATCCTGATCATGAAGAGGAAGAGAAGGAACCAGTGATAGAAGAAGAAAATACAGTTGATTTTGATTTAGAAGAGCAAAGAGAGTTAGAAGAGATTCAAGCAAAAATCAATATGTACATTCAGAAGAATGATTTGAATGATAAATTCGAAATCTCCTATACTGATGAAGGGTTACTACTGAGGATTCGTGATAATGTTTTATTTGCTTCAGGTAAAGCAAAAGTTAGGGAAAAGGATGTAAAAACAGCGAAAGAAGTAGCTGAATTTTTGAAGATGGATCCACCAAGAAATATTATTATTAGTGGACACACGGACAATGTTCCAATACGTAATTCTGAATTTGATTCGAATTGGGACTTAAGTGTTATGCGTGCGATTAATTTCATGAAAGTGCTTTTGGAAAATGGGGATCTTGATCCAAGATGGTTTAGTGCGAAAGGGTTTGGAGAATTTCAACCAATTGCAGATAATGATACAGCAGAAGGACGCGCAAAGAATAGAAGGGTAGAAATACTCATATTACCTCGTATAAATGATGAAGGAATCTAATGTACTATTAGATTCCTTTTTTGATAGGACTATAAACATATTTCGTCATTATTTCTTGGGAAATAACAAATTCCAGCATACGCTGCTATAGTCTTTATAGACTAATACTAAACTGCTGAGCAAACTGGCGACATTTATCCAATTCTTCTTCTTCGGGAAATAGGTCTATTAATAATGTAGGAACAGTGATTGTTGCACCACATGATTGGATTTTATCAGCAAATAAATTTAACGCTGCACCAAATGTGAACCTATAATAGGAATCTCCTGAACCAAAGACAGCGGCTTTTTTTCCTGTTAAATCAAAGCTGTCTAATTCTTCATAAAAGAACATAAACTCATCGGGAATTTCGCCACCTTCCCATGTATAAGTTCCAATTAAGAAACCATCGTACTCTAGTAAATCATCAGGATTAGCATCGAATGCTTCTTTTATATCAACAATTACATTATTTTCCTTTAATCCTAATTGTACTTCTTCTACTAGAGCTTCAGTATTACCAGTCATACTTGTATATATAATAAGGACTTTCTTCATATTATCACTCTTTCCATATTGCTACTATTATATTAGCATTCTGTCATGGGTACATACATAGCGAAAAGGTGAAATAGCTTCTAACTGTAGAATTTCGTTCAAAATTTTCACAAATTATGGTAATATAAATGAAAATGATATGAAAAGGAAATAGGATGAGAGAACTTTTATTATTTGTTTTTGCATATTTTCTAGGGAATTTCTTAACTGCCTATGTACTAGCTAAATTTCACTATAAAACAGAAATCCATAATGAAGGCAGTGGAAATGTTGGGGCACGAAATATTGGTCGTCTATTCGGGAAGGGCGCTTTTGTCATAACGTTCATAGGCGATGCATTAAAGGGTTTCCTTATCATTATGATAGCACGACTTGCAGAATTACCGTTATATGGTGAATTACTTCTTTTACTTTTCGTTGTTATTGGTCATGTTTTTCCAGTGTTCTTCCGCTTTAAAGGGGGAAAGGGGATGTCTACCTTTATTGGAGGGGTACTAACATTTAATCCCATACTTTTTATGTGGTTTGCATGTGTATTTCTAGTATCTTATGTTTTTATTAGAAGTCTTACATTAGCAGGCATGTTTGCAGTAGCAGTTTTACCTATCATCATGATTCCTATGTCGTATGATGTAGCAGCAATCCTCGTAGCAAGTATAGTATCTGCCATCATTATATTTGCACATCGGCAAAACATTAAAGAGAAAATATATAAAGAAAGGAACATCAGCTGATGAGCTTAATTTATAAGATTGCTACTGAACCTTCAGAATTTGAGCAAATTGTAGCAATGAATTATCGAACCTTCGTGGAGGAAATACCACAACATAATGAAAATGAGAGAAGAATATTAATAGATAAATTTCATGAAGAGAATACATATATTATTTGTTTGAAAGATGACAAGCTTATCGGAATGATTTGTGTACGGAGCAATCGACCATTTTCTTTAGATGGAAAAATCGGTAGAGTAGAGGATCATTTACCGGTTTCTGTGCAAAATCCATGTGAAATTCGACTACTCTCAGTAGATCCTAATTATCGAAATGGTAGAGTATTTTTAGGTTTGGCACAAGCATTAATTCGTTATTGTTTAAAAATAGGATATGATGCAGCAGTCATATCAGGTACAACACGTCAACTAAAATTATATGGTCAACTAGGTTTTCAACCATTTGCTTATATGACTGGAAACGAAGAAGCAGCATTTCAACCTATGTATTTAACAAAGGCAACATTCGATGAAGGGGTTGCAGGCAGAATCTTGAATGAGCCTGTTAATTTTCTACCTGGACCTGTAACGATTTCTAATGAAGTTAGAGAGGCCTTTATGAAATCACCGATTTCTCATCGATCGGTAGAATTTGAGAGCATTTTGGAACGTGTTCAGGCAAGACTAACAAAGCTTACAAATTCACGATACGTACAGGTTTTACACGGTACAGGAACACTTGCCAATGATGTAATTGCAGCCCAACTATCATTATTGAATGGTAAAGGTCTAATATTAGTTAATGGTGAATTTGGAAAAAGGCTTGTGGACCATGCCCAAAGGATGGGACTGGAGTTTGATACTTTAGAAACAGATTGGGGTAATTCTTTTAAAAAAGAAGAAATTACTACTAGTTTAAGAGCTGCTCCATATGAATGGGTATGGGCAGTACATTGTGAGACTTCTACAGGAATTAAGAATGATATTGAATTACTGAAGGAACTTTGTCAGGAAAGAAATATTCATCTATGTCTAGACTGTATAAGC
The DNA here is from genome assembly GCF_042655485.1 of Lederbergia graminis. Classification (NCBI taxonomy): domain Bacteria; kingdom Bacillati; phylum Bacillota; class Bacilli; order Caryophanales; family Bacillaceae; genus Lederbergia; species Lederbergia graminis. The sequence goes on from NZ_JBHSMC010000042.1 coordinate 10,555, forward strand.
TCACTCGGCGCAATTCATATAGATCTTGATGGAGTTGCTTTTGCATCTGGGGTAAGTGGAAAGGCATTAGCTAGTTATACAGGACTCTCATTTGTTTTCCATAATGCTCTAATTGCTAGCGATAAAAGAATACCTCGTTATCTTGATTTAGGGGCGTATATGGAAGCTGATAGTATTCCTTATTCACAATCATCTAATCTTGTTAACGCATTAGAGAAAGCACTTGAAAGATATGATGATGCCAATAAAGTATATGAAGAAATTGAAGCTCGCTATGAACTTCTACGAAGTGGAATTGAGGATGCAGGTTTATCTGTGTTAGCTAGTAATGAAGATGCTGCTCCCACAATTCTAACCGTTGAAATGCCAAGTGGATTTGTAGCTCGTAACTTAGGTGATGATTTGTCCTTAAATGGGTTCAATTTGCATTACGAAAGTTCATATTTGCAAGAAAAAAATTGGCTGCAAATCTCTTGTATTAATCATATCGATGATCGCCAAATAAAGAAAATGTTAAAAGTGTTAAAAGGAATTTGTACAATCAAGCAATTATCCATTCATTCATAAATAAAAGTTTAATAATACTATTATAAATTGATGAAATTTGAATAATGTTAGAGTTACTATACCGCTACGGAAATACACTTCGCTTTCCGCGGGCGGCTGATGAGCCTCCTCGTGCTGATCGCACTGCGGGGTCTCATCGAGGCCTTTGCTCCCGCAGGAGTCTACGTGTATTTCCTCCGCTAGTAACGTTTCATACTTATTAATTATATTCCTGATTGCTAACAGGAAAAAGCCAAACTGATTTAATCATTAGTTTGGCTTTTTTTTAATTCCTTCTAAATATTTTTGTGGGATAATCTTTAGGTATGTATTATTATGCGTTTTTACGTAGTCTGCCAAGTTCTTCTGCTAGAGCTTGCATTTCGTTAGGGCTAAAGTTGTTTTTCTTCATCACCATTTCATAAATCTCGCAAAGTTCTTCGTATAAATCGTCATCTAAACTTTGGAGTTGGAGTGCTCCAATATTAACCATTTTTAATTTAGATACAATTTCATTTACCATAAAGTCAATGTTTTCCTGTGTATTTACAGATAAATCCATGTTTATCTCATCTCCCTTTTTAGTATATTCACTATACTTTCATGTTAATTATCCCTTGTCAATTGGAAATAGTCTTCATCTCATAAAATAATTGGTTTTATAAAACACTATGAAGGTATATATACTATATCAAGATTTGCTGGAATAGGGGTGGTACATAGATATGTTTATAAAAATATATAGATGGATAAAGAATTTAATTATCCGTATTATGGACAATGATATTTCTGGAATGGCTGCCCAACTGGCATATTTTTTTCTACTTTCTTTATTTCCGTTACTAATTTTTATCGTCACTTTATTACCATTTACTCCACTTACTCAGGCAGATGTATTTAATGTGTTAAAGGATATAGCTCCGAAAGAAACATTAAACATGGTGCAAAAAACGCTAAATGAAATAATGAAAAACAGAAATGGTAGTTTATTATCCATCGGAATCATCGGTACACTATGGTCTGCATCTAATGGTATGAATGCTTTAATGCGATCATTGAATCGTGCATATGATGTGGAAGAAGATCGTCCTTTCATCGTCTCTCGTGGGCTGGCCATTGTTTTTACCATTGCCATGATTTTTGTATTTCTACTTGCTTTATTATTACCTGTCTTTGGAAAACAATTAGGAGAGTATGTTTTTACAAATCTAGGTGTACCCAATATGTTTATCTCTGTATGGGAAATACTAAGATGGGTGCTAAGTTTTGTAATTTTATTTATCGTTTTTTTAGCAATTTATTATTTTGCTCCAAGTTTAAAGTTGAAATGTACTACTGCTATTCCAGGGGCTATTTTTGCAAGTATTGGTTGGATTATTGTGTCACTTGGCTTTTCATTTTACGTAGCAAATTTCGGGAACTACTCTTCGACATATGGAAGTATTGGTGGAATCATTGTCTTAATGTTGTGGTTCTATCTATCAGGTTTCATCATTATTATTGGAGGAGAAATTAATTCGATGAGTAATAAGAAAGACGATGAAGAGTGTAAAAGTTAACAATAAAAAAAAGTCGGATATCCGGCTTTTTTTGTTGAAAGAATGTTGCTAACGTGCGTTAACTCTTAAATTATAACTACAATGTTTTTTTATTTATGATTAGATGGATAATCATTCCCTTTTCTGAAAATCATAAAGGAGAAGGCGGATTTTTCCGTAAAGATGAAAGGAGTTTCCCTTTATGAAAATACAACGTTTACTACTGCAACTTATCATTATTTCTTCTATCTTCATGTTAATTATGCCTAATAATACTTTTGCAGAAAAGGACAAGAAAGTAACAGGAGAGATAGAATTACCATCTTCTGTTATTAATATTGAAAAGGAAAACACCGTTCCTAATCAAGCTGAGAATAAGCCATTTTTAAAACCAAGTGAGTTCACAAAAGAATTAATAGAATCTGCCAATGAGAAAATCGAGAACCCACATTTAATTCGAATATTAAACGAATCTGCTATTAATAGTTCCCTTCTTTCTGTGGGAATGCGTGCAACCATCTATTTAGGTGAATATCCTTTGAATTATAAATCAGAGGAGACTACTCCAAACTGGCAATATCAAAAAGTAAATACAAATGTCCATGATAACATGGCAGGAAATGTAAATTCGCGAATGAATTACGTCCAGCAGGTTCAAAAACGTGTTACCGGTGGCTTAACGGCAAAAGTGCCACACGCAGAAGATGTGCAAAATATGATCTTATTAAAAGCAATGGAAAAGACAAAACTTCCTCTAATGACACAAACAATTATTGGTGCTGGCACAAAACATAACCAAGTGTACAACATCCATCCGAAAAAAGTTGGTTATCTACATGCATATGTTCCCGCAATCGTAGAAAAAGGTGAAGCAACATACGGTGAAGTTTATCTTGTTATAAAAGGGACAAAGAGAAAAATTGTCGTGAAAAATGTTACTTCACAAAAAGTAGGAGCATGGCTACCAATACAAAACCACTTAACTTTTACTTTCCATGTCACCCCATAAAATTAAGTAGTAATAAAATCGGTTGGTTACAACACCAGTCGATTTTTTATTTTAATATTTCCTATTGTTTCCCTCTAATTAACAGTCATTTTTTGGTGAGTAGGAGGAACTCTAATAGAAAAGGATGAAAGGTGGATTTTGTATTGATGAAGAGACTAGGGATTTTGATTCCCGTTATTTTTATGTTTTTTTTCCAAACGATGAGTGCTTATGCAGTCTCCAATAAACCGATACATTGGGGATTTAAAAAGTCTAAAAATGAACAACCTGCGGAAGCAGGAGCAGAATATGATCTACTTCTTGATAAATATGGAGCATTCTATAAAGGGTCTCCAAACCACAAAGTCGTGTACTTAACATTTGATAATGGTTATGAAAATGGGTTTACCGAAAAAACCCTTGATATCTTAAAGCAAGAAAATGTTCCTGCTACCTTCTTTGTAACTGGTCACTATTTAAAGAGTGCTCCTGAATTAGCAAAAAGAATGGTAAATGAGGGTCATATTATCGGTAATCATTCATGGAGCCATCCAGATACAACTCAAATCAGTGATGAAAAAATGATTAATGAACTAGATAGGGTTAAACAGGCTACGGAAGAAATTACTGGACAAACAGGTATGCAATATTTACGGCCACCTAGAGGAATATTGAGTGAACGGACATTGAAAGTTGCCCTCGATGCTGGGTATATTCATGTATTATGGTCCGTTGCATTTGTTGACTGGCAGGTAAAAAACCAAAAAGGCTGGAAATATGCTTATGATAGCATTATGTCGCAAATACATCCCGGAGCAGTAATCTTATTACACACAGTTTCCCAAGATAATGTGGAAGCTTTAGAAAAAGTAATTCAGGATTTAAAAAAGCGTGGATATGTCTTTAAAAGTCTTGATGATCTAATGATGCGGGAGAAAGTAATGATTCCTATGGCAAATAAAATGAACAAAGATGACAATATTTCAGATCCAACAAATTCCTCACAAACAGAGTAAAGTCACAGTACAAAATATATCGCTACGATAATGAACTTCCGCTTGTAACTTTAATTTCGTAAAGCTGACAGTCCCATCTTATGTAAACAGCACTTAAAGACAAAATAAAACCGAACTATCTTGAGTTTGATAAATCAAATGATAGTTCGGTTTTTAATTTCATCAATATTTCATTGTCCCATTCAATTCTCAAGATTATAGATTATTGTTTTGTTGCTCGATTTCTTTTTTAGCTTGAATTAGGTTTCCAGTTTCGACGGACCTGTGCTTGTTAACGGAATCACCTGGTTCGAGATTATTCAAATGTGCTTTCTTCTTCATTTTTCCTTGATCAAATAAATGATCGTTATTTTTTTTCATACTATCACTCCATTTCTTTTGTAGTTTTTACAAATACAATCATTACATGCAATACTCTTTCATTGTTTATAATGAGTAGTAAGGAGGTAGAATTATGCAGATTAACGTGAAAAGAGTATATGATAATATGGAAGAAAGCGACGGTTATCGAGTATTAGTGGATCGTCTTTGGCCACGTGGTATGAAGAAAGAAGACATCATAATGGATGAATGGGCAAAGGAGATAGCACCAAGTTCAAATTTAAGAAAAGCATTTCAGCATAAGTCTGAACTGTTTGCGGAGTTTCGAGAAAAATATCAAGAGGAATTAATGAATGATAAATCTAAACAAGATAAATTAAAAGCACTTTTAAAAATAGCTGAAACAAAAAGTGTGACTTTGTTATTTGCAGCTAAGAACAGGGAATTTAATCAAGCACAAGTACTACGTGAATTACTGATGAATATGGCGGAAGACGGGAGTAATTAAAGCTATAAAACATACTTGTGACAGATTTGTGAATTAGTAAAAAGTCTATTGTGAAATCATGAACAATGTTGTATATTAAGAGTGTAAAGGAAATGTGAAATAATTCACAACTAAGAAGTAATATAATCAGATAAAAAGAACTCATATTTTTTTACATTACAATGTGAATGATTTCACAAACTAAAAAAAGGAGTGAGTAGAAATGGGTAAATGGTATCAAAACAAATATGTAGCAGTTGTATGGGCGGTATTAAGAATTTGGTTAGGTATTCAATGGTTGGAAGCAGGTTGGCATAAACTTGGAGCATTTGATGCAAGTGGCTTTTTACAAGGAGCGATTGCAAAAGCAGGCGGAGAAGCACCAATTGTTCAAGGTTGGTATGGAGCATTCCTTGAAACATTCGCAGTACCAAACGTAGAATTGTTTAACTTCTTAATACCAGTAGGAGAAGTGTTAGTAGGACTTGGTTTAATCTTCGGAGCATTAACAGCACCAGCATTAATCGCAGGCGCATTCATGAATCTGAACTTCTTGATGGCAGGAACAATTAGCACAAACCCAATACTTTTAACGGTAGCAATCGTTTTACTGTTCGTAATCAAAGGTACTAAAGTTTATGGTTTAGATCGTTTCCTAACAGTAGCAAACTTTAAGAAACTAAAAGAAAAAGGAATGTTCAAAAAAGGTGTACATGGTGCAGAAGCACATTAATGAACGAACTATAAAATTATATGTGAATAAAATCACAATATTAAGGGGAGATTAACATGAAAAAATGGTATCAAAATAAATATGTAGCAGTAGTTTGGGCAGTATTAAGAATTTGGTTAGGAATTCAATGGTTAGAAGCAGGTTGGCATAAACTTGGAGCATTTGACGCAAGCGGCTTTTTACAAGGGGCAATAGCTAAAGCAGGTGGGGAAGCACCGGTTGTTCAAGGTTGGTATGGAGCATTCCTTGAAACATTCGCAGTACCAAACGTAGAATTGTTTAACTTCCTAATACCAGCAGGAGAAGTGTTAGTAGGACTTGGTTTAATCTTCGGAGCATTAACAGCACCAGCATTAATCGCAGGCGCATTTATGAACCTAAACTTCTTGATGGCAGGAACAATTAGCACAAACCCAATTCTTCTAACAGTAGCAATCGTTTTACTGTTCGTAATCAAAGGTACTAAAGTTTATGGCTTGGATCATTTCTTAACAGTAGAAAACTTTAAGAAACTGAAAGAAAAAGGATTGTTTAAAAAAGGTGTACATGGAGCAGAAGCACACTAATTTTAAGAAATTAAAGCGACTTTCATTGAAAAGTCGCTTTTCTATTGTTGATGCAGTAATTTGAACATAAATATGCATTACACGAATCTAAGTAGATGTAATTAAATCAATGCTAAGTAAGACTTTAAGATATTCTCCTTCTTTGGTAATATCTCCATTGTCCAAATTATATATGGAATAAAAGCCAAACTTTCTTGAAGATATTTCAAGCAATAGTTTGGCTTTTAATTCCATCTACATATTAATTTTCGTTCAAACTCTTATGGATTTCTTCTTTTTGCTCTTTCGTCCGCAGCTTTTGATCTTGCCATAGCTTCCATGTCATCGTGGTCCGCTAATTCTTCGGAGAATTCCACATCTAGACCATCAGATTTCATGTTTTTCGGAACTTGTGGCAGCTTTTGTGTATTTTTGTCACGTGCTCTTCTACGATCATCTCTACCCATGTGATAGAAACCTCCTAGTAGTGTTTGTGCAGGAGACCTGCCTCCATATTATTTACAACTTCGTATAAAAAAATCATTTTCCTCTTCTTGGTGCGGAATATCCTCCAGCTTTGTCGGCTCTTTGGAATTCCCTTGAATAAAGCACTTCCTGGGTATTAGACAATGTACTCTTTGTTTGAATATCTTTTCGCTTGCTCATTTTATCCAACTCCTTCATTGTGCTTGTAAGTCTCTATGTGTACCAATAGAAACTTATGTATTTTTAATACTGTTTCATTTTTGCCGAACATGATAATAAACATACGTCTAGAAAATTATGATAAAATAGTGGTTAATATTGAAACATTAAAAGGATGATGTGTATGCCTATCATCACAAAGATTTCTACTCAAAAAAATACAAAAGATCGCTATAATATTTTTCTCGATGAAAAATTTGCTTTTGGTGTAGATGAGGAAGTATTAATTCGGTTTGATTTACGAAAGGGAAAAGAGCTCTCAGAGCTTGATCTTATACAAATTCAGCATGAAGATGAAATAAGAAAAGCTTTTAATGCTGCAATTCAATATTTGTCCTATCGAATGCGCTCAGAGCAAGAAATTCGTACATATTTAAAAAAGAAAGAATGGGACGAGCCTGTTGTAGAGGCGGTTGTACAGAAACTGTATGAAAGAAAGTACTTGGATGATAAAGAGTTTGCTTGTGCCTATGTCAGAACTCAAATCAATGGTGGAAAAAAAGGTCCAAATATCATTAGCCAAGAATTAAAGGAAAAAGGAATCTCCTCTATTCATATAGAAAATGCGCTAGAAGAATATAAGGTGGATCAACAAATCGAACATGCAATAAAATTAGGTAATAAAGTTGTGAAACAAAACCAAAAACACTCGCAACGAATTCTAAAACAAAAAATCGAACAATTTTTACTAACAAAAGGATTTAGTTTCGATATTATTTCCATTGCACTTGAGGAAGTAAAGTATGAAAAAGATGAGGCAGATGAATGGCAAGCCTTAAGAGCACAAGCAGACAAGCTGCAACGAAAGTATCGAGCGTTCGAAGGGTTTGAATATGAACAGAAAATGAAACAAGCATTATTTCGTAAAGGATTTACTATTGAATTAATTGATCGCTATCTTAGTGAGAATGAATAGGAGAATTGCTATGCAACAAGAAAAAAGATATAGCCATATGACAGAAAGTGAATTAAAACAAGAAATCGCTACATTAAAAGAAAAAGCACGTAAGGCTGAGCAACTAGGGATTGTGAATGAATATGCAGTTTTGGAAAGAAAAGCAACAATGGCTCAAGCTTATTTATTAGATCCGTCTGATTTTAAACCAGGAGAAATATATGCTATTGATGGTGCACCTGGAACGTATTTCAAAATTGATTACTTAAAAGGTGTTTTTGCCTGGGGATATCGACTTAATGGCGGAGGAAAAGAAGAAGCACTGCCGATTTCTTTGTTAAAATAAATACGGCGCTCTACTAAGTAGAGCACCGTTGTATGCTTTTATTATTTTCTATACCTTGTTACTGCATCTCGTCGTCTAACAATATCTTGTTGCGTTTCTTCCGTTTGTCCGTTAACTTGTGAGCTACTATGTTTTGGTTGAAACCAACCTCGATTAAATGGACTAAGCTGTTTATTTAGGTGAGAATTTTCCCTGTTGATTGACATGGATGAGTATCCCCCTTAGAAACGTCTTAATTACCATTCTTTTACATCATTATCGTCTCTTGCACCAGATGCACGCATTCTTTCTTGTGGAGCAGTATTGATGGAACCGTCAGCGCGTGTTGAAGCAAACTCAGCTTTTGCACGAGGCTCCCCTTGAAATTTATTTTTATTTTGGTTAGGGAAATTTTTTGCTTTGTTACGCATATAATAGCCTCCTTATCCATCATGCGGAGTGGTTGTTCCCGCATGCTTTTATTATGGCTGAAAATCTGCAGCTTTATTAAAAAAAGTAGTTAGCTTAATCTGTCAAAATGCTTAATTTTTTTCTCAGTTTATCTTCGCTGAAGATCCAGCCTGTATAGGAAGCAATAATTTCCATGTTATGATTTAATTGAACGATCGCTACAAATGGGTAGTGACCATGACTACGGTACCTTAAATCAATGAAGCGTACTTCATAATAACCTGGAAATTCTCCAATCTCCCAACGATAAACGGGAGAGAAGGATAGAAAAGCTGACAAGTTCTTGTCTTTCTTCGCTGCTTCTATTAGTGGTGATTTTGGTACAGGAATTCGTTGGAACTTATCAAAAATAGTAATAGAACGTTTAAACGCACGTCCCACATAGAAATAATCTTTTGTTATTACTGCGATTCTCCACTGATGAAGCCTCATCGTAGGAGAAATAATAATTTCATCAGCATTTGGTATTGATTTTAATACAGCCGATTTAACAGCGCGTTGCATGATGAAACGCAGTATATAGTATAATACGATGACTATATACATCAGTAGAAATGTTAGACCTGGATTTGCTCCAAATAACCATAATAGGATTCCAATTACATGTAGTCCAAAAATAATCGGGTCAAATGTGTTAATAACACCAAGTGCGACCCATTTTGCTGAGAAAGGTCGTAATGCTTGGGTGCCATAGGCATTAAATATATCCACAAAAACATGGAGAAATACGGCTATAAATGACCAAATCCACAGATGTAGTACATTAGCTTCTGGAAAAATAATGGAAACAAATGCTGTTACAACTAATGGCCATAATAACACGGCTGGTATCGAGTGAGTGATACCACGATGATTACGAAGATAAACAGCATTATTGCGTAATTTTAGGAATGTATCAATATCAGGGATTTGCGAACCAATGATTGCAGCAACCAACACACTATTTGCGTTGACACTTGTTTCTGAAACAACGGGGTCAAGTGTTGCAAGACCGCCAATTGCAATCCCCATAACAACATGTGTAGCAGTATCCAATCTAAGTCCTCCTTCAAGAAGGGATGTTCTAATAAATAATATTATATTCAACAGAGATAAATGCAATAAGGGTATATAACTATTATTCCCTAATAATAAGTGAATTAACGTATTTTTAGGAGCTTTGATTATGAATGATAAATGGAAAGAAAATATAAAGCAAATCGATAAAAGGAGATTACAATCAGATTTAGTTAGTTGGTTTGAAAGAGAAAAACGTGATCTCCCTTGGAGGAGAAGCAAGGATCCATATAATATTTGGGTCTCTGAAATAATGTTACAACAAACTAAAGTGGACACCGTAATCCCTTATTATGAAAGATTTTTGGAAAAATTTCCGACAATGGAATCATTTGCATCCGCAGATGATGAATCTGTCCTAAAAATTTGGGAAGGACTTGGTTACTATTCCCGAGTTCGAAATCTTCATTCGGCAATAAAAGAAGTGGTAAAAAATTATAATTCTCAAGTTCCTGATACACGAGAGGAAATATCAAAACTAAGAGGAATTGGACCTTATACTGCTGGAGCAATATTAAGTATTGCTTATGGGAAACCAGAACACGCAGTCGATGGAAACGTTATGCGTGTATTATCTCGTATTTTACGTATTGAACAAGATATTGCAAAACCAGCAACAAGAAAAACCTTTGAACAAGCAGTAAGTGAATTAATTGATCATGACAATCCATCTTCCTTTAATCAAGGATTGATGGAACTTGGTGCCTTAGTTTGTACACCAACATCGCCATCATGTCTGCTGTGCCCAGTACGAGAACATTGCTTAGCTTTTGAAGCTGGTGTAGAAAAAGAACTTCCAATTAAAACTAGAAAAAAATCTACAAAGCATGTTGATCTTGTAGCAGCTGTATTGAAAACTGAGGATGAGAAATTTTTAATTCGGAAACGACCAAGTAAAGGATTACTTGCAGATCTATGGGAATTTCCGAATGTTGAAACGTTAGGTTCTTTTGGGCAAATGCGTACAACTATTAAAGAGTATATCCAAGATGAACTTCAAATTTCAGCTGAAATTGAAACAGGTGCTTTTACGAAAGTGGACCATGTCTTTTCACATTTAACATGGTCAATCAATGTATTTGCAGGTGAATTCCAATTACCAAACGATTATAATAAGGAAAACTGTAGAGTTGTAACAAGGGAAGAACTGGAACAATACGCGTTTCCTGTGTCGCATCAGACGATATGGAGAACATATCTAGAAAAGTATTTATAACAGAATTTACAGTATTGAATCTTAGAAAGGCGGATAATAGTATGCATGAAAATAAAGTTGCACTTGTAACAGGTAGTAGTAGAGGAGTAGGGAAAGCAGCAGCGGTTGCACTTGCTCATGCAGGTTACGATATTGTTGTCAATTATGCTCGCAGTAAGAAGGCAGCATTGGAAACAGTGGAGGAAATTGAGAAGTTAGGTCGAAAAGCATTTTTAGTAAGAGCAAATGTTGGAGATGTAGAGAAGATTAAAAAGATGTTTACAGAGATTGATGAAGAATTTGGTCGTCTAGATGTTTTTATTAATAATGCTGCTTCTGGTGTTTTACGCCCTGCAATGGAACTAGAGGAAACACATTGGGACTGGACAATGAATATTAACAGTAAAGCATTATTATTTTGTGCCCAAGAAGCTGCTAAGTTAATGGAACGCAATGGTGGTGGTAAAATTGTTTCCTTAAGTTCATTAGGTTCCATTCGCTACTTGGAAAATTATACGACAGTTGGAGTATCAAAAGCAGCTGTTGAAGCATTGACAAGATATTTAGCTGTTGAACTTGCATCGAAAAACATAGTAGTTAATGCCGTTTCAGGTGGGGCAATTGATACAGACGCATTAAAGCATTTTCCAAATCGTGAAGAGTTATTAGAAGATGCGCGTAAAAATACACCAGCAGGAAGAATGGTGGAAATAGAAGATTTAGTGAATACGATTATGTTCCTTGTATCAGATCAAGCATTTATGATTCGTGGACAAACAATAATTGTTGATGGGGGCCGTTCTGTATTGGTGTAAAACGTTGATACGCTAACGTTTTCAGCACATACTCTTGAAAAAATAAATTTTTATTTATGTATTTTGGATAATTACTCTACGTTTGGTTACATTATCAAACGTGGAGGTGAGAAAAACATGGCTAAGAGATCAAAATCAGGCACTAACGCACAAGAAGTAAGACAACAAAACGCTCAATCAGCTAGCGGTTCTCAAGGGAATTTTGGAACTGAGTTCGCAAGCGAAACTGATGTACAACAAGTGAAGCAACAAAACCAACAAGCTGAATCAAGAAAAGCAAAAAATTCTGGTAACGCTGGACAACAATAACCCCAGCATGAGGATCTGACTTTTATTAAAAGTTAGATCCTTATTTTTTTGTTAACTTTCAAAAGGATTACTTCCAGCATCTAAACCCCATTTGTTTTAAAATGAGAAAGAAAACGATATAATAGTAAAAAATGAATCGAAAAGAATTAGATTATTCTTTGGAATATGGAAAGTAGGGGAAAATGATGGGGATTCCCGTGGAAGGTGAAGATATTCAAATTCATAGTTATAAACATAATGGTAAGTTACATCGTGTTTGGGAAGAAACAAAGGTATTAAAAGCGACGAAACATCTTGTGATAGGTGGGAATGATCGTACACTTGTTACAGAATCAGATGGAAGAACGTGGATTACAAGAGAACCTGCCATTTGTTATTTTCATACGGACTTATGGTTTAATATCATCGCAATGATTCGTGAGGATGGAATTTATTATTACTGTAATCTCGGCTCTCCGTATGTGTATGATAATGAGGCTTTAAAATATATTGATTATGATTTAGATGTGAAAGTTTTCCCTGATATGACATATACGCTACTAGATGAGGACGAATATGAATTTCACAAGCTACATATGGGTTATCCAGATGTAATTGACCATATTTTAAAAAGAAATGTGGACAAACTAGTACGCTGGATACGACAACGAAAAGGGCCTTTTTCACATGATTTTATTGATACATGGTATGATCGTTATTTAATGTATCGAAGTTAATTTTGGAACCTGTTGTCTATTTTAACAACAGGTTTTTAACATTTTATTGGGGGTAATACGTTTGGGGGTTATGAAACGGTATTTACAATTTGTAAAACCATATCGCTGGAAAATTGTCGCAACATTACTGATTGGAGTTATGAAATTTGCGATTCCGCTATTGATTCCAATATTAATGAAGTATGTGATTGATGATGTAATTGGTTCGGAATCCTTAACTGCTGATGAGCAAACTCGCAAGTTATTTATTACGATGGGCATTATGCTGATTATCTTTGTCGGTATCAGGCCACCAATTGAATACTATCGGCAATATTTTGCCCAATGGACAGCTAGTAAAATATTATATGATATTCGTGATCGCTTATTTACACACATCCAAAAGCTAAGTTTCAAATTTTATTCCAATACTCGAGCTGGGGAAGTTATTTCAAGAGTTATAAATGATGTGGAACAAACAAAGGATTTTGTCATAACAGGATTGATGAATCTGTGGTTAGATGCAACAACAGTATTAATCGCAATCACGATTATGTTGACGATGGATGTACCACTAACTGTCGTGGCAATCATTGTATTCCCGCTGTATATTTTTTCAGTACGATATTTTTTCGGCAACTTACGAAAACTGACTCGCCAGCGGTCACAAGCACTTGCAGAAGTGCAAAGTTACTTACATGAGAGAGTTGCAGGAATGTCCGTTATAAAGAGCTTTGCAATCGAAGACCATGAACAGAAACAATTTGATCGCAACAATGCTAATTTCTTAAATAAAGCACTTAATCATACGAGATGGACAGCAAAGGCTTTCTCTGTTGTAAATACAATTACTGATTTAGCACCACTAATTGTTATTACATATGCAGGTTATCAAGTGATTCATAATGATCTCACTGTAGGTACACTCGTAGCATTCATGGGCTATGTGGAAAGACTATACAATCCACTTAGAAGACTTGTTAATGCCTCTACTACTCTTACTCAATCCATTGCATCGATGGATCGTGTATTTGAATTAATTGATGAAAAATATGATATTGAAGATGCTCCTGATGCGAAAGAATTAACAAATGTGGTCGGAAATATTACATTTGAAAATGTTCATTTTGCCTATGATGAAAAAGAAAAGCCTGTACTGAAAAATATAAATTTAGATGTGAAAGCCGGAGAAACCATTGCTTTTGTTGGAATGAGTGGAGGAGGTAAATCATCTCTCGTCAGTCTTGTTCCTAGATTTTATGATGTAACAAAAGGCAGGATTTTACTTGATGGAGTAGATATTAGAAAACTTAAAGTTCGTAGCTTGCGTGATAAAATTGGGATGGTACTTCAAGATAATATTTTATTTAGTGAATCTGTTAAAGAAAATATTTTGCTTGGGAAACCTACTGGAACTGATCAAGAGGTATATGCAGCAGCTGAAGCAGCCAATGCTCAAGAATTTATTGAAAATTTACCAGAAGGCTATGATACAAAAGTTGGTGAACGTGGAGTGAAGCTTTCAGGAGGTCAGAAACAAAGAGTTGCAATAGCCCGTGTGTTTATTAAAAATCCTCCAATTCTCATATTAGATGAAGCAACCTCTGCACTTGATTTGGAAAGTGAGCATTTGATTCAAGAAGCAATTGAAAAACTTGCAAAAAATCGAACAACATTTATCATAGCGCACAGGTTATCTACCATTACACATGCAGATAGAATTGTGTTAATTGAACATGGGGAGATTGTTGAAATCGGTACGCATGAAGAATTAATGAAAAAACAAGGGCATTATTACCAATTATTCCAAGTGCAAAATCTAAACGTCACACAAGAAACATGAAAGTAAGAAAAGCGGAAGGCGCCTGTAGCTAGACAATCAGCACCGCGGAGCTCTCCTTAAAGATAGAAAAAAGTTCTAGGATTAATTTCTTCCTAGAACTTTTCGTTTTTTCTTTACTTCTTTCTGATGGAACTTTTGTGAAGAACGGATGAGACGTTCTAATTTTTCCAGGTGTTCTTCATATTCCATTAGTGCTGAGAGGATGCGCATTAAATGAAAAGCCTCGAAATCATCCTCTGATTCGTTATTTCTAATTTCTTTTATTAATGATTCGATTAATTGCACACGATTAAAGTCTTCATCGAGTAGTGAATCAAGTCGGATTTCTTGCCTTACTTTCCCAACGTACATTAATAGAAGTTGTTCATGGTAGCTTAGTAAGAAATCGAGATGATCCCTCATGTTCATTTGAATAGAATGAGATAGTTGTTGCAATATATTTTCATGCCGTTGTAATAAGGTTAATATTTCATGACTTTGTTCTGTTACATGAATCATTTGACGATAAATCACGAGTTTGCGCATTTTATTAATTCCGTGTTTTTGAAAGTAATTACGCTCTTCTTGGTACATGGAATATAATTGATTTAATTCTTTAATTCTATTTTTTATCGAACCAAGATCTTTTCTTAGTAGACGCCATTCCGATGCAAAACGACTTGTGAGTCGCATCCATCTAAATATATCTGCATTTACATCCGTTATACTTTGAAATAGTTTTGTTTCATATTTTGGAGGTAAAAAGATAAAATTTACTACAAATGCAGATAAGATCCCCAAAAGGATTGTTGAAGGCCGCAAAATGGCAAGTTGCAGGAAATCATTAGCCGGGGCAGTCATAATGGCAATGATGGTAACCAGAGCTAGACGAATAGAATTTTCCAGCTTTAATGTAACCATGATAATTATTGCTAAAATGGCTGCAAACCCAACAATTAAGGTATGATTACCGAATATTAATATGAAAATAATGGCGAGTATGGCACCGATTATATTACCTTGTATTTGCTCTATAACAGATAAATACGATCGATAAATAGTAGGTTGGATTGCAAAAATCGCTGCTATACCAGCAAAAACAGGAGTAGGCAAATGCAGAAGCTCCGATACATAAAGTGCCAATGTAATGGCAATTCCCGTTTTTAACATGCGGGCCCCAAGCTTCATATCATCAATATCCTTTCTTAAGGCAGTGCCCCGTTATGCTAATTCTTTAAACGCATTTTCAACAGCTATGATTGTTTCCTCAATATCTTCTTCTGTGTGAGCTGTCGTTAAGAACCATGCTTCATATTTAGAAGGCGCTAAATTAACTCCCTGATGTAACATTTTTTTGAAGAATTTAGCAAAAAGCTCTCCGTCTGTTGCTTCAGCTTGTTCATAATTTACTACTTTTTCATTTGTAAAGTAAATAGTTAATGCACCTTTTAAGCGGTTTACTGTAATAGGTGTATTATATTTTGTAGCAGCAGCTAATATACCAGCTTCTAATTTTGCACCAAGTTTATCTAATCTCTCGTAAACTCCTGGTTGCTGTAAAACCTCTAGACAAGCAATTCCTGATAACATAGATGCAGGATTTCCTGCCATTGTCCCAGCTTGGTACGCAGGTCCAAGAGGAGCTACTTTTTCCATAATATCTTTACGACCACCATAAGCACCGATTGGAAGTCCTCCACCAATAATCTTTCCAAGAGCCGTTAAATCAGGGGTAACGCCGATTATATTTTGCGCAGATCCATATGTAAAACGGAATGCGGTTATAACCTCATCAAATATAAGGAGAGCTCCTTTTTGATGAGCTATTTCTTTCACATGGTCAAAAAAGCCAGGAAGAGGTTCAACTATTCCGAAGTTCCCAACTATTGGTTCTGCTAGTACAGCTGCAATTTCATTTCCCCATGTATCCATAGCAATTTGAAATGCTTCGATATCATTAAATGGTACCGTGATAACTTCTTTTGCAATACTTTGTGGTACTCCTGCAGAATCTGGCATTCCGAGTTGAGATGGACCAGAACCAGCAGCAACTAAAACTAAATCAGAGTGACCGTGGTAGCAACCTGCAAATTTAAGAATTTTATCCCTACCAGTATATGCTCTTGCAACACGGATAGTTGTCATCACTGCTTCTGTACCAGAATTAACAAAACGAACCTTATCAAGAGATGGAATTGCTTCTTTTATCATTTTAGCAAATTTCACTTCGTGAGCTGTTGGTGTACCGTACAATACTCCTGTTTCAGCAGCTTGTTTAATTGCTTCTGTAATATGTGGATGTGCATGACCAGTAATAATTGGTCCATATGCAGCTAAATAATCTATATAACGATTTCCGTCTACATCATATAGATAAGCACCTTCTCCTTTTTCCATTGCAACAGGAGAACCGCCTCCAACTGCCTTATATGATCTGGACGGACTGTTTACTCCTCCGACAATATGTTCTAAAGCTTCTTTATGTAGTGCATCTGACTTGGTGTAATTCATGATAACTTCTCTCCTTTAAGCTTACTGTCTTATATTGTAGTCCTTCCAATAAAAGCTGGCAATAAATCAGATGAAATACAAAAAATTCTAATTAACAGCATGGTCTACGATTGCGATCTATCACGTACATATAATATGGACAAGGGAGGAAGAGGTGATAGTGACTTGTGGTATGTCCTCTTTTTTGCTGTAGTAATATGTATTCTGATGGCATTAAGAATATTGTTTTTTCCAGATAGATTTTCTTTGAAACAAGTTTCCTTTGAAAACTTTGCATTTCTCGGGTGTACGTATGTCATCATTATGATAGGTTTTTGTTTGATTTTTTTATTGCTTGAAATGAAAGGGATGAATGTCATTATCGATGCTAGTTCAACTGAAGACGATAGTTGGAACCAGCGTTTGACGAGTTCATTATATTTAAGTGCAATCACACTTTTCTCTGTTGGATATGGGGATGTAGTTCCAATTGGGATTGGTCGACTACTAGTTATGGTAGAAGCTCTTTTAGGTTATACAATTCCCGCAGCGTTTGTAGTTCGAACATTTTTTGATAATGACCCACCAAAGAATAAGTAGCTTATTTGAAATGGGAGTTATGTTTCGTTACGCTATAATAGAAACATAGATAAAAAGGTGGGAAATTCAATGACGATTACAGTAGGAGATAAGGCACCTGATTTCCGATTACAAGCAAGTAACGGGGAAGAGGTTTCATTAACGGACTTCATTGGAGAAAAACATATAGTGCTATATTTTTATCCAAGAGATATGACGCCAGGTTGTACTACTCAGGCATGTGACTTTCGCGATTACCATAAAGACTTTTCCGAATTAGATGCAGTTATTTTAGGGGTTAGTGCGGATCCACTGGAAAAACATGAGAAGTTCATTGATAAGCACGGGTTGCCATTTTTACTTTTAGTTGATGACAATCACGTCTTATCTGAAAAATTTGGTGTTTGGAAACTGAAGAAAATGTTTGGAAAGGAATTTATGGGGATTGAACGCTCCACTTTTATTATTAATAAAGAAGGTGTAGTGGTAAAAGAATGGAGGAAAGTTAAAGTAGCTGGTCATGTGGAGGAAGTACTCCAGTTTATAAAAGAGGAATTGTAAATTATGAGTGGATTTTTGCTGTTTTTTTTATAGTGAAAAAAAGTTGCCTATTTTATAGTAGAAAACGGCTGTTGTCCATGCCAAAAAAGCAAAAGTTCATATTGTATATTAGGGCATACCTCCTCAACATAATCAACTTTTTAAAGGCTGTCATGTACAGCCTGATTTTTTTTGTATTAAAAATTTCTAGTGCTAAAATAATATCAATAAGTATAAAATTCGATTAGGGGGATTTCAGTGAAAATTTATACAAAAACGGGTGATAAAGGCACGACATCATTAGTATATGGTGACAGAATCGCAAAAAATGATTCGCGAGTAGAAGCGTATGGAACTTGTGATGAAGCAAATTCGATGTTAGGACTTGCAATGAGTTATATAGCTAATGATCAATCACCAGAGATAGTGGAAGTACGCCAAGTATTTCATAAAGTACAAACAATATTGTTTCATGTAGGAGCGGAACTAGCAACGCCACCGGGAAAAGAAGTGAAATGGAAATTGCATGAGAGTGATATTGAAGCACTTGAGAAAGTAATAGATAAATGGGATGCTACTTTAGTTCCATTATCCCAGTTCATTTTGCCAGGTGGTCATCCAGCAGGTGCAAGTTTACATACCGCAAGAACAATAGTGAGAAGAGCGGAAAGATGTGCGGTTGGACTGGAAAATGTGAATCCACTTGTTTTAGCCTACTTAAACAGGCTATCCGATTTATTGTTTGTTGCAGCAAGGTATATAAATAATAGGTTAGGTGCCCAAGAGATACAATTACACGAATAAGGGCAAACCATTGACAAGTTTAGTACATTATTAGTACACTATTTATAAGAATTACAATTAGATAATCAATTTAACTTTAGAAAAGAGGTGCTCAGAGGTGTCTGACGTTCAATTAAAAGAAGCTATTCATACATTGAAGGAAACTGGTGTCAGGATTACACCTCAGCGTCATGCGATTCTTGAGTATTTAATCGAGTCAATGACGCACCCAACAGCGGATGATATTTATAAATCATTAGAAGGCAAATTTCCTAATATGAGTGTTGCTACGGTTTATAATAATCTACGTGTTTTTCGTGAGGTTGGACTGGTGAAAGAACTTACTTACGGAGACGCATCCAGTAGGTTTGATTTTGTTACATCTGATCATTACCATGTTATTTGTGAAGACTGTGGTAAAATTGTTGATTTTCATTATCCAGGACTTGATGCAGTTGAACAACTAGCAGCACATATTACGGACTTTCAGATTACACATCATCGTATGGAAATTTACGGTATTTGTCCTGAATGCTCAAAAACAAAATCCAATGTGAATTAAGAAATGGGCTCCGATTACGTTAGCATATAAACTAACAAAATCGAAGCCCATTTATTATTTTACACTTCTTGCTGGGTATGGTTATTAACTAAATTTTCATCTTGCTCGGAATGCTTATTAACTAATTCTTCTTCTTTACGGAATTTGCTGTAACACATTGTGAAAATTGGATATGCAATTATACTAAAAATGACTAAAGTTAAAACAGGCATAATATATAATAGTACTAACATAATTCCGATAAATATGATGGTTAATATCGTTGTTGGTAAATACCTGATTGAAAAGAAAAACGAGTTCTTAAGGATTCCTTTCAATGGTAAATGGTAATGTACCATAACTGGAAATAAATATATAGAAGTAAGTGTGCCAATGATACCTAGTAATAATAATATAGATAATAACACCATTTGCATCATCGAATTCATTGTCATGATAAACATAAAATCTACATAGAAGATGAATGACACAATCGCAAATAATAGTCCTATGATGAAACTATGTTTGAAATTTTCCTTAAAGAAGCGGAAAAATGGGCGTATTACACTAGTATCTTTATGAATTACCCAATTTCGAATCACACCATGCATTGCTGCAGTTGCTGGAAAAATAGTTATAATAGGTAAGGAAACTATTAGCCAAGTAATATTTAAAATAAAGAAAAAGGAAACTACTTCTAAGGCACTGTAAAATCTACTGTTAATAATAGTGATCATCCCCAGATTATTGTTTTATATTTAGTATAACAAAAGATGATATTCAGTAATAGAAGAAAAAAGTTGTCCAATTAGAAGAGTAGTACTCTTTTTAGGACAACTTTTTTTATTGTTGATTTTTTCTATTGTAACTTTCATCAAATTCTTTGCCTTCTAAGTTTGGATCTAATGTTAACGGTTCTCTACAGTACATGCACATATCTACACGGCCAAGTATCTTAGTTGTTTTTTCACAATTAGGACAGACCACTTGAACTGCCTTTGTGGACAACATTCCAATCCAGAAGTAAACTAATGTACTCGCGATAATCGATAGCATCCCTAGTAGCATGAAGATTGTCATAACGATAGGATGGTTTTTAAAGAAGATTCCCACATACATAATGATAAAACCAATAAATACAAGACTAAGTGCAAATGATCTTATTTTATTTATTTTATTTGAATATTTTTTTGCCATGTTCATGCCCTCCTGAATTTAAACTATATCATAGTAAAAAGATAATTTACTATAAAATTGCGACGAAAAAATGAAAAAGAAGGAGATTCAAATTGGCATGTCGAAATGAAAAATAAAGAAAAAGAAGAACGAACTAAATTCGGAGGGAAGAATAGTGGAAGATATCTTAAGGTCCATTTATCAAGAAAGAGCTAGCCAAAAAAATACGTTAGGAATCATCCAAGTAGAGAAAGATCACAAAAAAAATGCACTTACAGATACTTTCCATATTGTTCTCTTAATTATTGTAAAAGAACAACAAAACCCAGTACAAATTAAACACTACCACTATAATAATAGTAAAGCTGCCTTGCACGTAGTATCAGAAAAGCAATTAAATGAATGGCTTCTTTTAGGGTCAAATAGAAAAATTGTAGAATGGCTTTATGAGGGTAGAATCTTATTTGATCGAAATGAGTACTTAGAGAGTTTAAGAAAAGAACTTCGTGACTTCCCGTTCTATGGAAGAAAAATAAAGACAGGATTAGAATTTGCTAAATTAATTCGTAGATATATGGATGGTCGCTCTTTCTTTCAAATGGGTCATTATTTAGATGCATATAATCATATCATCCATTCATTACATCACTTAGCGAGACTATCTATTATCGAGAATGGTTACCATCCCGAATTAACTGTTTGGAGCCAAGTAAAACAAATTGAACCAGAAATATATAAACTATATGAAGAGCTAGTAAAGAGTGAAGAATCTATTGAGAAAAGATTGGAGCTTCTCTTTTTAGCAAGTGAGTTCATGATTTATTCTAGAACCTCTGTAGGAGCATCACATTTAATCGATATATTAAAAACAAAAGAGAAGTGGAGTTTTGATGAGATAGCTACTCACGAGGAAATTATTCATTATGGTGTAGACTTAAGTATCCTTATCGAATACTTAATAGAGAAAGACTTTATTCAAACAGTAGATGTAGAAACAAAGGGAATCGGTATCTATCATCGATACTATAAAATAAAAGAATAAAAATTAATTTATACTTTTCTATTGACGGAAAGGTATTATCTTGGTATAGTAATAAACGTCGCCAATGAGCGACACAAACAATCGAAAAAAACTTCAAAAAAAGTTATTGACTTCGATTAGTGGAAATGTTATTATAGAAAAGTCGCTGTTGGGCGGCAAAGAAGTTTGATCTTTGAAAACTGAACGAAACGAAGCGTTAACAATAATTAAGTAAGACCAGCAATTTTGAGCTACAAACTACTTTTAATGAGAGTTTGATCCTGGC
>NZ_JBHSMC010000043.1:0-38964 GCF_042655485.1 Lederbergia graminis
CAGAGGCTGGTCGAGCTTTCTTTCACTTCTCACTATAACTCTAAAATGAAAAATAGTGGGCAAAATCATCCGTCGATGACCTTACCCACTAATCTTAGTATGTTTGGCTTATTTTTTCGAGGATTTTTACATCCTATAATCTTAATTTATTTTCTTTGTTGAGTTACGTATAACAAGTTCAGGTTCATAGATAATGGATGTTTGTTCGTTGTTATTATTGTTTTCGATGGTGGAGACAATCCATTTTGCTGCATCGATTCCCATTTGCATCTTTGGATGTGTGATAGATGTTAGTTTTATTTCAGATGCTTCTGATAGGTAGGAGTCATCATATCCAACAACTGACACGTCATCCGGTACATTAATACCTTTTTCACGTAAAATATTTATCACTAAAAGTGCGATGGTATCGTTATAACAAACAATTCCTGTAGGAAGATTATTCGTATCCGCAAATAAATTCTCTAGTTTTTCTTTCAAGACGTGATCTAAGTCTTCTGTAGAATAAGAAATCATCATTTCATTAAAAAATGGTATTTGGTTTTGTCGAAATGCTCGTATGAATCCTTTCATACGATACACCCCTTGTAAATCATCGGTTTTAAATATACCGATGATTTTCTCATGACCATTCTTAATTAAATGTTCTGTAGCAATAAATCCACCTTTTTCATCATTTAAAATGATATGTGGTGGTTGTAACTGTGAATAAAATTGGTTAATCATTAAATAAGGAATATTTTTTTGCTCAAGTTCTAAATAGTAATGCATATTTGGATTGTAAGAACTACTCTTTGTTGGTTCAATAATTACCCCATCAATATTGCGTTTTAGCATTGCTTCTAAACATTGCTTTTCTTTTTCAATATCATTGTCTGTACTTGCTAGTATTAATGAGTAATCTTTAGATGATAAATATGACTCCATTCCACGAATAATGGATGGGAATATGTAATCGGAGATATAGGTTGTAATAATTCCAATATTTTTCCCACGTAGTTTTTCCACATTCGTTTGATCGGATATATTATTTTTTGATTTAGGAGTAGATGAGCAAAAAGTACCCGCACCTTGTTCTCGGTATAAAAGTCCCTCATGAACAAGTTCTCCTACTGCTTGCCGAATTGTATGTCGACTTACATTAAACATCTTGGCCATTTCATTTTCAGAATAAATTTTTTCACCTGGTTTTATATCGCCATTATCAATCCATTCTTTTATTTTATCTATGACCATCATATACTTAGTTGGCTTTTCCATTCGATCCCTGCTTTCAGTTCTTCAATCATGTACTGATATTTAATCACTATTATACATGATTGTGCACAGAATTTGTATGAAAATGAACAAAATGAGATTGACATGTCTGCACAAGATATTTATATTAAAGGTAATGATATATCTATTTGATAGGAGAGATGTAGTAGAAAGGAAGGTAATAAATGGCTTTAATGATGAATAAATCAAGTCTACTACCTGGTGCAAGAAATGAATAATAGATTAGTAGACATTACAAAAGAAATGGCAACTTGTACATGTAGAAATATACATCATTCCATTCCAATTGAGAAGATTATTGTTGCACATGATGCTTTAGAACAATCCGTACCATATATGGAATCCAAAGGTATTCAAAATGTGTTAATAGTCGTAGATGACAATACGTATGAAGCAGCTGGTTCCAAATTGTGTAATATTTTAGATTCTTCACAACAAACTTCTTATACAATATGTAAAATTGAAGCTGATGAATCTGGAACTGTATTAGCAAATGAAACGTCTATTGTCCAGGTTTTACTAAATTATCAACATGAAGTAGATGCTTTAATTGCTGTTGGATCTGGTACGATACATGACATAACGAGATTTTGTAGTGGAAAAATCGGTAAACCATTTATATCTATTCCGACTGCGCCATCAGTTGATGGATTTACTTCTTTAGGTGCACCATTAATTGTAAGGGGTTTCAAACAAACGGTACAAACTGTAGCACCGATAGCCCTTTTTGCAGATATTAATATATTAAGAAAAGCTCCAGACGAGATGATTGCAGCTGGCTTTGGAGATATGATTGCTAAATTTACTTCTCTAGCCGATTGGAAATTTGGTGTGTTACTAAATGATGAGCCATATTGTCCTCTAGTAGAATCTTTAACAAAAGAAGCACTTGAAAAATGTATTGCAAATAAAGATAGTATCGCTATGCACCAAGAAAAAGGAATTAAGGTACTCATTGAATCATTAATTTTATCTGGAATAGCGATGCTGATTTTTGGACAATCTCATCCAGCTTCTGGAGGAGAACATCATTTGTCTCACTATTGGGAAATGGATTTCTTACAAAAGAAGCGAGCACAAGTATTACATGGAGCTAAAGTTGCTGTGACAACGGCTATTATTGCCCAACTATATAAGGAAGAGATAAGTGCGGTATTAGTTAATACACGTGAAATAAAAAATAATGAGATTAGAAGTAAAGTAGAACAAAATAAAAGTGAGATTAAATCAATTGTAAATAATATCCCGCAGCCTGCTTTTATTGAAAAGCTAATTGAGCAAGTTGGTGGTGAAACTACTCCATACGAATTAGGGATTGAAGATGAATTAATATCAAGGAGTATGTTAGAAGCTCATCAGTTACGAGAGCGCTTTACAATGCTGAGATTTATTAATAAAGAATTAGAATTTGTCTAATTCTTTTATAAATGGTTGTCCGTACAAAAAAGTGAATAAACCAAATAGGGGGAGAATGGACATGGCACAAAAACAATTAACGACATATAAAAACCCGCTTATCGAGCAACGGGCAGATCCTTGGGTTTATAAGCACACAGATGGCTACTATTATTTTACTGGATCGGTTCCTAAGTATGATCGAATCGAAGTTCGAAGAGCGAAAACAATACATGGATTAGCAGATGCAGAACCTGTTACTGTTTGGAAAAAATATGAAAGTGGACCAATGAGTGCTAATATTTGGGCACCAGAAATTCATTTTTGTGATGGGAAATGGTACATATACTTTGCTGCAGGAAGAGCAGACCAAATCTTTGACATCCGGATGTATGCACTTGAAAATGCTTCTGAAAACCCGTTAGAAGGAGAATGGATTGAAAAGGGGCAAGTAAAAACAGATTGGGATTCATTCTCACTTGATGCGACACAATTTGAACATAAGGGCGAGCGTTATTACGTTTGGGCACAGCATGATCCAAAAATAGGAGGAAATACCAATCTATATATCGCCAAAATGGAAAACCCTTGGACCCTTAGTACAAAACAAGTGATGATCTCTAAACCCGACCTACCTTGGGAAGTAATTGGTTTTAAAGTAAATGAAGGTGCAGCAGTCTTAAAGAGAAATGGTAAAATCTTTATTTCCTATTCTGCTAGTAAAACAGATCATAATTATTGTATGGGTTTATTATCTGCAGATGAAGATAGCAATTTGCTAGATCCAACATCTTGGACAAAAAGTCCAACTCCAGTATTTGAAACTAATGAAGAAACAAGCCAGTATGGTCCAGGACATAATAGTTTTACAGTTTCAGAAAATGGAGAAGATGTTTTGATTTATCATGCTCGAAGCTATAAAGAAATCAAAGGTGACCCATTATGGGATCCGAATCGTCATGCAAGAGCAAAAGTTTTTACATGGAATGAAGATGGGACTCCTAATTTTGGTATTCCCGGCCCAGATACAAATTAATTTGAGTAATTCCATACTAATCACTGAATCAGGCTGACGCGCTAGTTCGAAAGTCTGGTTCGGTGTAAGTTTAGAAATTGCTAATAAGTATTTAGTAATAGATTATTATGTTCTTGTATAGACTATAAAGTCTAGGTATAAATATTTAGATCATTCACTGTTTATACGTACAAGTATTGCTAGAATGATAGGTTTGATGTGCAATTTTTGTTAAATAAGAGCAATTTTTGAAAAATATAGTTGACAACATACGACAAAAGGACTTAATATAGGAGTAAGTTTTACTACTCTTCTAATTTATCAAAAATGTAAGCGCTTATTAGTGCTTATGACACGTGATAGGAAAAAGGTAATTATTTCGAAGTAGTACAACATGTACGTATGCGTTAGTGACTACATGTTCTATTTTGAAAGGGGTGATAGATAGAGGTAGATAAAACTGTATGTAATTCAAAACAAAAATATAAGGGGGAGAATGTTTTGAAGAAAAAATTTAGTATTATCATTTTATCTTTAGTATTTATGTTAGTTCTTTCTGCTTGTTCAAAAGGAACGGAAACAGGATCTAAAGATGGTGGGAAAAAGAATGACGATAAAGAAGATGAATTACAATTAACATTTGGTTCAGACCTAGAGGGAGAAATTACACTTTGGGTATTTGCTGGGGAAGCGGAACCAGCATTGTATAAAGATGGAATCATTCCAGAATTCAATAAGGATTATCCAAATGTTAAGGTAAACCTTGTTGGTTTGGAATTTGGTCAAATGCATGACCAGTTACAAACTACTTTAAATGCAGGAAGCGGAGCTCCTGATGTGGCACTTGTAGAGCAAGGTCAGTTCCCTAGATATGTTACAGGTGGTTTACTAGAAGATTTATTACAACCTCCATATAATGCAGGAAAATATAAAGATATGGTATCTGAATATAACTGGGAGCGTTGGAAATCAGTTGATGGTGAAGAACTCTATGGTATTCCTTGGGATGTAACGCCTGGTGTATTCTACTATCGTGAAGATTTATATGAGCAATATGGTCTTCCAAGTGATCCGGAAGAATTAGGTGAATTCTTAAAATCTCCTGAAAACGTTTTAGATGCTGCAAGAACTTTCGCAGCTAACGGAATTTACATGTTTGAATGGCGCGACTCACCAGCTATCCAATATGGTGATGCTGTAGGTTACTTTGATTCAGAGTACAAATGGACTAGAAACGATGATAAAATGGCTGAACTACTGGACTTCGTAAAAGAAGGAGTTCAAATTGGTTGGGCACCACAAATTTCTATCCTATATGATGATGCAGGTAAGCAATTAGTGAACCAAGGAAAAGTTGCTTCATTCCCAATTGGAAGTTTTGGAGCACGTGAACTTAGAAATATATTCCCAGAACAAGCAGGTAAATGGAGAGCTACTTCCATGCCACTTGGACTTAATGTAGGACTTGGTGGATCTACATTTGTAATTCCTTCACAAAGTAAGAATAAAGAAGCTGCATGGGCATTAGTTGAGTGGATGAATATTAAAGAAGAAGCTTGGAAACACTTCGTGGAAGATTCTATCCAACCAGCTTGGAAGCACATCACTTCCTTACCATGGTACCAAGAGCATACAAATGATTATCTTGGTGGCCAACAAGATTACAAGTTGTACGATTCACTTGATGAAGATATTCCAGTACGTCGTTTGACACCACTAGATGGGCAAGCTTGGCCAATCTATATTGACCGTGTCGCGGAAGCAATCGATAAAAATATTGATTCTAAGACTGTATTGAACCAAATCGAAGAAGCAGCTATGAGAGAACTAGGACCTGAGATCGAGAAGTTAAAAGCAGAATTAGACGAAAATTAATAGCTTGGGCTGTTCTAGGGCAAGATGATTATTCCTAGAGCAGCCTTTTATAACTTGAAAGATTTATAGAAAAAATACAAAATACTTATCAGTTTTTTTAGCATTATTATTGCAAATTATAATACATATGATAAAATCAAACTAAAGTTATCCGTACAAGTAAATCATGAAACTTGTACTCTTGCAAAATAAAACTTTCCTTAATGAAGGAGGATATTAGACATGAAGTATTCAATTGGTGTTGACTTTGGGACTCAATCAGGTCGTGCAGTACTTGTTGAAATTGGAACAGGTCGTGAAGTTGCAACAGCCGTAAAAGAATATACTCACGGAGTAATGGACGAGTTTTTGCCAGATGGTGTCACACGTTTGGAAGATGATTGGGCATTACAGCATCCAAATGATTATTTAGAAGTTTTACAGAAAACGATTCCACAAGTATTGAAAGAATCTGGTGTATCGAAGGATGATGTAATCGGACTTGGTATCGATTTTACTGCTTGTACGGTTTTACCTATTGATGAGCATGGTACCCCGCTTTGTATGTTAGATGAATATGTTAAACACCCTCATAGTTATGTGAAATTATGGAAGCACCATGCAGCACAAGATGAGGCAAATCGCTTGAATGAAATTGCAGAACAACGTGGAGAAGCCTTCCTTCAACGTTATGGAGGGAAAATTTCATCTGAATGGATGATACCAAAAGTATGGCAAATATTAAATGAAGCTCCAGAGATATACGAAGCTGCAGATCAAATTTTAGAAGCAACTGATTGGGTCATTTCACAATTGACAGGTGAGATTAAGCGGAATAGCTGTACAGCTGGCTATAAGGCAATCTGGCACAAGCAAGAAGGGTATCCATCAAAAGACTTCTTTAAAGCATTAGATCCACGTCTAGAAAATGTTGTAGAAGAAAAACTATCTAAAGATATTTTTCCAATTGGTTCCAAAGCAGGAGAATTAACGTTAAAAGCAGCAAATATGATTGGCTTGAATCCAGGAACTGCAATTGCAATTGCAAATGTGGATGCCCATGTCGCTGTTCCGGCTGTTGGTATAACGGAACCAGGAAAACTATTAATGATTATGGGAACTTCTACATGTCATATTTTACTCGGCGAAAAAGAAGAAATTGTACCAGGTATGTGTGGAGTAGTAGAAGATGGAGTTATCCCTGGATATATGGGCTATGAAGCAGGACAATCATGTGTTGGTGACCATTTCGAGTGGTTTATCGAAAACTGTGTTCCAGAAAGCTATTACAAAGAAGCGGAAGAAAAAGGTGTAAACATCCATGTGCTTCTAACAGAGAAAGCAAGAAAACTTGAAGTTGGTGAAAGCGGTTTATTAGCGCTTGATTGGTGGAACGGAAATAGATCCACTTTAGTAGATGCAGATTTAACTGGAGTATTATTAGGTGCAACTTTACTAACAAAGCCAGAAGAGATTTATCGTGCATTAATTGAAGCTACTGCTTATGGTACTCGTACAATTGTAGAAGCTTTCCGTGACAATGGTGTGCCAGTTGATGAGGTTTATGCTTGTGGTGGTATCGCGGAGAAAAATAGCTTAATGATGCAAATTTATGCGGATGTATTAAATATGGAAATTAAGATTTCTGCATCTTCTCAAACACCAGCATTAGGATCTGCTATGTTTGGAGCAGTTGCAGCAGGTAGTGAGCGGGGCGGCTACGATAGTATCGAGGATGCTGCGAAAGAAATGGGACGTGTGAAAGATGAAACATACGTACCAATTAATGATAATGTTGATGTTTATGATCAACTTTATGCCGAATACTCTAAGCTTTATGATTACTTTGGCCGCGGCGCAAATGATGTTATGAAAACATTAAAGAAAATTAAAAAAGGCAAAGTGTTAGCTTAATAAATACTTACATCTATTTATCTTAGTGACTATTATGTTCATTCCATCACCTCTATTTGTCTTAAACAGGAGGAAATAAAATGCTAGAAAAACTAAAGCAAGAAGTATTAGAAGCGAATTTAGCACTACCTGCACATGGCCTTGTCACTTTTACATGGGGAAATGTAAGCGGTATAGACCGTGAAGAAGGACTTGTTGTTATTAAGCCAAGTGGTGTGAAATATGAAGCTCTTAAACTAGAAGATTTAGTCGTACTTGATTTGGATGGAAATATCGTCGAAGGGAATTTAAGACCTTCTTCCGATACTGCTACCCATATAGCTCTATATAAGGCGTTCCCTGATATAGGTGGAGTTGTTCACACTCATTCTCCATGGGCGACAAGCTGGGCTCAGGCTGAACGATCCATCCCAGCGCTCGGTACGACACACGCTGATTATTATTATGGTGATATTCCAGTAACTAGACGATTAACACAACAAGAAATCACAGAAGCATATGAATTAGAAACAGGTAATGTCATTATTGAGACATTTACAAAAAATAATATAGATCCAGTAGCTATGCCAGGGGTACTCGTTGCAGGTCATGCTCCGTTCTGTTGGGGGAAAAATGCGGATGAAGCTGTTCATAATGCAGTTGTGCTAGAGGAAGTTGCGAAAATGGCACTACACACATTACAACTTAATCCACAAATCGACTTCATCGATCAATATTTATTAGACAAGCATTACCTCCGTAAACATGGACCTGGCGCATACTACGGACAAAAGTGATAGAAAATGCGGATGGCACCTGTAGCTAGCCAGAAAAAAGTGAATGGTGCCCGCTTCTTATACTGTAAAACTCAGTTTAATAGATTCAATTATTTTTCATACTAACTAACTTACCTAGGGGGAATACCTGTGCTAAAGACGAAAGAATATGAATTTTGGTTTGTTACTGGAAGTCAATTGTTATATGGAGAAGACGTTCTAGTACAAGTAGCAGAGCATTCAAAACAAATCGCAGCTGGAATTGATAGTGATGAAGCTGTTTCGTATAAAGTGGTATTTAAATCTGTTGTTAAAGAATCTGATGCTATTCGTCGCTTATTCTTAGAAGCGAATGCTGATGAAAACTGTGCGGGAGTAATTACATGGATGCACACATTCTCACCAGCTAAAATGTGGATTGCTGGATTAAAAACATTAAAGAAACCACTATTACATTTGCACACACAATATAATCGTGATATTCCATGGGATTCAATTGATATGGACTTCATGAACTTAAACCAATCTGCACACGGTGACCGTGAATACGGATTTATTGGTAGCAGAATGAATGTTACGCGTAAAGTAGTTGTTGGACATTGGGAAAATGATGAAGTACGTGAACGTATTGGTGCTTGGCAAAGGACTGCAGTTGCTTTTAATGAGAGCCAGAATTTAAAAGTGGCGCGTTTCGGTGATAACATGCGTCAAGTAGCAGTTACAGAAGGAGACAAAGTAGAGGCTCAAATCCAACTAGGTTGGACTGTAAATGGATACGGTATCGGTGATTTAGTTCATATCATTAATGACGTATCCGAAGAACAAGTAGATACTCTAATGGCTGAGTATGAAGAACAGTATGACATTGTTGAAGAAGGAAAAACAGATGGGGATGTAAGAGACGCGATTCGCTACCAAGCTAGAATCGAAATAGCATTGAAATCATTCTTAGAAGATGGTGGATATACTGCGTTCACAACAACATTTGAAGATCTTCATGGTATGCGCCAACTACCGGGATTAGCTGTTCAAAGATTAATGGAACAAGGTTACGGATTTGCTGGTGAAGGAGACTGGAAAACTGCAGCATTAGTGCGATTAATGAAAATTATAGCGGGTGGAAAAGGTACTTCCTTCATGGAAGATTACACATACCATTTTGAGCCAGGTAATGAGCTTGTCCTAGGTTCACACATGTTAGAAGTTTGTCCGACTATTGCAGCAACAAAGCCTAGAATTGAAGTACACCCACTTGGAATTGGTGGCAAGGAAGACCCAGCACGTTTTGTCTTCGATGGAGATAGCGGTTCTGCGTTGAATGCTTCAATTATTGATCTCGGACACCGTTTCCGCTTGGTAATTAATGAAGTAGATGCTGTAAAACTAGAAAAGGATATGCCGAAATTACCGGTAGCCCGAGTACTATGGAAACCACAACCATCTCTTGCACAAGGAGCAGAAAACTGGATTATGGCTGGGGGAGCACATCACTCTTGCTTCTCATACAAAGTTACTGCAGAGCAATTAAAAGACTTTGCTGAACTAGTAGGAATTGAATCTGTGTTAATTAATAATGACACTAAAACACATGCATTCCAAAATGAGTTACGTTGGAATGACCTCCTATATAGATAATGAATATTTGGAGTTGTCCTGACTAACCTCCTCGTTGAAGTTTATTATCCGCAATAGTGGACAAAAAAACGATTCGAGAAGAGTGGCCTTTTGGGGCAACTCCTTTTTATAGAAAAAATAATAATAGAAGGTGAATGACGTTGAAAAATCATGTAGTGATAAATACAGATGTAGAAAAAGGAACAATCAATAAAAATATTTATGGTCACTTTGCTGAACATTTAGGCCGCGGAATTTACGAGGGGATTTGGGTAGGAGAAGATTCAGAAATCCCAAACACGAATGGCGTTCGCAATGATGTATTAGAAGCTCTAAAGAATATTAATATTCCTGTTTTACGTTGGCCAGGAGGATGTTTTGCAGATGAATATCACTGGAAAGACGGAATTGGTCCGAGGGAAAATCGAAAAAGAATGATTAATACCCACTGGGGTGGAGTAGTAGAAGATAACTCTTTTGGAACACATGAGTTTATGATGCTTTGTGAAATGCTTGGAGCCGAACCATATATTTGCGGTAATGTTGGTAGTGGAACAGTTCAGGAAATGTCTGAATGGGTAGAGTATATGACATTTGATGGTGAATCTCCAATGGCGAATTGGCGTAGAGAAAATGGCAGAGAAGAACCTTGGAAATTAAAATACTTTGGTGTCGGCAATGAAAACTGGGGTTGCGGCGGAAACATGCGTCCTGAATATTATGCTGACTTATATCGTCGTTATCAAACATATGTAAGAAATTATGGAGATAACCGCATATACAAAATTGCTGGTGGAGCGAATGTGGACGATTATAATTGGACGGAAGTGTTAATGAAAAATGCCCACCGGTTTATGGATGGTTTAAGTCTGCACTATTACACCATTCCTGGAGACTTTTGGAAAGGGAAAGGGTCAGCTACAGATTTCCCTGAAGCTGAATGGTTTATTACCTTAAAGAAAGCACTGCACATGGATACACTCATACAACGCCACAGCACCATTATGGATAAGTATGATCCGAAAAAACGTATTGGTATGATTATTGATGAATGGGGAACTTGGTTTGATCCTGAACCAGGTACAAATCCTGGATTCCTTTACCAACAAAATACAATCCGTGATGCACTTGTTGCAGGTATACATTTTAATATTTTCCATAAACATGCAGACCGTGTGCAAATGGCTAATATTGCTCAGACGGTTAACGTTCTACAGGCAATGATTTTAACAGAAGGAGAAAAGATGATACTTACTCCAACATATCATGTTTTTGATATGTTTCAGGTTCACCAAGATGCGACATTGCTTGCGGTCGACGCTCAGGTAAATGAATATGAATTTGACGGTGAAGCATTGCCACAAACTAGTGTGTCTGCATCTAAAGATAAAGATGGAAAAGTGCATATTAGTCTGTGTAACTTAGACCATCGAAATAGTGCGGACTTGCAGTTTGATTTACGAGGTATGGATTTAGAGGCTGCAAGTGTAACAGGTACAATTTTAACAGCAAATGAAATGAATGCTCATAACACATTTGAACAACCTAATAATGTGAAACCAGTTGATTTTTCCGATGTGAAAATCGATGGACAATCACTTTCAGTTAGCCTTCCACCTATGTCTGTTGTTGTCTTAGCAGTACAATAAGGTGAAGCAAATGGAACAAGTATGTAAAAGTTGTACACATAATGTTCATATCTCTGCCAGTGACATTGCGAATATGTTGGATGATGCTGTTCAAAACGGAATAGATTTGGTCTCAGAAGAAGTTTACCAAGAAAGGCTAGGAATCTGCAGAAATTGCCCATCACTGCAATATGGGACAACTTGCATGCATAGTGGTAGTTTAGTAGAGTACCGTGCAAAAATTCCGGAAAGTAAATGTCCAAAACCAAATGATCGCCGTTGGTGATTAAGATAAAGTGAATGAAAATATCGCTTTCTATATAATAGGAAGCGATATTTTTTTTTGTTGAAAATCTCTATATGTTAATTGTTGCTTTTTAAGTTTCCGTTCATTCTGTATAATGGTAAGATGACATATAGAAGTGATATAGCAATTTATAGTATAGAGGAGACGAAGTGATGACTTCTCAAAAAAAGCAAATCCCCAAATTAGATTACGGTATCGTTTTAACTTTGATGTTAATGGCACTTGTCAGCTTAATTGCAATATACAGTGCCCAAGCGTCTGATCAATATTTAGCTAATTTCGCCTTACAACAAGTAATGTGGTATGTAATTGGAACAATTGTACTGATTGTTGTAATGCAATTTGATTCTGATCAATTGAAAAAAATATCATGGTACTTATATGGTTTTGGATTACTATTACTACTTGGACTAGCCGTTGCTCCAATTACAGATTTTACTCCGTACCGAAACGGAGCACAAAGTTGGTATGTAATACCTGGATTGGGTCAGATCCAACCGTCAGAATTTATGAAGATTTTTACTATTATCCTAATAGCAAAACTTATAGCCAGTCATCATCTGAAGTTTGCGGATAAAACAGTACAATCTGATTTATGGTTATTAGCAAAAATATCATTTTTTATCATTCTTCCTGTTGCATTAATTATGGAACAGCCTGATTTAGGAACATCTTTAGTATTTCTATCTATATATTTAGGAATGATTTTTGTTTCTGGTATAACATGGAAAATATTATTGCCATTTTTTTCTACCATCTTCCTTGTCGGTGGTACTGTTTTATACTTAGCAATACAACATGCAGACCTATTAGCAAAGGTTGGTGTAGACCAGTATCAGTTAGCCCGTATTTATTCTTGGCTAGATCCTTATAGTTATAGTTCTAACGAAGGGTTTCAACTTGTGCAATCTTTATTAGCTATAGGATCGGGACAAACATTAGGTAAAGGAATTGGGAATGGAGAAGTTTATATACCAGAAAGACACTCTGACTATATTTTCAGTACAATAGGAGAAGAATTTGGTTTTATTGGTGGTAGCATTGTCATCAGTTTATTCTTCTTGTTAATTTATCAAATTACTAAAACGGGACTGGATACGAAAAACCCTTTTTATTCCTATATATGTGTTGGGGTTATTGCCATGATAGCATTCCACGTATTCCAAAATATCGGTATGACGATTCAAGTAGTTCCTATCACAGGTATACCTTTACCATTTATCAGTTACGGTGGTAGCTCACTCCTAGGAAATATGATGGCAATGGGAGTAATACTGTCGATACGATATCATTATAAAAAATACATGTTTGCATCGGATAATGAATAAAAGAAGGATCTTTAAGATCCTTCTTTTTTTATAAACAAAAAAGGAGCAAACTCATAGTAAGTTTGTTCCTTTTAATATGTTTATTGAACTGTTCCCCCATATGGAAACTGTGTAGAGTAGCCTGAAAATTGTTGATAAGATTGCTGGATTTTCTGCTCACTTTCTGCTTCAAATTTATACCAGCCTTTTTGAAACATTACATTAAACAACTCCCGTTGGCAATTTTGTGTTTCATTAAATATGGCTAGTAAATCCTCGTACAGATGTTGATGACTAGCTTCATTCAAAGCAGTTGAATATCCAGCTGTCATATATTTTTCATAAGACAGTAAATCATTCGCAAAATCGCGATCATTCATTTGCGGAGTTTTAGGAACTTGTGTCTCTGGATTTTGGATTTTTTGACTGTTTTGTTGTTGGTTTTGCATCATTTTTTCCTCCTTTCCTTATTGCATTAACGTATTGGAATGTTGCTTTTCCTGTAAGTGACTAAGAATTTTTTCATAGTGACGTTGGTGCATCTGTCCACACTTTTCTAGCACACTTTTAACTTGCTGATCTTGACATTGTTGTGCTGCAAAGTGTGCCTTTTTCATCGCTAGTAAATTCCAAGCCAACATATCGTTAATATAAGAAGCATCTTTCGTTGTAATAATATGTGGCGGCTGTTGCATCATATTTTGTTGTTGCATTGCTTGTTGCTGCATATTTCCTTGTTGCTGCATCATATTTGGCATCTGTTGGTTTTGTTGATTTTGCATGTATACTCCCTCCTTTTCTTTTACACAATTAGCATTCCTAATGATTCTTTTTTTATGTGATAACGATGTGAAATTAATGGTTGAATCAGAGAAATTTGCTTCTTTTTACTAATTTTCCATCCATGTGCATATAATCTTCGTGACATTAATCGTAAATGAATGTCCAGCTGCATATATTTTATTGAATTATGCCTATTTTGCTTTGTAGAGAAAAAAATGAATGAGCATTCATTCAAGATGTTGAAGGAGGTAAATTAATTGACGTACAGTATCAAAAAAGTAGCTGTACTTGGCTCTGGAGTAATGGGATCTGGTATTGCAGCACATTTAGCGAATATTGGAATCCGTGTACATCTTCTCGATATAGTCCCGAAGCAATTAACGGATGATGAAAGGAAGAAAGGATTAGAGTTATCAGATAAACAAGTCCGGAATCGATTTGCTAATAATGCTTTAAAACAGTTAGAAAAACAAAAACCAGCTCCTTTAACACATCGCGAAAGCTTGTTGTTTATTACTACAGGTAACTTGGAAGACGATATACACATATTATCCGAAGTCGATTGGATTATTGAAGTTGTTGTAGAAAATCTGAGGATAAAAAAGCAACTTTTTGCCAAAGTAGATGAGTATCGCAAGCCAGGTACTATCATAAGTTCGAACACTTCAGGTATTTCCATAGAGGCGATGGCAGAGGGGCGTTCAGAAGACTTTCAAAGGCATTTTATGGGAACGCATTTTTTTAACCCCCCTAGATATTTAAAGCTTCTCGAAATTATACCTACCAAAAGAACAGATGAAAAATTAGTTAAGTTTATGCATGCTTTTAGTGAAAATACGCTAGGAAAAGGTGTTGTAATAGCGAAAGATACACCTAACTTTATTGCAAATCGTATTGGCACATATGGATTGTTAGTTACTGTGCGAGAAATGCTAAAAAGTGGGTTAAGTATTGGAGAAGTTGATTCGATAACGGGAACTTTGATTGGTCGTCCGAAAAGCGCAACATTCCGTACGTTGGATGTTGTTGGTCTTGATACATTTATACATGTTGCTAATAACGTGTATGAGCATGTGGAAGGAAATGAGAAACAAGTATTCGAAGTGCCTAATTTTATGAAAAAAATGAATGATAATCAATGGCTCGGTAGTAAGTCTGGGCAAGGCTTTTATTTGAAAAAAGGGAAAGAAATTCTCGAATTAAATCCGGAGACGATGGAATACGAACCGCAAAAAAAATTAAAAACTCCAGGATTACAACTAGTAAAGCAAGTGAAAGGTACTGCAGGAAAGCTTAAGTCTCTCGTATATTCAGACGATAAAGCAGGTAAGTTTTTGTGGGATATCTTTGCGCCGGTTCTAGCAATCTCAGCTGAATTAGTAGGAGAAATAGCTGATGATATAGTTGCTATTGATAATGCAATGAAATGGGGATTTGGCTGGAAATATGGACCTTTTGAAACATGGGATGCAATTGGAGTAGAGACAGCAGTTAAGAAGATGGAGTCCGATGGAATTGCTGTTTCTCCATGGGTAAAAGACATGCTTGCTGCAGGATATACTTCTTTCTATGCGGCTGGTAAGTATTACAATAATGGTGATTATAAAGAACTGGTAAAAAATCCAAAAGAAATAAATTTAAAAGAGTTGAAACAACAAGGAAAACTTTTAAAGAAAAATAGTGGTGCGAGTTTAATTGATATAGGAGACGATGTAGTTCTTCTGGAATTTGAATCTCCTAATAATGCAATTGGATTCGATATCATCCAAATGATCAATTACTCCATTGATGAGACGGAGAAAAAGTATAAGGGTCTTGTTATCGGAAATCAAGGCAAAAATTTCTGTGTTGGAGCTAATCTTGCCATGATATTAATGGCGGCACAAGATGACGATATTTTTGAAATTGATATGGTCGTTCGTCAATTTCAACAAGCAATGATGAAAATTAAATATAGCGAAAAACCTGTTGTCGTTGCTCCATTTGGAATGACATTAGGTGGTGGTGCAGAAGTTTGCTTGCCGGCAGCACATATTCAAGCATCATTGGAAACATATATCGGCCTAGTTGAAACAGGTGTAGGAGTTATCCCAGGTGGTGGCGGTAATAAAGAATTATATATGAAAACATTGAAGAGGATGTCAGCAGGTATCGAGGTAGACTTACAAAAGGTGGCAAATAAAGTGTTTGAAACAATTGCGATGGCGAAAGTTTCCACTTCTGCACACGAAGCCCGCGAAGCTAATTTTTTAAATGAGATAGATGGAATAAGTGTAAACCCAGACCACCTCCTTTATGATGCAAAACAAGCAGTCATTCAATTGTATGATAAAGGGTATAAACCACCTGCTCGTGAAAAAATACCTGTCACAGGAGAAACGGGATATGCGACTCTTTTACTTGGGGCACAAGCGATGCGGTTATCAGGCTATATTTCAGACTATGATATGGAAATTGCTAAGAAATTAGCCTTCGTAATTTCTGGTGGTAAAGTCCCATACGGAACAGAAGTAGATGAACAATACTTACTTGATTTAGAGAGAGAGGCTTTCCTAAGTTTAGTGATGGAACCAAAGACGCAAATGCGCATGCAACATATGCTCGTGAAGGGAAAACCATTAAGGAATTGAGGAGATATGGAGGGAAAGGAATGCGAGAAGCGGTAATTGTTTCCGGAGCAAGAACACCTGTTGGAAAGGCGAAAAAGGGTGCACTCGCACACATGCGCCCAGATGATCTCGGGGCAATCGCAGTGAAAGAAACGCTAAAACGCGCCGGCAATTATGAGGGAAATATTGATGATGTCATCATAGGTTGCGCAATGCCTGAAGCAGAACAAGGAATGAATGTGGCAAGATATATTAGTGTATTAGCTGGCATTCCAGATTCGGTACCAGCCATTACAGTTAACCGATATTGTTCATCTGGCTTACAGACGATTGCTTATGCTGCGGAACGTATTATGCTAGGTAACGCTGACACGATTATTGCAGGTGGCACCGAATCGATGAGTTTAGTTCCAATGATGGGGCATGTTGTTAGACCAAATGTGAAATTGGCGGAAACGGCTCCACAATACTATATGAGTATGGGGCACACAGCTGAAGAGGTAGCAAAAAGGTATTCTATTTCAAGAGAAGATCAAGATATTTTTGCAGTAAGAAGTCATCAAAAGGCAGCGAAAGCAATTGCTGCCGGTAAATTCAAAGATGAAATTATTCCAGTTACTGTTACAAAAAGAGTAGTAGATTCAAATCATAAATTAGTAGAAAGGAATATAGAATTTTCCACAGATGAGGGAGTGCGCCCAGATACAAATACAAATGTTTTGGCAAAGTTGCGACCAGCATTTGCAATTAATGGAACTGTTACTGCAGGAAATGCTTCACAGACGAGTGATGGTGCTGCTGCTGTGTTAGTAATGGAGCATGAAAAAGCAAAATCATTAGGATTGCAACCACTTGTAAGATTCCGATCATTCGCCGTTGCTGGAGTACCGCCAGAAATCATGGGAATTGGTCCAATAGAAGCAATCCCTAAGGCTGTAAAAATGGCTGGGTTGGAACTTGATGATATAGGCTTATTCGAGTTAAATGAAGCATTTGCATCTCAATCGATACAGGTTATTAGGCAATTAGGACTTAATGAAGATATTGTAAATGTAAATGGAGGTGCCATTGCGCTCGGACATCCACTTGGTTGTACAGGTACAAAATTAA
This sequence comes from Lederbergia graminis, assembly GCF_042655485.1. Taxonomy (NCBI): domain Bacteria; kingdom Bacillati; phylum Bacillota; class Bacilli; order Caryophanales; family Bacillaceae; genus Lederbergia; species Lederbergia graminis. The sequence goes on from NZ_JBHSMC010000043.1 coordinate 17,570, forward strand.
CTCTTACTCTTGCACATGAGATGAAACGACGTAACGTACAATTTGGCGTTGTAACTATGTGTATCGGTGGAGGAATGGGTGCTGCCGGCGTGTTTGAGTTAATGTGACTTTATGTTGGATTTTTCAGCGCATGTTAGGGCTAAGTTGTGCTGGTGTAATGTATTTTGGATGGAGGAATGAAAATGGCAAATGAAACGAAGAAGTTTATTAAAGGCGGCTCGTTTTTAATTGATGATATTACCCCAGATCAAATATTTACTCCTGAAGATTATACAGACGAACATATAATGATTGCGAAAACGACTGACGACTTTGTAGAAAATGAAGTCATTCCTGAGGTGGAACATTTAGAAAATCATGAGTTTCATCGCACGGTTAAACTTCTGAAAAAAGCAGGTGAATTGGGATTACTCGGAGCGGACGTACCTGAAGAATATGATGGATTAGGGCTCGATAAGGTCAGTTCCTCATTAATTACAGAAAAAATGGCGCGGGCAGGTGGATTTTCACTTTCTCATGGTGCACATGTCGGGATTGGTTCCTTACCTATTGTCCTCTTTGGAAATGAAGCACAGAAAAAGAAGTACTTACCTGCTCTAGCCACTGGTGAAAAGCTATCTGCTTATGCTCTAACAGAACCTGGCTCAGGATCGGATGCATTAGGAGCGAAGGCAAATGCAAAACTAAACGCTGAAGGCACACATTATATTTTAAATGGGGAAAAACAATGGATTACAAATTCAGCATTTGCAGATATTTTCATTGTTTATGCAAAAATTGATGGTGAACAGTTCTCTGCTTTTATAGTGGAAAGAGATTTTCCGGGTGTATCCACAGGTGCTGAAGAGAAAAAGATGGGAATTAAAAGCTCTTCTACTAGAACGTTAATTTTAGAAGATGCGGAAGTGCCAGTGGAGAATTTATTAGGAGAAGCTGGAAAAGGACATCGAATCGCGTTTAATATATTGAATATTGGCCGTTATAAATTAGGAGTTGGAGCTATAGGCGGGTCTAAGCGTGCATTAGAAATTACGTTGCAATATGCAAGTCAAAGAAAACAGTTTAAAACACCAATCGCACAATTCAATTTGACAAAAGAAAAGTTTGGAACATTAGGTGCGGAAGTATATGCTGCAGAAAGCTCCGTTTACCGTACTGTCGGTCTTTTTGAAGAGCGGATGAGCTTACTAACAGATGAACAAGTGAAAAATGGAACCGAAGTTGCTAGTTCAATAGCAGAATATGCGATTGAGTGCTCCTTAAATAAAGTATTCGCCTCCGAGGTACTCGACCATGTGGTGGATGAAGGTGTACAAATACATGGTGGATATGGATATATGCAAGAATACGAGATTGAAAGAGCGTATCGTGATTCCAGAATCAACCGCATATTTGAAGGTACAAATGAGATTAATCGCTTGCTAGTCCCAGGTACATTTTTACGAAAAGCATTTAAAGGCGAATTACCTCTATTAGAAAAAGCACAATCACTGCAAGAAGAACTAATGATGCTAATGCCGGAAGAACCTGGTGACGAACCATTGGCACAGGAAAAACAATTAGTTAAAGGTGCGAAAAAAGTGGCGCTCATGATTGCTGGCCTCGGTGCACAAAAATACGGAACAGCGCTTGAAAAAGAGCAAGAAATCTTAGCCAAATTAGCGGATATCGTCTCATTCGTATATGCAATGGAATCCGTCGTCCTCCGTACTGAAAAAGCAATCAATCGTGACGGCGTCAATAAGAGCACACAAAAAATGCTCTATACGCAGATCTTCTGCCAAGACTCCATTGTAAAAGTAGATCAATACGCACGTGAATGCCTAGCCGCAATCGAAGAAGGAGACACCTTCCGTATGATGAACTCCGCCCTACGGAAACTCACTCGCCACACACCAATCAATGTAATTGCCAAAAAGAGAGAAGCAGCCGATCGATTGATAGATGCTGGTAAGTTCGTAGTTTAATATAAAGGGAACCGCTCTCCAGTGGATGGGGAGCGGTTGGTTTTTATTTCAGAAGATCAAATTAAGAAAAAAAACAACAGTGTATGGGAATGAAAGTGGTCGTATGATTCCCGTTAGCGAAGAAAGTAGTGGTTTAAGGGAATCAAAGCGGTCGTATGATTCCCATTTGCGAAGAAATCAGTGGTGATGGGAATCAAAGCGGTCGTATGATTCCCATTTGCGAAGAAAGTAATGGTGTAAGGGAATCAAAGTGGTTGTATGATTCCCATTTGAGTAGAAAACAATGGTGCATGGGAATCAAAGCGGTCGTATGATTCCCATTTGCGAAGAAAGTAATGGTGCATGGGAATCAAAGCGATCGTATGATTCCTATTTGAGTAGAAAACAATGGTGCATGGGAATCAAAGTGGTTGTATGATTCCCATTTGCGAAGAAAGTAATGGTGTAAGGGAATCAAAGTGGTTGTATGATTCCCATTTGAGTAGAAAACAATGGTGCATGGGAATCGAAGCGGTCGTATGATTCCCATTTGAGTAGAAAACAATGGTGCATGGGAATCAAAGCGATCGTATGATTCCATTTGCGAAGAAAACAATGGTGATGGGAATCAAAGCGGTCGTATGATTCCCATTTGCGAAGAAAGTAGTGGTTTAAGGGAATCAAAGCGGTCGTATGATTCCCATTTGCGAAGAAATCAGTGGTGATGGGAATCAAAGCGGTCGTATGATTCCCATTTGAGGAGAAAACAATGGTGCATGGGAATCAAAGCGGTCATATGATTCCCATCTTAGAAGACTATAAATGTTGGATGTTAATTTTCATTCTTTTATAATATAATGTGCGGATTTCCCATGCCCTGTGATCGCGAAATTCTGTTTTAAAATTCGCCAAATAACCTTCCTCGACACGACTCCCCCAGTCCACTCAAAAATATCATTAGTAGTAATTTTTCTTTCCGGGAATAGTAATCTATATTCATCTATGCTGCGCAAAATGGCGGGTGTGGAATTTTCTATTGCCCCGCATGTGCATACAATTTTCCCAGACTGCGATTTTCTAATTAACCGCCCACATCCACCACAAAGAATTCCTTTTTTCAACTGCTCAAATTGGTATGAAGGTACTTTTGTAAAACGAGTGTCCGTTATATGCATTGCTTTCAATTGATTAGCAATTTTTTCTACCTTTTTGCTAGGAGATGTTAGTTGTTTGCTTAGATTAGCGAGAAAGCGTGATTGCTGGTTTGGAAAAATGAGGGAAGGGATATGAGGGGCATTATACAAGTGGAATTCAGGATTGACTAGAATAACGTATCCTACTAATGGGGTTGTAATTCCTAATTCAAGAAGTAATTTTCTTAATAATGTTTCACTTCTTGTTAGTTGTATGAGAGGATTTTGAATCTCGGTTCCACTGACAGTAAACCATTTTTTATCGTTAATAATAAAATCGCCTTCAAAATTTTTCACTTCAAAAAAATAATTGGTTGTATCGGAAACAATCATGGAATCAATTTGAAATGTATTGTTGTTTATTTCGAGGAGCAAGTCATTGAGGATGGTGCAATTGGGGAGTTGGGTGAGCCATTGTTGATCGAATAGTACTTCACCATCATAGCCTTTTACTTGGTTTATAAAATAGCTTTTCTCTTTAGGTGATAATTGCATACGCCCGTCTAACGAACGAAACATCTTAATTTCTGTTGACTCTGTACGATTTTTATAAAACATTTTCCACTTCCTTTCTGATTTACCTTAATAGTACGAAATTTCCATCAAGAGGACAAGTGAGGTCGAATAATTTTCATCCTAGTCAAAATCCATGTACAATAAAATAAAAAGGAAGGTGTTAAAATTGTCTCTTACCATTTATAGTTATCCTCCATGTGGAACTTGCAGAAAAGCTAAGAAATGGTTAGAAAATCATGGACTAGAATACAAGGAGATTCATATAGTAGAAAATACGCCTACTAGCGCAGAAATAAAAGAAATTTACCAAAATAGTGGTATGGAGTTAAAAAAATTCTTCAATACTAGTGGGGTAAAATATCGAGAGCTTGGATTAAAAGATAAAGTGAAAAACGCTACAGAAGAAGAGTTGCTAGACATCCTTGCTAGTGATGGAATGTTAATTAAGCGTCCAATTGTCACGGATGGAGAAAAAGTTACCGTAGGATTCAAAGAGGTAGAATTTGAACAGACTTGGGGTAAGTAGTATTCTAAAGATACATATACATATGGAGGGATTTTGATGGATACACCGACAGGATTACTTTATTCCGACGAACATGAATGGGTAAAAGAAGAAGGAGATAAAGTAAGAATTGGAATCACTGATTTTGCCCAAGATGAGCTGGGGGATATCGTGTTTGTTGAACTTCCAGAAGTGGGAGATGAAATTAAGGCAGACGAACCATTTGGAAGTGTAGAGTCCGTAAAAACAGTTTCCGAACTGTATGCTCCTTTAAGTGGGAAAGTTGTAGAAGTTAATGATGATTTAGATGATAGTCCAGAACTAGTGAATAGTTCTCCATTTGACAAGGCATGGTTAGTCGTAATTGAACCTACAAACCCAAGTGAAAAAGAAAAACTCATGAATGCTGAAGAATATAAAAAAATGACTAGCCAATAAAAAGTGAAGAAATACACCATGAACTTGCAATGGTGTATTTTTTCCTTATAATGGGTAAAAAAAGGAAGGTCTATATATGGACGCTGTTTCAATAGAAGAGATTCATACAATCATTGAAAATAAACAAACCGCAATATTATATTTCTACACCCCATTATGCGGAACGTGCCAAGTTGCAGGTAAAATGTTATCAGTTGTGGAATTGATGTTACCCCAAATTCCATTTCTGCAATCAGATTTAAATTATATTCCAGAAGCAGCCGAACTTTTTAAAATTGAGAGTGTTCCTTGCTTAATAGTAATGGTAGACGGAGAGATGAAAGAAAAGATTTATGCATTTCAATCGGTTCCTTACTTGCACTCTATTATTTCACAATATTGTTAAAGTTTTTGTAAAAAAATAAATTCGACATATTGACTGGGAAATAAGCATGTGATAGTATAATCTTCATACTTACAAAACTTAATATCTTGTTTATCTTATCAAGAGAGGTGGAGGGATGTGCCCTATGAAGCCCGGCAACCGTCACAATAGTGAAATGGTGCCAAATCACACAAAGCTTTTTGCTTTGGAAGATGAGAGAGGGATTTTAATATTTAGTGCCTTTCTGTTCATCTTGCAGAATGGCATTTTTGTTTTTCTAGTATAATTAATTTCCGCTCACACTCTTATAAGCGAAAGTACATTCATGAAATGAGGGGATCAATTGAGTACACAAAATGACAAAGTAGTAGATTGGGATGTAGCTGTTGTAGGATTAGGATCCATGGGTAGTTTCGCATTTTGGCAGCTTGCTAGTATGGGAGTTAATATAGTAGGATTTGACCGTTATAGACCAGGTCATGACAAAGGAGCTGGACATGGGGAAACAAGGATTTTCCGTACGGCTTATGGCGAAGGAGTAGAGTATGTACCACTACTTCAAGAAGCAAGAGAACTTTGGAGACAACTTGAAAAAGAAACAGGAGTAGAACTCTATATTGAAAATGGTGGGACAATGTTCGGTCCTGCAGACGGAGAGTTCATTACGACTGTTCAAGAAAGTGTTAAAACATATCATCTCCCACATAAAAAATATACTGGGGAAGAAGCTAGAAAGGTTTACCCACAAATAAATTTTCAAGACTATCAAGTTGCGATATATGAAGAATTAGCTGGTTATGTAAAACCTGAGCTCGCAATTGAAACAGCAGTTAATAGAGGAGAAGAGCTTGGTGGAACGGTATTCACTGAGAGCCCGATTACTGCTATTGAGCCAGATGAAGATGGAGTTACGATTAGAACAGCGGACAAGCAATACCGTGTGAATCAAGTAGTAGTTGCTTCTGGCGGCTGGACAAAAGAACTTTTACCACAAATCAATTTACCTGTTACATTAGAAAGGCAAGTTTTGGTGTGGTATGAAGCGGAAGATCCTAAGCAATTCACAGCAGTTAAATTCCCTATCTTTTCGAGAGTAAGTAAAGGAAGAGGTTTCTATGGTTTTCCAACAATCGATGGTAAGACGGTAAAAGTAGCTTTCCATCATGGTGGAGAAGAAGCGAATCATCCTAATGATGTCGATAGGGAAATCCATGAATCAGATCTAAATAATCTGACAGAAAAAGTGAAAAAATATTTACCAGGACTTATTCCTACTCCTGTAAAAGCAAAAACATGTTTCTATACAAATACACCAGATGAACATTTTGTAATTGGAAAATCATCTCGTGTACCCAATGTTACATTATTAGGACCAATGGCAGGACATGGATTTAAATTTGCTCCTATTATTGGAAAAATTGGTGCTCAGTTAGCAACTGGCCAGCAACCAACTTTAGAAATCAGTTTGTTTAACCCAGATCGTTTTAATAATTAAAAAATCTAATAGAAGAAGAGGGACATACAAATGAACAAAAAATTATTAGCAGTATTATTAATTGCATTTACATTATTACTTGCAGCTTGTGGAAAATCAGATGATGGCGTTATTAAAGTTGGAACAACTACATCAGAAGCACCGACATGGAACTTAGTAAAAGATCTTGCTAAAGAAGAAGGAATTGAATTAGAAGTAATCAAAATTGATGACTATGTAAAACCAAACATCGCATTAGATGAAGGGGAAATAGATATCAACGCATTCCAGACAGTAGTTTATTTTGATAACTTTATTAAAGAACGTGATCTTGATTTATCCGCAATTGGTACAACAAATATTTGGCCGATGGGTATTTACTCGAAAAAAGTAGATAATATTAATGATTTAAAAGACGGTGACCAAATCATTATTCCGAATGACCCAACCAACTTAGGAAGAGCACTATTATTACTAGAAAAAGCAGAGCTGATTAAATTAAAAGATGATTTCGACGGAACTGGTGGAGTAGAAAATATTGTAGAAAATCCAAAGAACTTTGAAATTACACCAGTAGCTGCTGGTCAAACTGCTCGAGGACTTGATGATGCAGCTGCATCTGTTATTAACTCTGATATGGCAATCAATGCTGGATTAAACCCAACAAAAGAATCTATTTTCAGAGAAGATTCAAGTAATAAAGCATATATCAACATTATCGCAGCGAAGACTGATCGCAAAGACGATGAAGACTTTGCTAAAATTGTAGAGATTTATCATAGTGAGGAAGTAAGTAGTTTTATTGAAGAACATTTTAATGGAGCGGCTGTTCCAGTTAAAGAACCAGTTTCATTCTTAGAGGATTATAAACAAAATTAATGTACAATATAGCTCTAGCTGGTATCCAATAGCTAGAGCTATCAATCTGTTCATTATAAGTTAAATTTTTATAGTAAGGAGAAAATCAAATGCTTCTATTAGATGATGTGTATAAAGTATATGGGAAAAAGAAAGAGAAAAAAGTTGAAGCATTAAAAGGGATTACCCTCTCCGTTGAAAAAGGAGAAATTTTTGGTGTTGTTGGTTTTAGTGGGGCCGGAAAAAGTACGTTAATTCGCTGCGTAAATTTACTAGAACGACCAACATCAGGAAGAGTGCTAATCAATGGAGTGGATTTATTAACACTATCTCCGAAAAAGTTATGTGAGCAAAGAAAGAAAATCGGCATGATTTTTCAGCAGTATAACTTATTGCATTCCAAAACGATTGCACAAAATGTGGCGATGCCTTTAGTGTTAGAAGGTAAGCCAAAAGCGTATATAAAGGAAAAAGTAACAGAGCTACTTTCTTTTGTAGGCTTGGAAGATCGTATGAATCATTATCCAGAACAATTATCAGGTGGTCAGAAACAAAGAGTGGGAATCGCTAGAGCGTTAGCGACAGATCCAGATATTCTCTTATGTGACGAAGCTACTTCTGCACTAGATCCAACTACTACACAATCTGTTTTAGACTTATTGAGAAAAGTAAGAGATGAGTTCCAAGTAACTATTTTGATGATTACTCACGAGATGAATGTCATTAAAGATATTTGTGATAAAGTGGCAGTTATTGAAGGAGGAAAAATTGTAGAACAAGGTTCTGTTATGGAAGTATTTACGGAACCGAAAACTGAAATTGCTAGAAGCTTTGTCCGAACTGTTTTAAATGATGAAACACCAAAAGGAATAAAAGATTGGATGAAAGCAAGCAACGGTAAAACATATCGTGTTATTTTTAAAGGGAATGCGACAAACATTCCACTTTTATCAGATACAGCTAAAAAGTTTTCTGTTGATTTGAATGTATTCCATGGGATGGTCACTGAGCTACAAGGACAACCATTTGGAAATTTACTCATTAATATTCAAGGCGACAGTAACGAAATAGAACAGGCTGTTGAATTTATGAAGTCTCAAGAAGCAATCGTAAAGGAGGTAACTCCAAATGAGTTTTGAACCATGGTTTTGGCCTGAGTTTTTCAATTCACTTAATGAAACATTATATATGGTAAGTGTAGGATTAATAATATCAGTAATCATTGGATTACCGATCGGTGTTATTCTCGTAATAACAAGAGAAGGTGGAATTTTACAAAATAAAGTTGTTTTTACGATTTTAGATATTGTTATTAATATTTTCCGATCGATTCCATTTATTATCTTGATTGTTGCAATAACTCCATTCACTCGTATGATTGTGGGAACAACAATTGGGACAACAGCAGCAATTGTGCCTCTTGTATTGTATACCGCATTTTATATTGGCAGACTAATTGAGAATTCTTTATTGGAAGTGGATCAAGGAACGATTGAATTAGCGCAATCAATGGGGGCAACTCCATGGCAAATGATCTGGCGTTTCTTACTTCCGGAGGCGCTTGGCTCTATTGTACTTGCCCTAACCATTGCGACGATTGGTTTAATTGGTGCAACAGCAATGGCAGGAGCAGTCGGTGCTGGTGGTATTGGTGACTTAGCAATTACGTATGGATACAACCAATATAAAGATGATATTATGATTATCACTGTTGTAACATTAATCGTAATGGTTCAACTAGTACAATCAATAGGAAATATTATCGCGAAAAAGATAAGAAGAAATTAAATGTATGTTTTTAGACTTATCTGAAAATTGTAGTTCGATATGACTAATTCTTAATTTAATAGCTTCCTCACAAACGGCTCCCCTATCGCATATATAGCATGCGATAGGGGAAAAATTTTTGTTGAAAATCTATAAAAATCGTATTTATAATTTAGTTTTTATCGTTTATAATAGGGTACGTGTAAAAAAGGATATCCAATAAATGGGCCTAACTGGTCCAAATAATGAAAGGATTGGTTTCTTATTAATACCCTGGAAATTCAGTACACGAATGGCATGGAGAAAGCTATGTATGGAGCGCACGGAGTAGGTTATGAGCGCTATAAACAAGAACACGAAATACGTATGCAAATTGAGAAAAAACGAGAAAAAGAATATGTCGCTTCTCAGCAAATGACATCGAATCTTGGACGAAAAATTCATACATGAAATTGAAATTAAAATAAATAACAATGTAAAAATGATAATATGATTAAAGCGGGCTAGCGATAATTCGCTGGCCTTTTTACATAGTAGAAGAATAATGAAGTTAAAGGGCAACCATCTTTGGTTGAAGAACATATGCTTATTGCGAGCCCGCACGATACGGGTCAGAAAGGCGTTACAACAGGAAGGTGTGATCTTAGCCTTCCATTATCTCCAACCGCCTTTCGCTTTTCTTTGTCTAGCTCCAGCGCATAGCGACTAGCTGATTTCAGATCCCTTCCTACGATAAGTCAACATCGAAGGGGTTCGTCGACTAAATTCGCCACATCCTGTGGGCCGCCTCGTCGTGTTTCCTTTATCTCGTCAGGGCTCTTAGAGAGTGGAGCGTCGACTAAAACCGGCACGTCCTGTGCCAACGTCGACGTAACCTACCTCCTGTAGGCCCACGTCGCTAACCATGCGCCTTTCGCTTTTCTTTTGTCTAGCTCAAGGCGCCATCGGCTCGAGGTAAAATAACCTGCCCCAATGAAAGGCAAAAACCGCCTTTCTTTGGGGCAGAACATTTGCTTGTCGCCGATAGACGGGCGCCTTTCGCTTTTCATTGTCTAGCTCCAGCGCATAGCGACTAGCTGATTTCAGATCCCTTCCTACGATAAGTCAACATCGACTCGTTCCTCGTCGTGTTTCCTTTATCTCGTCAGGGCTCTTAGAAATCCGTACGTCGCTAACCATGCGCTGTCGCTTTTCTTGCTAGTTGATAATAATTTTAATATAGTATAAGATGTTAATGAGAATAAATTGAGAATGAACTCATCAAAATAAGAAAATCATTTTCTATTTACTGGAGGTAAAATAATGACTTCGACATTAGTTATCAAAGATTTACATGTAGAGATCGAAGGTAAGGAGATTTTAAAAGGTGTTAACCTTGAAATAAAGGGTGGAGAAATCCACGCAGTCATGGGACCAAATGGTACAGGTAAATCAACTTTATCTGCTGCTATTATGGGACATCCTAAATATGAAGTAACAAAAGGTTCTATTACACTAGACGGCGAAGATGTTCTTGAAATGGAAGTTGATGAACGTGCTCGCGCAGGCTTATTCCTTGCAATGCAATATCCAAGTGAAATCAGCGGTGTAACAAACGCTGAATTTTTACGTGCATCGATTAATGCTCGTCGTGAAGAAGGTCAAGAAATTTCATTAATGAAGTTTATCCGTGAAATGGATAAGAAAATGGAATTGTTAGAAATGGATCCAAATATGGCACAACGTTATTTAAATGAAGGTTTCTCTGGTGGAGAAAAGAAACGTAATGAAATCCTACAATTAATGATGATTGAGCCTAAAATTGCAATTTTAGATGAAATCGACTCAGGTCTTGATATTGATGCATTGAAAGTTGTATCAAAAGGAATCAATGAAATGCGTTCTAGTGATTTCGGATGCATGATTATTACACACTATCAACGCCTTCTAAATTATATTACTCCTGACTTTGTACATGTCATGATGCAAGGACGCGTTGTTAAATCTGGAGGTCCGGAATTAGCACAACGTCTAGAAGCAGAAGGATATGAGTGGATCAAAGCTGAACTCGGAATTGAAGACGAAACAGTTGGTCAAGAAGCATAAGTGTTAGGAGGATTAACATGACAATCGATACGAAAATGTTGATAGATGAAGCCTATATCAGAGCTTTTTCAACTGAAAATAGCGAACCTGAGTGGCTAACTGAATTAAGAGTGCAAGCACTACTTAAATCAGAAGAACTATCACTACCAAAACCGGATAAAACTAGAATTAAGAATTGGAATTTTACAGAGTTCTCAAAACATGGTGCTGCTGGTAATGCGATTAATTCATTGGATGATCTTCCTGAAGCAGCAAAAGCAGCTATTAATGTAGAACATGAGAATAAGAATCTATATATTCAACATAATCAAACAGCAGCCTTTTTGTCACTTTCAGAGGACTTAAAATCACAAGGTGTTATTTTCACTGATATTATTACAGCAGCAAAAGAACACGGTGACTTAGTTCAGAAATATTTCATGAAAGATGCTGTAAAAGTTGATGAACATAAATTAACAGCTTATCATGCTGCTTTAATGAACGGTGGGGTATTCCTATACGTTCCGAAAAATGTGGAAGTAAAGGAACCGATTCAAGCAATCTATATCTCTGATGATAAAGAAGCTGCAATGTTTAACCATGTTATCGTTGTTGCAGATGATAATAGTTCTGTTACATTTGTAGAAAATTATCTTTCAACTCACGAGGAAGTAGATGGTGTTGTTAACATTATCTCTGAAGTATTTGCAAACAATAATGCGAAAGTTGTCTTCGGAGCAGTTGATACACTACCAGAAGGATCGACTGTTTATGTTAACCGTCGTGGTGTAACTGGTCGTGATGCACAACTTGATTGGGCACTCGGCATGATGAATGATGGCAACACAATCTTTGAAAATATTACAAACCTAATGGGCGATGGCTCTAATAGTGATGCAAAAACAGTTGTTGTAGGTAGAGGAAAACAAACGCAAAACTTTACAACAAGTATTGTTCATTTTGGGAAAAATACAGAAGGCTTCATTTTAAAACATGGTGTAATGAAGGATTCTGCATCTTCTATTTTCAATGGAATTGGAAAAATAGAAAAAGGTGCTTCTGGATCTAATGCTGTTCAAGAATCTCGCGTACTAATGTTGAGTGAAAAGGCACGTGGCGATGCAAACCCTATTCTTCTAATTGATGAAGATGATGTTATGGCAGGTCATGCAGCTTCAGTAGGCCGCGTAGATCCTTTACAATTATATTATTTAATGAGCCGTGGTATTACGAAGGCAGAGGCAGAGCGCTTAATTATTCATGGTTTCTTATCACCAGTTGTAGAAAAACTACCAATTGAAGCTGTAAAAGATCAGTTAACAGCCATTATTGAAAGGAAAGTTCAATAATGAATGTTGCTGAGGTTCGCAAATTATTTCCTATTCTCGACCAAGAGGTGAACGGAAATCCGCTCGTTTATTTGGACAGCGCAGCGACCTCACAAAAGCCGTTACAAGTAATTGAGACTTTAGAGGAATATTATAAAGGCTACAATTCGAATGTGCATCGGGGTGTTCATACTCTTGGTACGAAAGCCACTGACAAATATGAAGATGCTCGTGATAAAGTACGTAAATTTATCAATGCAGCGTCAAGAGAAGAAATTATATTCACACGCGGTACTACTACCGCATTAAATACAGTCGCAGCGAGTTACGGAAGAGATAATCTTCAAGAAGGCGATGAAATTGTCATTACTTACATGGAACACCATAGTAATATTATTCCTTGGCAACAAGTTGCAAGGCAAACAGGAGCAATTCTAAAGTATATTCCTCTCCAACCAGATGGAACGATATCACTTGATGATGCTCGAGCTACAATCACCTCAAACACAAAAATAGTATCCATCATGCAAGTTTCCAATGTACTTGGTGTAATTAATCCGATTAAGGAAATTGCAGCTATTGCTCATGAAAATGGTGCAATCATAGTGGTGGATGGTGCTCAAAGTACTCCTCATATGAAAGTGGACGTGCGTGATTTAGATTGTGACTTCTTTGCATTTTCAGCACATAAAATGTGTGGTCCGACAGGAATTGGGGTTCTTTATGGTAAGAAAGAATTACTTGAAAACATGGAGCCAGTTGAATTTGGTGGTGAGATGATCGATTTTGTTGGTCTTCAAGAATCCACTTGGAAAGAGCTACCATGGAAATTCGAAGCAGGTACACCAATCATTGCAGGTGCAATTGGATTAGGGGCTGCAATTGACTTTTTAAATGAAGTTGGAATGGAAAATATTCTGGAACATGAACATAAACTAGCAGCATATGCATTGGAGAAAATGTCTGCTATTGAAGGTCTTACAATTTATGGACCACAAAAAACAGAACACCGTGCTGGAGTAGTTACTTTTAATTTAGAAGATGTACATCCACACGATGTAGCTACAGTAATAGATGCAGAAGGAATTGCGGTACGTGCTGGTCATCATTGTGCACAACCCTTGATGAAATGGCTAAACGTATCTGCAACTGCAAGAGCAAGTTTTTACTTGTATAACACGGAACAAGACGTTGATAAGCTTGTAGAAGGGCTTGTCAGAACAAAGGAGTATTTTACGAATGGCTTTTAATAACCTGGATACCCTCTACCGCCAAGTAATTATGGATCATTATAAAAACCCGCGCAACAAAGGCAGCCTTGCAGATGGCAGCTTGACAGTCGATATGAATAATCCGACATGTGGAGACCGGATCCATCTGACAATGAAGGTTGAGGATGGAAAGGTTACGGATGCGAAATTCGAAGGGGAAGGTTGCTCTATTTCTATGGCCTCTGCATCGATGATGACGCAGACTATTATTGGTCAGAACGTAGAACAAGCAATGAAACTTTCCCAAATCTTCTCCGAAATGATCCAAGGAAATGATTATGAACTTGATGATTCAGTTGACCTAGGTGATATTGAAGCGTTGCAAGGCGTTTCTAAATTTCCAGCTCGCATTAAGTGTGCAACACTTGCGTGGAAAGCAATGGAAAAAGGATTGGCTGAACAAAAATAGGAAATGGAGGAATGATCAATGGCTAAAAAGGCACCTGAAATCGGCGATTACAAATATGGATTTAGTGACAAAGACGTTTCCGTATTTCGTTCTGAACGTGGACTAACTCCAGAAATCGTTAAGGAAATTTCCAAAATGAAAGAAGAGCCACAATGGATGCTCGATTTCCGTCTTAAATCATTGGAGCAGTTTTACAAAATGCCAATGCCACAATGGGGTGGAGATTTAAATTCTCTTAACTTTGACGAAATTAGATACTATGTAAAACCATCTGAGCAAACAGAAAGAAGCTGGGATGAAGTACCGGAAGAAATAAAACAAACATTTGACAAGCTTGGGATTCCAGAAGCAGAACAAAAATACCTTGCTGGTGTTTCCGCTCAATATGAATCTGAAGTTGTGTATCATAATATGAAGCAAGACTTAGAAGATATGGGAATTGTTTTTAAAGATACAGATTCAGCGTTAAAGGAAAATGAAGATATTTTCCGCGAGCATTGGGCAACTGTAATCCCTCCTTCTGATAATAAATTTGCTGCATTAAACTCTGCAGTTTGGTCTGGTGGATCCTTTATTTATGTACCACCAGGTGTAAAAGTGGATACTCCGCTCCAAGCATATTTCCGTATTAACTCAGAAAACATGGGGCAATTTGAGAGAACACTTATTATCGTAGATGAAGGTGCATCTGTACACTATGTTGAAGGATGTACAGCACCAGTTTATACAACAAACTCCCTACACAGCGCTGTAGTAGAGATTATCATTAAAAAAGATGCATACTGCCGTTATACAACTATTCAAAACTGGGCAAATAACGTGTATAACCTTGTAACGAAGCGTGCAGTTTGTGAAGAACGCGCAACAATGGAATGGATTGATGGTAATATTGGTTCGAAATTGACAATGAAATATCCTGCTGTTTTCCTGAAAGGGGAAGGTGCACGTGGTATGACATTATCCATTGCGCTTGCTGGTAAAGGGCAACATCAGGATGCAGGTGCGAAAATGATGCATTTAGCACCAAATACTTCATCCTCTATTGTTTCTAAATCCATCTCCAAGCATGGTGGTAAAGTAACATACCGTGGTATTGTTCATTTCGGTCGTAAAGCAGATGGTGCACGCTCCAATATCGAGTGTGATACTTTGATTATGGATAATCAATCTACATCTGATACGATTCCATACAATGAGATCCTGAATGACAATATCTCATTGGAACACGAAGCGAAAGTTTCTAAAGTATCTGAAGAACAACTATTCTATTTAATGAGCCGTGGTGTTTCTGAACAAGAAGCAACAGAAATGATTGTAATGGGCTTCATTGAGCCATTTACAAAAGAACTTCCAATGGAATATGCGGTTGAAATGAATAGATTAATCAAATTCGAAATGGAAGGTAGTATCGGTTAATCGAACTACATCCATGGAACCTGTCAGGCAATATCTTGCTTGGCAGGTTTTTTATTTTCCTAGATGAAAATTCTTATGTAATTCGCTACAATGAAGAATATAAATATGTGCTCTAAGATATGGAAGTGTATTTATTATGATTGAAAAAATTCATATTTATCATACAAACGATCTCCATAGTCATTTTGAAAATTGGCCTCGAATTGAAGCATTTATTAAACAACGGAAGCAACAACATGAACTAGAGGGAGAAGAAGTATTTCTATTTGATATCGGTGATTTTTCCGACCGTTTTCATCCATATACCGAAGCGACGATGGGAAAGGGTAACACAAAATTATTAAACAATGCACAATATACGGCTGTTACAATTGGAAACAATGAAGGTATTACGATGCCGCATCAAGGGCTTGCATCATTGTATGAAGAAGCTAATTTTGATGTGATTGTTGCTAACTTATATTTACCTGAACAAAAACGGCCAGATTGGGTGTTGCCTTATCAGATTTACGAAACGAAAAAGGGCACTAGAATAGGAGTAACTGCTGTTACTACATATTATAAAAAATTATATGGATTACTTGGTTGGGAATTATCGGAACCCTTTACAGAATTAACGATGCAAATCAATGAGATGAAAGATAAAACAGATATGATAATTTTGTTATCTCACTTAGGAATACATGATGATGAAAAAATAGCTGAGCAATATCCAGAGATTGATTTAATCCTAGGTGCACATACACATCATTATTTTCTGGAAGGGAAGCAAACGGATAATGCCTTCATGGCTGCTGCGGGGAAGTATGGGCGTTATGTTGGGTATGTACAATTAGAGATTCAAAACAGGATACAAATGGAAGCAACTTTATATGAAACGGAGTTATTACCTTCAGTTCAAGATGAAGAGGAAAAAATACAATCCTTTCTTGATAAAGGAAAACAGCTGCTGAATGAAACAGTGACATATATGGATAATAGTCTATCGTTCTCTTGGAAAGAACCATCACCATTAGCTGAATTATTATGTGAAGCTCTCCATGAATGGTGTAATGCAGATTGTACTTTAATTAATTCCGGAGTTGTGTTAACCCCATTAAACAGTGGAAGAATTACAAAATATGATTTGCACCAGATGCTTCCTCATCCAATTAACCCGTGTATAGTTGAATTATCAGGTGCGGAGTTAAAAGAAATTCTTTTACATGCTGAAGATGAAAGTTGGTCCAAATTACCAGTTATTGGTCTCGGTTTTAGAGGATCTGTAATGGGAAACTTCGTTACTAAAGGCGTATTCATCGACAATAATGAGGTTTTTATGAATCAAAAACCGTTAGAGCCTGAGAACATGTATAAGCTAGCAACAACAGATATGTTCACATTCGGAAAATTTTTTCCAGAAATTCAACGTTCACAAATAAAGCAATATTTAATGCCAGAATTTCTTCGAGATATTATGGAATGGAAACTAAAACAAATGTCTATATAGTCAATAGTACAGTTTTAGTTTCAAGGGAAATCTACAGTAAACTATTATTCACCCTAGACATACTATATGGTATTGGAAGGAGTGAATGTAAATGGTAAATGTAGAACCAGTTATAATCGAAGGACATACGTTCATAGCAACAACTGTATTTTTACCAAAAACTACCTTGCTTACAATATCAAACGATAAAGGGTACATTATGTGTGGTGCACTTGATGTACATTTACTCAATACGAAACTTTTAGATCGACAAATTATATCGGGAAGAGCAGTCGGAGTCAAAACCATTGAACAACTTCTGGAGGCTCCACTTGAGTCAGTAACAGTAGCGGCTGAAAAATTAGGTATAAAAAAAGGTATGATTGGTAAAGAAGCATTATTAAAAATGATGTAAAAATGAAAAGATATATTTAAATAAAATTATCCTACCATCCCTCTTTCATGCATACATTTGCTTGTAAGGGAGGGATTTTTTTTGGCTGTATTTCGAGCTCGAAAGATACGCCGCGGCCCTTTGCCGTTTCGTTACGTATTACTACTAACTTTTGTGTTTTTTATTTTTTCTACAGCTTTAGGGCTCTGGATAGTGAATAAAGGGATGAAGCCCACATTACAAAGTTATGCAGAATCAACAACAAAGAAAATTGCACCAATGGTGATAGATAAAGCAGTGGCAGACGTTGTACCTAATGTGAAGGATATTAGAGAAATTGCTGAGATTGTCCCGAATGGATCTGGTGGTTCAGCCGTCATATTTAAAACAGATATAATTAATAAGGCACAGTCAGACCTTGCGAAAGCAATTCAGCAAAATATAAAATATGCAGAAACAGGTGATCTAGCAACATTGGAAACTGATTCTGCAATTAAGTTTGATTATGATAAAACAAGTAAAGAGGAAGGGATCGTATATTCCTTTCCTCTTGGACAGGCGACAAATAATGCTTTACTTGGAAACTTGGGTCCTAGAATCCCAATAAAGTTTACTGCAATTGGGAATGTGCGCACCAATGTAAAACCGGTTGTAGAATATCATCCTATCAATAATGCTTTTATTACAGTTATGATAGAAATAGAAGTGAACATTGAAATTATTATTCCTTTTGCGTCTGACATAGCTACTGTGCATCAAAAGGTCCCAATTGCGATAGGCTATTTTCCTGGGGAAGTACCGCAATTTTATAATGGAAATACAAGTTTAAGTCCATCTATACAATTGCCAACAGATTCCACTCCTTAGTATTTGCTTTAGAGTGTAATGCATGATATATTATATTAGAATAACAAATTGTATATTAACCTTATCAATCGGATGGGGTAGAGGCGCGAATGAAATGAGTAAGTTGTGTGAGGATGACAACAATGACCACAATGGAAAGGTTCATTTGCCGAAGCGAGTAATATTGTCAGCTATTTCTCGTTGGTGTTGCTTTGAATAAGAGTAACACTCTCGTATTTAGTATCTACTAAATATGGGGAGCTACAGATCACGATGGAGAACCATTACATTACAAGAGTAATGATAGATCTCTATCATTACTCTTTTTTATGTTTTTTTTCTGCCGTGACTGTTTATTCGTCCAACTTTGTTGCGACATTATACAGGAGGGTATTATCAATGGAAAACACTATATGGTCCATACTACCGCCTATTTTGGCAATAGTTATGGTTATATTAACAAAAAGAGTGCTACTGTCTCTCGGGACGGGAATTATTGCTTCAGCATTATTATTAGGGCAAGGGAGTATCAAAAACTCTGCAATTTATCTATGGGATGCAATTAAAGGAATTTTCATAGATGATGGTTCATTAAATACGTGGAATATTTATATTGTATTATTCTTATTTATCCTTGGAGTTATTACGGTCTTAATCAACATGGTTGGAGGAAGCCGTGCTTTTGGAGAATGGGCTATTACAAAAGTGAAAAATCGAAAAGGGGCTCAACTTTTAGCTGCGATTTTGAGCATTATCATTTTCATTGATGATTATTTTAACGCACTTGCAGTTGGACAAGTTGCTAGACCAATCACAGATAGACATCGTATATCACGAGCAAAGTTAGCATATATCATTGATTCTACATCCGCACCTATATGTGTTGTATCTCCAATTTCAAGTTGGGGTGCTTATATTATGGGGATATTAGCAACAGTTTTTGCAACGCATCAAATTACGGATATGTCTGTATTCACTGCTTTTATACAAATGATTCCAATGAATTTGTATGTTTGGACAACGTTAATATTTGTGTTTGTCATTGCTATTCTTAATGTTGATTTTGGTAGTATGAAAAAACATGAAGAGCGGACGATTGCTACAGGAATACCATATGACGAAAACAAAACAATACCAGGTGAAGTGCAAATCGACATTCCTGTAAGTGAAAAAGGTCGAGTGAGAGATTTGCTTTGGCCAATTATCGCTCTATTTATAGGTACAATAGGGGCGATCATTTGGAGTGGAATTCAAAATTCGGATGAGATTACGTTAATGAACATTTTTGGTAATGCCGATGTTGCGCTATCGCTTGTAATTGGTGGGATTATTAGTTTATTAGTAATCATCATGTTATTTTTCATTCAATCTAAAAAATATCAGACTGTGCAACCAAAGTTATTATCTACTGCTTTTGTTAGTGGTGTGAAATCGATGATGTCTGCAGTTTTAATATTATTTTTCGCCTGGGCTTTGATTACATTAATAGATTTATTGGGCACAGGAGTGTATCTAGGGAGCTTAGTTGAAAGCTCAAACTTACATGTTGGCTTCCTACCAGTAATTTTGTTTATTGGTGCTGCTGTAATGGCATTTGCAACAGGAACTTCTTGGGGAGCATTTGGAATATTATTACCTATAGCAAGTCAAATTATTATGGTTACAGACAGTTCTTTACTTTTACCGACACTAGCTGCTGTCTTAGCAGGTGCGGTCATGGGCGATCATTGTTCACCAATTTCTGATACAACAATTCTCTCGTCAACTGGCGCAGGTAGTAATTTAATGGATCATGTAATGACCCAACTACCGTATGCAATACTAACCGGACTAATCTCGGCAATGGGATATATTGTAATAGGGTTTACAAATAATACGTTATTAGGATTAGTTACAATTGCGATTTTGCTACTGTGTTCCGTATTAATTTTATGGAAAAGGAAAAATTTAAATACAATTAGATAAAGAAAACAATTTAACGAGCACTGGAAGAGAAGGAGAGAGCACGTACCGTCAGGTCACGTGCTCTCTTTACTTGTAAAATCTCTTACGAGGTCAAGATAGCGGGTTCTAACGTGCCTCTTCGCGTGGAAAATGGGAGAGGAGGGAACGTAGGCGGATACATCGTGCTCTGCTCGAGGAGAAAAAGAGTAGAGCGATCACGCTGGCTTGTTCAACGTGCCCACCTCGAGAAGAAAAAAGCTTGGAGTGGTCACGCAAGAGCGTCCATTGTGCCCACCTCAAGGAGAAAAAGCTTGGAGTGGTCACGCAAGAGCGTCCATCGTTCCCACCTCGAGAAGAAAAAGGTCAGAGCGGTCACGCAAGAGCGTCCATTGTGCCCTCCTTGAGAAGAAAAAGCTTAAAGCAGTCATGCAAGGTCGTTCATCGTGCCCGCCTTGAGAAGAAAAAGCTTAAAGCGGTCATGCAAGGTCGTTCATCGTGCCCGCCTTGAGAAGAAAAAGCTTAAAGCGGTCATGCAAGGTCGTTCATCGTGCCCGCCTTGAGAAGAAAAAGAGTAAAGCGGTCACGCAAGAGCGTTCATCGTGCCCGCCTTGAGAAGAAAAAGAGTAAAGCGGTCACGCAAGCTCGTTCATCGTGCCCGCCTCGAGGAGAAAAAGCTTAGAGCGGTCATGCAAGGTCGTTCAACGTGCCCTCCTTGAGAAGAAAAAGAGTAGAGCGGTCATGCGGGCTTGTTCAACGTGCCCGCCTCGAGAGGAAAAGATGAAAGGTGGTCACGCAAGAGCGTCCAACGTGCCCACTTTGAGGAGAAAAAGCTTGGAGTGGTCACGCAAGAGCGTTCATCGTGCCCGTCTCAGGAGGAAGAAGGTCAGAGCGGTCACGCAAGAGCGTCCATTGTGCCCACCTCAAGGAGAAAAAGCTTAAAGCGGTCACGCAAGCTTTTCCATCGTTCCCGCCTCAGGAGGAAGAAGGTCAGAGCGGTCACGCAAGAGCGTCCATTGTGCCCACCTCAAGGAGAAAAAGCTTGGAGCGGTCACGCAAGAGCATCCATCGTGCCCACCTCGAGAAGAAAAAGAGTCAAGTCCATAATATTGTGTAAAAGTTATTACAACATTTTCAACCAACTTTATATAGTAAAATGGACGGCCACAGCGTAGCTGCTTGCCATTGACTTCAGCG
>NZ_JBHSMC010000044.1:0-53466 GCF_042655485.1 Lederbergia graminis
ATAGGACCATCTTATAGAATTAAGAATCATTTAAAGCCTGATGACGAGTAAATTTGTACATTCTTAAACAATCAAAAGTGTACATAGTATTCTTGACATTTATAGCGCCTTGCGTGACCGCCTCATCCTTTTTCCCACTTCACCGGGCACATTGAAGCTTCTTGCTCGACCGCATCATCCTTTTTCTCATAAAACCGGACACGATGAGCCTCTCTTCGTGACCTCCTCTCAGCTTTTCACGCAAAACCGGGCACGTATAACTCCTTACCATTCCCTCATCCCAATTAAACATCTTATCGCTAGCAAGAAGTACACTCTGCTCACTTAAAGCCTCCACCTAGCATTTCCCACGTCATTACATACTTTTCCTTTCTATTACTAATTTACAAGCACATTAAATTTTGATAACAGGAAAAAGCTTACTTTTTGGGTAAGTCCCTGTATTGAGTATGTTCCACTCCTTTTCAGTTTGTAACATTCGATTTATTTCCAATATATGTAACAAGCAATCTAGCAAAATTTTGTCTATACTAATAGAACATTGTCTATATATGATATAAAGGGTTTGGTGATTTCATGTTCTCAAATACGGAAATAGGTATTGATTTAGGTACTGCTAATGTACTTGTTTATACAAAGAATAAAGGTATTATATTAAACGAACCTTCAGTTGTTGCAATGAATACGGACACGAATCAAGTTGTAGCTGTTGGGATGGATGCGAAAAATATGATCGGTAAAACACCTGGTAATATTGTTGCGGTTCGACCATTGCGTGATGGTGTTATTGCAGATTTTGACATTACTAGCCAGTTATTAAAGCAAGTTATGAAAAAGGCTGGGAAAGCAATGGGATTATCTTTACGAAAACCTGATGTAGTAGTTTGTACTCCATCTGGTGCTACTTCCGTTGAGCGTCGTGCTATTCATGATGCTGTAAAAGGATGCGGCGCAAAAAATGTCCATTTAATTGAAGAGCCTGTTGCAGCAGCGATTGGCGCTGATCTCCCTGTGGAAGAACCAGTAGCGAACGTTGTTGTAGATATTGGTGGAGGAACTACAGAAGTTGCCATCATTTCATATGGTGGAGTCGTGAACAGCAATACTGTTCGTGTTGGTGGTGATTTATTTGATGATAATATCATTCAATACGTTCGAAAAAAATATAACTTGCTGATTGGTGAACGAACTGCAGAAGAAATAAAAATTGAAATTGGCCATGCTTTAGTAGAGCATCCTGAATTAAAGAAGGATATTCGTGGTCGTGATTTAGTAACAGGTCTCCCAAAAACAGTTACATTAAGCTCAAAAGAAATTCAACAAGCAATGAGGGAATCTTTACTCCATATTTTAGAAGCAATTAGAGCAACATTGGAAAATTCACCAGCAGAGCTTAGTGGTGATATCGTAGACCGTGGGGTTGTATTAACTGGAGGAGGCGCCCTTCTTAATGGCATACAAGAATGGCTGTCCAAAGAAATTATTGTTCCAGTTCACATAGCTCCAAATCCGCTAGAATCGGTTGCAATCGGTACTGGTAGATCACTTAAATTCATTAATCAACTACAAAAAGTATCTAGATAAAGCAAAAACCCCCTTGGGAAATTTCCAAGGGGGTTTGTTTAGTATTAATTATTTTCTTCTGTTTTATTAGCCTCAGTAGACTTCTTGTTCTCACTAATTTCTTGTGTTAGTGCATCAATGCTACCGCGGACATTATTTTTACCAGATAAGTTTTCTAGTAATTCCTTCACGTCAATACCAGCTGATGCTTTTAATGATTCTTGCATTGTAGACATTAGGTTTGTTGCATAGCCAGTAACTTTGTTGGCTCCACCGTTTTCACTATTTCCACCAGTGTCAACAACTGTAATCTTTTCAATGTTACCAAGTGGTGCAGCAACTTGTTTCGCATATTCAGGAAGCATCTTCAAGACCATGTCGAGTACAGCTGCTTTTCCGAACTGTTCGAATGCTTCTGCAACTTTCCGTTTTGCTTCTGCTTCTGCGATACCTTTTAAGCGGATAACTTCAGCTTCGGATTCACCTTGTGCTCTTTGTGCATCTGCTTTCGCAATACCATCTAGACGTATGCGTGCTGCATCAGCTTTTGCTGTCGCCTCTACACGATATTGATGGGCATCTGCTTCCGCCATTTGTCTTACCTTATCCGCAGTTGCAGCCTGCTCAACTGCATAACGATCTGCATCCGCCTTTTTCTTGACCTCTGAATCGTATTGTTTTTCACGACGTAAAATCTCTTTCTCCTCAAGTTCAATTTGCTTTTCACGCTCAATAATTTTGACTTGCATCTCATGTTCTGTTACTGCTTGCTTCGCACGTGCTGTCTCCAAGTCATATGCTTGGTCCGCATTTGCGCGAGCTGTATCTTGTTCACGACGATATTCTGCCATTTTTAATTGGTTT
Source organism: Lederbergia graminis (assembly GCF_042655485.1). NCBI lineage: Bacteria > Bacillati > Bacillota > Bacilli > Caryophanales > Bacillaceae > Lederbergia > Lederbergia graminis. Next base: position 2,428 of record NZ_JBHSMC010000044.1, read on the forward strand.
ACTTTTTCTGCTTCAGCAATTTCAGTTGCACGTTCAAGCTCTGCTTTTTTCGCTTCTTTTGCAGCTTCTGCACGTTTAATTCTTGTTTCTTTATCTGCTTCAGCAGTTGCAATATCGGCATCGCGTTTTACTTGAGCAATACGTGGTTTACCTAGTGAATCAAGGTAACCATTTTTATCGCGTACTTCTTTAATAGTAAATGATACGATAATAAGACCCATTTTAGCTAAGTCCTGCGAAGCAACACGTTGCACTTCTTGTGAGAACTTATCACGGTTTTTATAGATTTCTTCCACTGTCATTGAACCTAGAATAGAACGCAAATGTCCTTCCAGTACTTCTTTTGCTTCAATTTCTCTATCTTCCTTAGACTTACCAAGAAATTGTTCCGCAGCAGTCGCAATTTCTCCGATAGAACCACCGATTTTAATAATTGCGGTACCATCTGCCATAACTGGAACACCTTGTTCTGTGTAGACTTCAGGTGTCGTAACTTCTAGTTTACTAGATAATAGACTAAGAGGTTCTGCTTGTTGGAATACAGGAAGTACAAATGTACCACCACCACGAATAATTTTTATTTTATTTCCTGATTCATCGACGTGGACATTTTTCCCACCTAAATAACTTCCTGTAACAATTAACGCTTCATCTGGTCCAGCTGTGCGGTATTTTGTTACGAATACACCAATTAAAGCTATTAGTATAAATGCAACAATACCAATGACAATCCAAATTCCCATTTCTGGCATATAAATTCCCCCTCATAAAAATATTTAAGTAAAGCTTGGTTTATATGGTATTACATATAAAACTCCATCTCTCACTTCTATTACAAGTACTTCTGAACCGCCTGCAATTTCTGTATTCTCGTAACTTGCTGCAGGTTTCGAAATCATTCCACTATAGCTCTCAATTACCACTTCACCAAAACCGTTTTGTGGAATTGTAATGATTGCTTTTCCCATTCGACCTTCCAAGGATTTTTCAGTATAACTCAAGGATTGTTCAGCCGAGGACATTGGAACGAGGACAAAAATATTAAGAAGTACATCTAGAATAGCAGCTATAATTGCAGAAATTACAATAATAAGAATACTATTAAGTGAGGTTACCTTTTCCAGTATATAACCGCCTGCAGAAAAAAATGTTATAAATGCTAAAATCAATACTGGATGTAAAAAACCTGTTGCTTCTCCAATACCTTCTAACACATCTCCAAATAACAGATAAAGTATTGTTAATACACCAGAGACAACTAATAATATCAAATAAATAGTTTCAATTGACATTCCAAACAATGTCATAGTCATCAATTCCTTTACATTGTTTTTTTTACTAACAATGCTATTCTACTTCTCCATCCCTCCTTGATAATTGTATTACGAATTAATTGTTAAGAAAGTTTCACATTTGTTAAAAATTTTCTCTATATTAGATCTTTCTTTTATTATACGTGACTTTTATGTAAAATAAAGAAATAGTAAAGAGAGGATGGAGAAAAATGTCATTATTGAACGAAATTCTTGATCACAATAAAACTTTTACCGAAGAAAAATTATATGAGGAATATGCTACCACAAAGTTTCCTGATAAAAAGGCAGTAATTCTAACATGTATGGATACAAGGTTAATTGAACTTCTATATAAGGCAATGAACCTAAAAAATGGTGATGTCAAGGTTGTGAAGAATGCCGGAGCAATTCTTACCCATCCATTTGGTAGTATTATGCGCAGTATTTTAATCGCTGTGTACGAATTACAAGCAGATGAAGTGTTTGTTATTGGGCACCATGATTGTGGTATGAGTGCAATTGAAAGCAGCCATATTTTAGGGATTATGAAAGAACGTGGCATATCAGAAGAGACATTAGACATCATTAGCAGTTCTGGAATAGACCTTGACAGTTGGTTAACTGGATTTGACAGTGTTGAACAAAGTGTACAACACAGTGTGGATATGATCCGTAATCACCCACTGATGGAAAAAACAGTACCTGTACACGGCCTCGTCATTAATCCTGAAACAGGTAAACTTGATTTAGTAACAAATGGTTATGAAATTTAATATGTTAAGCTATTTGTAAAATAAGCCCGGGTTACCGGGTTTTTATTATGCTTACTTTTTGCAGTTCTCCTCTTTATTATCTATTTGTTTCTTTTCCATCATATTCTTACTTCCACTGTAAAGTCCACTAGCAGATAAACCTAACATTGTTCCAACTAATATTCCTTGTTTTAAATTAAAGTCTGCAATATATACAATACCTATGATAATTCCCAATCCTAAAGCAATTACCGGTAACCACCTCGTTTTAACTCCAACCTTTTTACACAACTCAACTAGTCCAATAATAAGCGGGATAATCATTACATCATACACTTCCATTACAGCATTTCACCCCCTACATTATTTTATGAGGCTTATCTACTATTTGTAACGGCCACCCAGAATACAAAATCCATACATAAGATTTTCACCTTGTGGAAAATTAAAGTTGCAGAGATTGCGACAAAATTCATATCAAGGGGTTAATACTCATGAAAAAACTTTGGATGGCATTAATGCTTAGTTTTATTCTTACGTTAGGAGCATGTGGAACTGACTCTGACAATAAGGATACGAATAAAGAAACTCCGGAAGAAAATATTGAAAAAGATGGAGATACTACTACCAAAAAAGATGAAATCACTGATGGGAAAGATGTGGTAGTAGAAAATGGGGAACCTGCTGATGATGAAAATGATCAAAATCAGGAAGCAAATGAAGAAAACAATGACGAAGGAAAGATTGATCAAGGTACGTATAAAGTAGGAACCGATATTGCTGCAGGAGAATACCTCGTATTTGCACAAGGAATGGCCTACATTGAAAATGCATCAGATAGTACTGGCAATTTAGATAGCATCATTTTTAATGATAATTTAATGAATGATGCCCATTCCTATGTGACTCTAAAAGACGGTGAGTATTTTAAATTAACTTCTGGCTATATGTATCCAGTTGATAAAGCTCCATCTGTCCAACCTGATGATGGTTTATATAAAGACGGAATGTACAAAGTAGGTACGGACATTCCTGCTGGTGAATACAAAGTAAAATTAGATAATTCCACAGATATGGGGTATTTAGAAGTGTCCACCAATAGTAGACATGATTTATCCAGTATTGTTACGAATGAAATTGTACAAGCTGACATGTATATTACGGTCAAGGATGGCCAATATATCAAATTACAAGGTGTTAGTATTCAAAAATAAACTTGGAGGTTTTTAAATATGGCTAAAAGTAAAAAAAGTGTCCGTGCACGAAATTACTCTAGTAATAAAGGAAATGCAGCAACTAGTGTAAATCCACAAGGAATCGCAGACACAGAATTTTCAGTGGAGCCAAAAAGCAAATTAGAGAATGCTGCAAAGAAAAAGAACACAAAGTAACTGTTTTAAGAGCAATCGAAGATCTTCGATTGCTTTTATTTTTTATGATTCAAAAATGTGTGAATGAATCGGAATATAGAAATACAAACTTTTTTCCAAATCCAACTATATAGCAAGGAAAATGCAAATGTCCCTAAAATAACCGTAGAACTAATTTTAGTCGTGATTGACGGCCCAAGGATAGCAAATTTCATACCATATAATAAAATACTGATTCCTATTGTTAAAGTGATTGCAGAAAACGCAATAATAAGTATGTTCCTTCTTAAGTACTTCATACTAAAACCTAAACTAAGCCCAAGTAAACCTGTAGTAAATATGAAGATGAATAACTCTGTTGGCTGCAGTATTGCCACCAGAAGGATCGTTAGGAAATATGTCATCACACCTATGTTCATTGATAATAGACATGCTAATACAATTGGTGCTGTACTCATCATACTAAATATATAACCGACTCCAGTGAAAATCCCTGCCGATTGTAATATAGCAGCTAACCCACCTAAGCTCGCACCAGCTACGAGTTGCATCGATTTTGAATAACTATCAATGGTAGGAATAAAAACATCTATCCACATGCTAGACGTAACTTTTTTGAATAATGACCTCACCATCACACCCCCTTATATAGGTAAATGCAGGTAAAAAGTTGTTTATGCGAAAATTGATTATTTCAAATTGATTAGGTACTACAGGATATCACGTACTAATACATTAGCTCTATTCATATTCTGATAAAAGATTACTTTTAAGGGATGTGAAGCAGGGTGAAAAAAATAAAGGTTCGTCTAAGACCAATTGTTAGTAGACTAAATTTGCCTACCGTTATAAAAACAGCAATACTTCCTGGTGAATCGATGGAAAGTTTATTTATCGCTACTCAAGTTGGAGAAATTTTTTATGTAAGAAACAGAGATGTTCGAACCTTTTTAGACATTAGTTCGCAAATAATAAAACTAGGTGGAAAAAGAGGTTCTGATGAGCGCGGTTTATTAGGATTAGCTTTCCATCCTGAATTTCATCATAATGGATTGTTTTATTTGCATTATTCAGTTGCTGGAACACAAGGACCTGGTGCACTGACGGAATCATTTACACCTAACCCGTGCGACCCTAAAACATTATACCTAAAGTGGACGAATAGAGAAAAACAATATGATCATATTGATACAGTTGAGGAGTGGGTAGTTCAGAGGAATGGTCAACCTATAAAAAGTCGTACTTTACTTAACTTGAGAAGACCATTTTCGAACCATAATGGTGTGAACAGCTTAAACTTTTCACCAGAGACTGGGAAACTTGTATTAACAACCGGGGATGGTGGATCTGGATATGATCCATTTAATTTAAGCCAGGATAATCTCGAAATTGCTGGAAAAATAATTGAGATAGATGTAAAGAAAAATACATCCATTACAAATCCACCAGTCGTTTCCCGTTTCAGTGAACTCCCTGTCTCCATCCAAGAAATGCTTTCTGTAATAGTGAAAGGAGTTCGCAATATACCGGGAATCGCATTCCAACGCTATAACGACCGCTTTTTAAAATATGTAGGTAATGTTGGCCAGGGGTTAGTAGAGTCTATTTTTATATTCACGCAATATAAGCCCATCCCTGTAACACAACTCACTTCATCTTCCCTTAATACGGAAGGATTTATTAACTTAGGATGGAGAGGCTGGGAAGGTGCATTCCCTACTACCATTATTAAAGACTGTTCCAGCAACCCGAATTTGAAGGAACAAACAATTGCTTATTATAATGAAGCAGTTAACACCTCCGTAAAGAGGCATCCACCGTTAATAAGTTATTTCCATCAAGATGCCAGGCAGGATAAATTTTCGGGTACGGCCATTACAGGAGTACAACCGTATTTGGGAAATACAATTTCTGATTTAACAGGAAGCGTAGTATTTATCGACCTCGCAAATAGAAATCAATCCCCATCCAAAGGTGTTTTAGCTTATACGAGAATTACAACAGATAATAATAACTTGAGTGATTATAGTGTAATTGAAACGGATTATAATTTCGGAGATAAACCAGCATTCTATGTTAGTCTCGGAACAAATTTAGACCAAACTAGATTATTCTTAGGAGTTAATGGCTCCATGAAAGTGACGGATTATAACCAAGGTACGGTTTTTGAAGTAATTTCTTGAATAGAATATACCGCAAATAGTGAAAAAGGGGATGGAAGAATATTCACCATCCTTTTTTCTCCTCCCTTTAAATAGGTCTATAATCCCAAAATCTGTCGAAAGTAAGAATATATAGTATAATCAGGACGTTATTACTATTTAATGGGGGAAATGCAAAAAATGAATCATGAAACGAACAACCACTCTTCCACTGGCACTAGTGCCAAATCTACTAGCTCCAGCAAAAAAGTTGTAGCAATTTTAGGTGCCATCATTTTAATAGGTGTAATTATTTATTTTTTATTCAATAAGGACAATAATACTTCGGGTCTTTCTGCACTAGATGGTCTTCGTCCTATTCAAGAAACTATAATGAAGTATGACATGGAAGAATTAACTGAAGTTCGCAAAGAAGGTGTATCACCTTTAAATCTGATCCTGGTTGGTAATGATATCGATGTTAAAGGTGCTGAATTACAAAATGCAATAAAACCTGTTATTAGTGAGTTAGGTCTTAAACAACCTAACGCTAATGAAGCAACTGCTATTTGGTTCCTATCAAACAACCCAGAAAATCGTGACCTACGTGTCGGCTTATTAGCATATGAGTGGTATCTACACCATAATGTCATTATAAATAATAAGAAAGATATGACGTATCATAAAAATGCTTTGTCAGAACTACCAGCAATAAAAAAAGCTATAATGGAAAATATTTTGCCCGCTTACTTTTTGGACCGATTTAAAAATGAGATCCCTGATGAAGAAACGATGTTATTTTGGTCAGGCTCATTCCAAGATGTGTATGATTATATGCATGTTACTAATGTATATTAATGGGAGAGGAAAAAACACTTTGGATAAACATATCCAAAGTGTTTTTATCTTCTTCATAACTAAAGATATTGTACAAATGTTTACATTATTGCTACTCAGTAATTGGATTACCTACTATTGTTTCTAAGTCATTACTACTAAATTTCCTTTATATGATATCTACACCTAGTCATTCGCCTTTTCTGCATTAAAAATAGATCATCAACACACACTACTTTCATGAAAGAAAGTAATAAAATTCATGTTTACGTACTAATTCATTTACTAAAAAGGATTGATCGAATGCCACATAATTTACTTAAATTCTTATTAGTATTCTTTTCAGTAATTTCGGGTTTTTTCCTCCCTAAGAGATCAATCGTTAGGTATTTACCTGTAACTATATTTTCAACTGCTACAATACTTCTAGAAATACTTTATTTTACTATTCGCAAACTATGGAATGTTAAAGGTGGAAGGAAAGGAATTATTAGTACAGCTTTATCTTTAGTAATTGGCCCTTATTTCTTTTCTAATTTATGGGTTTTTTCCATTTATCAAAAGGGAAATTCTTGCGTTATACATTACTAAATATCATTGGTGATTTAATATATGCCTTTCCTGGTATAAAATTATTTAGAAAATGGAACTTTTTCAAACTAAACATTAGTTCGTTGCAATTTTTCATATTACTTATTACGAATGCCTACTTAAATTATGCGTTTCACAAGTTGTTCGAGAAAATAACCGTACACAAAGTCAAATAATAACAGTAAAAAGCAAGGGTAAAATATACTCATACCTTGCTATTTCTGTTTTTTAAATTCGCCCATCATTCCACTTAGCAGGTTCGGACATCCTTAAAAGTATAATAAAAATACTATTTAGTATAAAATAGGACAGTTAGTATTTGATCTTGAAAGGATGAAAGATTTGTTAAAAGCATATGCTTGGCTCACCTTTTGTGTAATTGTATGGGGGAGCAATTTTGTTTTTGGAAAGATTTTAGTGCAAGACTTTTCTCCAACTTTGTTAACCATGCTTAGACTTTTGTTTATAGTATTATTTTTACTTGGATTATTCTCATATAAAAAGCACTTTAAACGAGTTAATAAATCTGATTTACTGGCAATTTTCCTTCTAGGGGTTATTGGTGTTTTTATAAACCAATGGTCTTTTTTTGTAGGTTTACAAACCGCTGATCCAACTACTTCTGCATTAATTTTGGCAACTACCCCTATTATAACTAGCGTATTAGCTGCCATTTTTTTGAAAGAAAAATTAACACTTAGTATGATGATAGGGTCGATTGTGGCAATTATAGGTATTTATCTGGTTGTAGCAAATGGCGATTTATCTTCATTGCATGTAGATAAAGGTCTATTTTGGATTGTTATAACAATGATAACTTTCGCAATAATGATCATCATGACGAGGCTTCTTTCTCATAGAATAGATCCACTTACTATTACTTTATATTCAAATGTTGTAGGTTTAATTGTGGCAATTCCTTTTACTTTTATACTGGACAAGCCCTTAAAGGTAAGTACAAATATGTCGGATTGGTGTTTCTGATAGGAACTGCTATTGTTGTACATGGTATTGCTACACTAATTTGGAATAATAACATTAGACATGTAGATGCTTCAAAGGCTTCAATATTATCTAATTTAGAACCTTTTGTAGCAATGGTTATGGGATTGATATTACTTTACAAACCGATAACTGGCTCAGAGATTTTAGGTTCACTATTTATAGTTGGAGGAGTGGTGCTATCTACTTATCAAAGAAAAAAGTTAAAATTACCTTAATTGAATTTGTTTATGGTACACGAACCCTAAATTAGGGATCTGTCAAGTAGAGATGGATTCCTTTTTGATTACTTTTGAAAACAAAATATACTTGTATGCCCTGCCATACCTGTCTTTCTTATTCTGATTTCAATTCAATTAACTCTGACTCTTTATCCCACTCAATGAGTAACTTCATTTTGTAGTCTTTCGTCGGCAAAGGTTCAAAACTACCAGATATGCCTAAGAGATATATTCCGTTTTCAGGTTCATCTTCGTAAGTTGTACTTCCACTTCCAGTATCACTACCTGCATCATAATAATATTTTATTGTACCTGTCGGATTTGGTTTCTCACCAATGTATTTTACATACAAATCTGCTGAAAACTTATCGTTATCTCTCACCTTATAAGCAATATAAACTGCTGCCCAATTTTCCCCATGTCCCTTAAACTTAACATACTCCATATTTGAATCATTAAGAATGTCTTTAATTACAAATTCCTCAATAAAGGAATAATGATCATTACTGTCAATAATCGCCCTATCAGAAAACTTTAAATCTATATTTTGAGTAAATATAAGCATGCAACATATACCAATCGCAGTGATAGTTAGGAATGAAACTAAAAGTTTTGGAGTTAAGAATTTCCTTTGTGTGGTATCATTTAAAATAGCGTATTTCATTTTATCTTTTGATTGTCTACTTAGTTTTACTGCGTCGTTTAGTTTTATAAAGTCATTGTCTTGAAGTTTCTTCATATTTCATCCCTCCCCTTCATCTATAATTTTCTGTAGCTTTTCTATTGCTCTTGCCGTTGTCATTTTCACTTTACTCTCACTCCATCTAAGGACAGAAGCAGTTTCTTTAACAGATAATTGTTGAATTTTCCGCAATATAATAACTTGCTTATAACTTAATTTTAATTTTGAAATAGCCTGATATAGCTCTTCCAAATCACTTTTTTCCAGGAAACTTTCTTCAGCACTTTTTACATGTATAGGGGAGTCAAAAAGTGTTGGAATTGGATGCTTTTTTCTAAAATAATTCATGGTCGTTGTATAAGCTATTCGATACAACCAAGTTTTTAGCTCAGAGTTCCCTTTGTACTGATGTGACTTAATATGTGCTTTGATGAAGGTCTCCTGCGTTAAATCCTCTGCAATTTGATGATCTTTTACCATGAAAAAAATATATTTATAAATAAGTTCTACATACTTTTCAAACCAAGTTTCAATCACATCTGAAAACCCCCTTTTAATCTATAGACACATTAAAAGTTTGATTGGTCACATAATTCAAATAAATTAAATCTCACTATAAAAAAACCATCAATTGATGGTCTCTGATACACGCCGTGAATCAATCCTTTTCATTTATTTGCTTTAATAACATAATTATTTCTTGCTGTTGTTTATTCCCTTTTCTGAGCTGTGCTTCTATGGAAAAAAGCGTAATTATGATTGCGATAAGACATAATAAAAACCACATAATATAATCCCCCACTCTTTTCATTGAATATTTAACTTTATTCGATTCATCAGCCAGTTAGTAGTCTACATTCTATTTAAAAAAGCTTTATTCCTTTTTGGATCATCGTATTCTGTTTACATTATAACTACCAATTAATTGGAAAGACGATTCTTATTATATAAGAAAATACTAAACGTTAGGTTTTTATGATGTGATTTAGAAATTCAATTTTTTTAATACAGTAATATGAGTTTCAATGAAACATTCATATCTTTGTATCCGTATTAAAAGTAAGCTATTTTGTTTATTTGAAAAGAGGGCGGTTCAGTGGGGATTAAAAAGACAAGTAAAGGTTTAGGTAGTATGTTGCTTAAGGTGCTTTTGTTCACTTTATTGCTTATATTAATTGTTTTCTATTTTAAAACATTTTTTTCTTATGGTATTTATTTTGGAGAGGATAATACTTTCTTAAAAAAGAAAACGCTATCAAGCGAAACATACTATTCTGGTAGTAACTGGAGTGGAGACTTCAAAATAATTATTAAAGGAGAAAAAGACGCACATAGCCGTGCAGAAGTGTTATTTGAGCTGCCAAATAATATTCATCGTCGATACACCGTTACTTTTGAAGATGCTAGTCATTGGGATTATGGTATTCGTAATATAAAAGATTCAAAAGGGAATATCATTTTTGAAGGGAAATATTTGCAAAACAGTCCCTTTTTATTTGATAAGCATGGAAATCCAGTTATGGAAGAACCTCGAGTTCTGATGGATGGAGAATCTCCATACTCGGCAGTGTATAAAGTACCTCTGAAAACTATTGCGGATTTAGCAATGATGGTAAATGAAACAATTCGAGGTAAATTTCCTTTGCTAATTTTAGCTTTGTTTATCTTTATATATACTGCAATAGATTACAAGTTTCCATTATTCTTCTTTAAACTTAGCAATATATTGGTTGTTAGAGACCCTGAACCACATGATTTTTATATTTTTACGCAAAGACTCTCGTGGTATATTTTCCCAATATTTGGATTGGTTATATCCTTGATCGCAATATATTAAGTATAATTAATTAGTGAAGCAATGAGCATCATTACTATGTGTCTATCCAAGTCTTTTTTTAAAGTGTTTAAATTGAACTTTTAATTAAAAAAATTTGTCCCCAATTTAACCCCAAGTATAAAAAAACCTTTCTAGACCAACCTATAAACAAAACAAAAAACCTTGCCACAGCAAGGTTTGGTTGACGGCCCCGGCAGGAATCGAACCTGCGACGCACGGTTTAGGAAACCGACGCTCTATCCTCTGAGCTACGGAGCCATTATTTAGACAATATTTTTAACACAAGAAGTATTATAATATAAAATTCCTTTGATTAAAAGGAAAAACTCCATTATACTAAAAGTAACAGCACTATTATTTTCTTATTCGAAAAGAAACAAAATGATATAGCATTGGTAAAAAAGGAGGCAGTGACATGCAACTTGGCATTCTACTAGGTCTAATTTTTGTCATTGGTGTAGTAGCATTATTTATTATTTACTTTATTAATTCTGCTATGGATACAAAAGACGCTAGCATCATTGACGAAGTACCAGAAAATCATTTAAATCCAAAAAATAACTAAACGTTGGTCTCCGATTTGTTTCAAATAGGAGACCTTTTCCACATTTTCTATTTCGCTTCTTTTATTTCATGGAATGTGCACAAATTTAGTGCATACATTGGAATATATGGGAGGGATTTAGATGGATTTAATTGTGACAATTGGACTTATTGGTGTAATTGGCGCAGTCGCAGCTTTTCTTAGCTACTATCTTAGCAGTGCTTTGAATTTTGAAGATGCAAAACGAATCGATGAAGTCCCTAAAAATGATAATACACAAGAATAATGTACTAACCCTTCTTCTATGATGAAGGGTTTTTTAATTGTAACGAATTACTTCCATTTTCTAAATATTACGATACAATATATAGCTAGTACTTCATAATAGAAAGGAAATATGTTATGCACACAAAGGGAAGCTTACTTGCTGATTTAGAGAAACTCTCAATTAACCCTAAAGGGACTGTTTTAGTACATTCATCATACAAAAAAATTGGAGAAGTGAATGGTCGAGCAGACACTGTTCTAGATGCATTTGAGGAGTATATGAAAGATGGATTATTAGTATTTCCAGCACATACTTGGTCTTATATTAATGCGAAAAATCCTGTTTTTTCTGTAAAAGACTCTCACTCCATTGTTGGGATTTTAACAGAGTTATTCAGGCAAAGAGAACATACCATTCGCTCTGCTCATCCTACTCATTCTGTCTCTGCACTAGGGAAAGATGCAGTTGAATTTACAACTGGGGATGAATATTGTACAACCCCTTGTGCAAGAGAATCAGCTTGGGGAAGATTACTAGATCGCAATGCTCAAATTATACTTGTTGGTGTAGATTTGCGCAGAAATACGTTTATGCATGGAGTTGAAGAATGGGCCGACATCCCTGGAAGAATGACGGACACATATGAACCGCTTGTTTCCATCTTGGAAGATGGTACGAGAGTTGATGTACCTTCCCGTCGTCATACAGGATTAGCATGGCACGAACATTTCTGGAAAGTGGAAGAAATTCTACTTAACCGTGGTGCAATGCATATCGGAAAATTCGGTGATGCCGAAACCCGTGTATGTGATGCAAAATTACTAACAGAAGTATTAATGGAAATGTTGAAAGATAACCCAGACTTATTTTCAGATAACGAACCACTAAGTGAGGAAACAATTAAATATTATTCAAAACTTCCTCAAAATGCATAAAAACAGGATGGTCTCATCGTCATATTCATGACTTTGGACCATCCTTCTTTATCGCTTGATGATAAATAGAATAAAGCTGTTGAACGAGTCTACCGTTTTTACCGGGATAAAAGTGTTTGTCTAATTTATTTACAGGAATGATTTCTTGAACTGAGTTCGTAAAGAAAATCTCATCTGCTTGACCTAAATCTTCCACCTTAAACAATCCTATTTTCACATCTATACCTAGTTCTTGCGCAATCCTTATAATAAATTGTCTTGTAATTCCATTTAAAATTCCTGTTTCAAGGGAAGGTGTGCAAAGAACACCATCTCGTAGCCAAAAGATATTCGAAGTTACTCCTTCTGCGATAAAACCATCTTTCGTTAACATTAATCCCTCTTTATTCGGATCTGCTCCTAATTCTAATTTTGCCGCCACATTATTGAAAAAGTGATGCGATTTTATACGTATAGTTGTTTCTGGAGTATTTCGGACTGTTTTTAATATAACCGCTTCTTTTTCACGCAATGGTTCAATACCTACTAGTGGCTTCTGAAAAACAATGACAGTCGGCTCACTATAAGGATTTGTTTGTAAACCTATTTCCCCTATACCAGCAGAGACATTAAAGCGAATATAGGAATTTTGTAAGTCATTCAAGCGTGATAGCTCCTTCAATATTTTCTCCACCTGTGAAGTACTAAATTCCAGAGCTATATTCATTTCCTTCATACCACTATTAAGCCGCTCTACATGCTGATTTAATAGAAAAGCGTTACCTTCATATGTCCGCATTGTTTCAAACACACCAAGCCCGTATAAATACCCATGATCAAAAGGTGATATTGTCGCCTCTTCCCGTCGGATATATTGTCCATTAAGAAAGATATACATGGCTCAGATTTCTTCCTTCCGATAACATTGGAGGAAATTTTGCAATAGTTGCATTCCAGGGTCCGTTAAAATCGATTCGGGATGAAATTGAACACCCTCCACCGCAAACTCTTTGTGACGAATTCCCATAATTTCTTCCTCATCTGTCCACGCAGTAACTTCTAAGCAGTCTGGAAGTCCGACTTGTTCTACAATTAATGAATGGTAGCGAGTTGCCCTGAAAGGATTGTCTATTTGCGTAAAAATTGTTTTACCGTCATGATGAACAAGAGACGTTTTCCCATGAAATAGTCGTTTTGCTTTTATAACTTTCCCTCCAAATACTTGAGCAATCGCTTGATGTCCTAGACAGACGCCAAGTATTGGGATTTTCCCTGCAAAATGTTGAATTACTTCTAGAGAAATGCCAGCTTCATTCGGTGTACATGGACCAGGAGATATAATGACATAGTCTGGATTTATTTGTTCTATTTCAGGAATCGTAATTTCATCATTTCTTTTTACGATAATTTCTTCCCCAAGTTCACCTAAATATTGCACTAAGTTAAAGGTAAAGGAATCATAATTATCTATCATTACAATCATTTTAGTTCCCCCTTTTCTCCGCCATTTCTTTTGCTTTCCAAAGTGCAGCGGCTTTTTTCAAGGACTCTTTGTATTCTGCTTTTGGATTCGAGTCAATGACAATTCCAGCCCCAGCTTGGACATGGCAAAGGCCATCTTTTACAAGCATCGTGCGAATCACAATATTTAAGTGTACATCTTGATTAAAGCCAATCCAACCTATCGAACCTGTATAAATACCACGTTTTACTTGTTCTAGCTCTTCAATAATTTCCATCGTTCTTATTTTCGGTGCACCAGTAATTGTTCCTCCTGGAAAAACAGCATCGATTAAGTTAGCTACACCCTTTTCTTCTCGAAGAACACCGCTTACATGTGACACAATGTGCATAACATGTGAATACTTTTCAACCGTCATCAGTTCATCCACTTTTACCGATCCATATTCACACACTCTTCCAAGGTCATTTCGCTCTAGATCAACGAGCATAATATGTTCTGCACGTTCCTTTTCATTTTCAATCAATTCATTCACTAATCTCATATCTTCTTCTTCATTTTCACCACGTGAGCGCGTCCCAGCAATTGGTCTCGTACTTACTTTTTGACCATCCTTTTTAATTAACAACTCTGGTGAACCAGAAACAATTTGAAATTCTGGTGTATGCATATATCCCATATATGGAGAAGGGTTTAACAAACGTAATTCTTTATACACTTCAACTGCCTCAACAGCTAATGGGCGTGACTGTCGAACGGCTAAATTAACTTGAAACACGTCGCCTTCCGCAATGTATTGTTGCACTTTTTCGACTGCTTCCACATATTCTTCTTCCGTAAGTGAAACTTGGAGTTCATTGTCAACTTGAGGCATTTCTCTTGGTTTTACAGAAACTGCAGATGATAACCAAGATGATTTTGCGGATTCCAGTTTTTCTTGCGCATTACCGCGATTTAATACCATCACCCACAAACATTCTTCCACATGATCAAATACTGCCCATTCATCAAAAACGAGAAAGTAAATGAGTGGTAACTGTAAATCATTTTGTGCGATGTTTGGGAGTTTCTCAATACATTGTCCATAGTCATAGCTAATGTATCCAATTGCCCCGCCTTGGAAATCTGGAAGCCCAGGGATTGGTCGGAAATAAAATTGTTGCATCCATTTTTCTAGTTCGTGAAGAGGATTCCCTTCCAATACATATTTCTCTCCACCTTCTTCAATTTCTATTGTGTTTTTTGTTCCTTTCACAACCGCAAATGGCTTAATCCCAGCAATGCTATAGCGACCAGCTCGACCGCTTTCTAGAAGAATATGTTGCTCTTCCTTTTTAGATAAAATTTCATAACAGTGAAAAAAATGATCCTTATGTATATCATTAACTTTTTCATATAAAACTTTTTGCATCACTACATCACTTCCATTCTTCACATATGGATGATTGTACCATTTCCAGTGTTTATTAAGAATAGCTATTTTCAACAGAATGAATTTCGTTATAATAGAAAAGGATGTAAATAAATTTAGGAGTAATGACATGAGTATTTTATCTGTAACTAATCTTAGTCACGGTTTCGGTGACCGGGCTATTTTTAATAATGTTTCGTTTCGTCTATTAAAAGGCGAACATATTGGATTAATTGGCGCAAACGGTGAGGGTAAATCTACCTTTATGAACATAATCACGGGGAAACTACAACCAGATGAAGGTAAAGTAGAATGGGCTAAGAAAGTACGTGTCGGCTATCTGGATCAACATGCCATTTTAGAAAAAGGCTTAACAATACGCGATGTGTTAAAAATGGCATTCCAATATTTATTTGATCTTGAAAATGAGATGAATGAGATTTATGGAAAAATGGGTGACTCGACACCTGAGCAGTTGGAACAGTATTTAGAGGAAACTGGTGTCATACAAGACATGCTCACAAACAATGATTTCTATTTAATCGATGCAAAAATTGAGGAAATCGCGCGTGGACTTGGACTGGATGACATAGGACTTGAGCGTGATGTTGTTGACCTCTCTGGTGGACAAAGAACAAAAGTCTTATTAGCAAAACTTTTACTGGAAAAACCAGATATTTTACTATTAGACGAGCCAACAAACTATTTAGATGAGGTTCATATTGAATGGTTAAAACGCTACTTGCAGGAGTATGAGAATGCGTTCATTCTAATTTCTCATGACATTCCATTTTTGAATAGCGTAATCAATTTAATTTATCATATGGAAAATCAAGAATTACATCGCTATGCAGGGGATTATGAAAATTTCTTGAAGGTCCATGAGATGAAAAAGCAACAAATGGAAGCCGCCTTTAAAAAGCAACAAAAAGAAATTTCTGAGTTAAAGGATTTTGTTGCTCGCAATAAAGCACGTGTGTCGACTCGAAATATGGCAATGTCACGTCAAAAGAAGCTGGATAAAATGGAAGTAATCGAACTAGCGGGAGAAAAGCCAAAACCAGAATTTAATTTCCGAGAAGCGCGTGCTGCTGGTAAGGTAATTTTTGAAACAAAAGAGCTAGTGATCGGCTATAATGAACCACTTTCTCGACCACTTAATTTACGCATGGAACGTGGACAAAAAATCGCATTAACAGGTGCTAACGGGATTGGAAAAACTACCTTACTTCGTAGTATTCTTGGAGAAATTAAACCAGTATCTGGGCATGTCGACTTAGGTGATTACTTGCATATCGGATATTTTGAACAAGAAATTAAAACGAGTAATGGAAACACTTGTATTGAAGAGGTGTGGAATGAGTTTCCTTCCTTTACTCAATATGAAATCCGCGCAGCCCTTGCAAAATGTGGTTTAACAACAAAACACATTGAGAGTAAAGTAGAAGTATTAAGTGGTGGCGAAAAAGCGAAAGTTCGCCTTTGTAAGTTGGTAAACAATGAAACGAATTTACTTGTATTGGACGAGCCTACAAACCATTTAGACGTAGATGCAAAAGCAGAATTAAAACGAGCTCTCCAAAACTATAAAGGTTCAATACTTTTAATAAGCCATGAACCAGACTTTTATCAAGATGTTGCTACAGATATCTGGAATTGTGAATCTTGGACTACGAAAGTGTTTTAATTTAATCGCTAATAGACATTTCACCAGTTAATTAACTGGGAATTGTCTATTAGCTTTTGTTTTATTCGACATTATTACTTTAATGATTCTTCGAAAAGGACATTAGATGGATTCTATTAGACATTTCAACTATATGAATCCGTCAAATTGTCCATTAGAGCCATCCTATTAGACATTTCAACGGTAATTCACCTTCCAATTGTCCATTAGAGCCTTCCTATTAGACATTTCATTTGAAATACCACTTCAAACTGTTCATTAGAACCTCTACATCTTACAAACTACCTTCAATCCATTTACTAACATGTCAATTACTGCAGGATGTGTAGTGCCTTCCTCAAAATGGGATGGTGTTAAACATACAACGCTCCCTTTTCCATATTCATGCGTCCAGCCGGCGATTGATGCTCCATCTTCAGACTCAGAAGTTAGAAAAATATTAGTCTTCTCTTCCTCACATACGACAAAGTAATGTTCATCAAATATCGTAAACTCCTCAACATTCTCAACGATGCTGGATCCAGATACGGGCTTATATGTAATATCTTTTGGTGCGGGATGGTGTTCGAAATAGCCTTTTATCATCTCCGTATAAGTTTGGACATTTTGAAAAGATGCGATCCCAGAATGCCATGCGAACCAGCCTCCACCAGCATCCACATAATCACTTACTGTTGCAGCTAATTCCTCATCCATCCATGTAATTACATGTTCGTCTTGTGGGTTCAATTTATTTAGTTTAAAAAGAATCACTGCATCTGGTTGTGTCTCTAGTTTTTCTAATAACTCATTTTCAGAAGCATATTCTAGTTCCACCTCTGGAAGATTAAGCAAAGCTTTATTTAGAGCGGATATTGCCACTTCTTTCGGATGATAAAAATCCCCTACTAACGCTACAACTCGCTTCTTCATCATTTGCACCTCAATTTCAAATATTTCAGTTTATATCCAATATACAGTAATCATTATATGGATGCCAAAGATTCCTCATGTAATAGAACTTCAAAGAAATTAATTTCTTTATAAATAATCCTTCACTGAAAGCATATAGTTAATTATACTTGACGAAATGTTAACTAAACTTTACATTATGTATACAAAAGTTAACACCTTATGAAAGGAGTTACAGATGCTTCGTAATCGAGTGAAGGAACTAAGAGCAAGGCATGGATTTTCTCAAACAGAATTAGCTAATCGTGTAGGTGTTACAAGACAAACAATTGGTTTTATCGAAAAAGGAGAGTTTTCACCTTCCATTACATTATCTTTACGATTAGCAAAAGAATTACAAATAAAGGTTGATGAATTATTTTGGCTAGAAGGAGAGGATGCTGGTGAATAAAAACGATTTTCGTGTAAATATCCCACTATGGAACATTGCCTTATGGTGCATTTTGATTGTTTGGACATACGGTGTTACGTATGCAGCAGATCTGTTATTCAGTAATTTTGAAGGCTTCTTTATGATGGTGGATAACGAGTTAACAATAAAATGGCACACACCAGGAATGCTTTCGCTTATTGTTGGTTCTATTTTATTAGCGATATTCTTCCTTACTTACTATATAAAACTTAAAAATTACAATTCTAAAAATCCCCATAATAAGGTGCCAGCAATTACTTTCTTAAGACCAGGAGAACTCTTAGAAGATGACGAAATGTTACGTCAAGTGACAAAGAATGCGACCAAAAAAGTATACATTCTCTACTCCCTAACAGTTCCGTTACTGATTTTCATTATGATCATCTTTCCATTGGATCGTTATGTATATATCGTGTTACTATCTTTGCTTTTAATTGTTCATAATGCTTTATATTATAGAGAGATACGAAAGTTTATTTCTGGGGATTATTCCCTCTCTAACACGTCAAAACCAATGTTCAATAAATTACAAAGGGGATTTATCGGTTTTGTTGTAGTTGCTTTCATACTTGTCATCACTATCCCCACTATCCGAATCGTACAAATGGAAATAGAACACAAAGAATCACTACAAGAATTTAAGGCATGTGTTCATGAAGGTAAAACTGCAACATTGGAATTGAAAGAAAACGGCTCTACAACTGTAATATGTGAGTAAAAATTAATAAAAGGAAGCCCGTATAAAAAGTAGGCTTCCTTTCATTTTCTATTTTCTTTTTTTCCACTCGACGAATTGTCCTTTATGAATGCGTCTCGGCTCTACGGTAATGTTTAGTTGTCTTCCATATTTCTTCAGTTCTCGTTCTTCACGTGGCCCGACCAAGGATACAACCGTTCCTTTTGCTCCCATTCTTCCGGTTCTACCTGAGCGATGAATATATTGCTCGATGTCCGCTGGGAAGTCAGAGTGAATAACATGAGTTAATCCTTCCACATCCAATCCTCTTGCAGCTACATCTGTCGCAAGTAAAATGCTAACTTGTCCATTGCGTAATGCTTTTAGTGCTTTTTCGCGTTCATTTTTATTAAGCTCACTATGAAGAATCCCGACAGACACTTTTTCAAACTTCAGTTTCTCTGCTAGTACGGTCATGTTACCTACATCGCGTACAAATACAAGTCCCTTCATTCCCGGCATTGCAGCAATTTTTTGTAAAAGTTTCGCTTTTTCTCGTTGTTCACTCAATAAATAATAATGATTCACGTTTGATTCTGCCGTTTCACTCTTACGACCAATTTTCACAGTTTCAGGTTTTCTTCCTAAAATTGCTGTCACTTGATCAAAATCTTCTACTGGAGTTGCAGAGAAAAGTAGCAATTGGCGGTCGTTCATTGCTGATTTTACAACCGTTCGAACAGTTTCAAGGTGTTCTTTTCCTAATAACTGGTCGCCTTCATCCAAAACAATAGTTTTTACTTCGTGCATTTTTAACTTTTTCAGTTTTATTAATTCTAAAATTCTTCCAGGTGTACCAACAATGATTTGTGGTCTTTCTTTCAGTTTATCTATTTGTCTTTTTATGTTGGCACCACCAACTAATGATGCTCCTTTAATTTTCGTCCCTTTCACCCATTTTTGAACTTCTTGATAGATTTGCATGACAAGTTCACGTGAAGGAGCTAAGACAACCGCCTGTAATCCATTCGCATCCTCATTTATTTGCTGAAGGACTGGTAGTAAGTAGGCAACCGTCTTCCCGGTACCTGTTGGTGATTGGGCGATCATATCTTTCCCAGCTAAAATTTCTGGGATAGCTTCATTTTGAATATCTGTCGGTTTCGTAAAACCACTTTCTTCCCATGTTTTTTGCAACGCTGGCTTTAATGTATGTAAAAATGTATTCTCACTCATTATAATTCTCCTTTATGTCTCAAATCCTTCTCCACATCATACTACAACTAATGAAAAAAATAAAAAACTGCCTCCATTGGAGACAGTTATATTTTCAACTGGTGGATTCCATTTTCAAGTCGTTGATCCACTTCTTTCGCATCCTCTATATGATCGAGAATCATTTCATATGCTTGCGAGAATAGGTTTCTTGCTTCTTCCAATTCCTTTTTTACCGCTTCCGACAATTGCTTCTGTTCTTCTATCATATCTTGTACTGCACTGATATCTAGTTGACTATGCTCCACCGTTTTCATCATGTT
Source organism: Lederbergia graminis (assembly GCF_042655485.1). Taxonomy (NCBI): domain Bacteria; kingdom Bacillati; phylum Bacillota; class Bacilli; order Caryophanales; family Bacillaceae; genus Lederbergia; species Lederbergia graminis. The sequence continues at coordinate 23,019 of NZ_JBHSMC010000044.1, forward strand.
GTTGATCTTATCAGCTGTATTTAAACTGACGAGAATACCTTTATCAACAAGTGCAGCACTTTTCTTCGTTGCTTGTAAAGCTATCTGTATATCCTCTTGAAGTGAAGTCGTTAATGCTTGAATGTCAGATGTGCTTTTTGCAGTGCTTTCTGCAAGCTTTCTAACTTCTTGGGCAACAACTGCAAATCCTTTTCCATATTCGCCAGCTCTTGCTGCTTCAATAGAAGCATTAAGAGCAAGCAAATTTGTTTGTGAGGCAATATTCTCGATCACACCAACGATCGATTGAATTTCACCTGAGCGCTCACTTAAATTCGTCATATTTTTTTCAGAAGCAAGAATCTCTACGCCTAATTCTTGAATTACATCTGCAGTATTTTTCACATCTTCAGAACCTTGTTTGGCATCTTCAACCATTTTTATAGAGAACTCTTTTAGCGAATTACCTTTGTCAAAAAGCTCATTTGATTTATTGGAAGTTTGATCACTTAAGTCAGATACATTCTCAAATCTCTTTTCAATTTTCTTAACGGCATCTCCAAGTTCATGATGCTGAGCATTTACTTTCTCATGCTGATCGACAGCTGCATGAATTTCCTCTTGTACCTTCAATAGCCATTCTTTATCCGCCATATCTTTATGCTGATAAGAAGATTTGAGTTGTTCTATTTCCTTTTGTAACTGTTCAATTCGTTGTTCTTTAGCCTTTTTCGTTTTAAACATAGCTGCGCCTCCCATGATGGATGCCTTTTTACCTACTATAGCATAAGAGAACAACTTTATAACAGTTTAATAGTTTGATTACTTTCTACCTACCAATTCCTTTTCACGAGCTTTTAACTCTCTACGCAAAATCTTTCCACTTATTTTTGTTTTTGGTAATTCTGATAAAATTTCAATTTCACGTGGTGCTGCATGTGCGGCTAGTCGATTTCGAACAAACAAGCGAATTTCCTCTATTAAGTTAACATCTTCTTGATAACCTTTATTTAGCACAAGGAATGCTTTTACTATTTCCCCACGTAAAGGATCTGGCTTTCCAATTACCGCCACTTCTGCTACTGCCGGGTGTTCCATCAGTTTGCTTTCAACTTCAAATGGACCGATTCTTTCCCCAGAGGAATTAATCATATCGTCACTTCTTCCTTGGAAAAACACATATCCATCCTCGTCTATTAATGCTAAATCACCAGCTACATACCATTCAGGACCAAATGGGAAATAGGATGCAAACTTTTCTGGATTTTTCCAAACTTCTTTCATGATTCCAGGCCAAGGAGCTTTTATCGCTAAATGACCGACTTCCCCACTTGGAAGTTGTTTTCCATCATCATCCAACACTACTGCCTCGATATTCGGTAATGGTTTCCCCATGGAGCCTGGTTTTATTGTCGTAGTCGGTAAATTTACGATTAGTTGTGCACCTGTTTCCGTCATCCACCATGTATCATGAATTCGTAGGTTAAGATGTTCCAATCCCCAATAAATTACTTCTGGATTTAAAGGTTCACCTACACTTAAAATATGACGAAGGTTATGAAGATCATAGTTTTCTAGAATATCGTTTCCTTCCGCCATTAACATCCGGAAAGCAGTTGGTGCACTATACCATACAGTGACTCCTGTTTTTTCAAGTGTTTCATACCAACTATGTGCATTGAACCTTCCACCGTGAAGGACAAGCGTTGCCCGATTTAGTAATGGTGCAAAAATGCCATATACAGAACCAGTTACCCAACCCGGGTGAGCCGTGCACCAATATACATCATCTTCTTTTAGATCTAACACCCAACGTCCAGTAATATATTGGTGAATCATCGCACGATGGGCATGAATAATACCTTTCGGTTTTCCAGTCGAGCCGCTCGTATAATGAATATTTAATCCATCCTCCAGATCGACCCATTCTAAAATATCCTGTTTTACTACTACAGAACTTAGTTCATCTTGTATAGAAATTCCATTAATTGAGTCATCTGTTAGAAAAATCTTTTCTAAACTCGGTAGATCTTCTCTCGGAACTCTTGTCATAAACTCCTTATTCGTAATGAGAAATTTCCCTTCACAATCTGAAATTCGATCACGGACTGCTTCTTCCATGAAAGCTTCAAATAAAGGACCAACAATAGCACCAAGTTTAATCGCAGCTAATATAGCAATATAGCAATCTGGATGTTTCGGTAAGAATACGAATAAGAAGTCACCTTTCTTTACTCCGTGGTTCTTTAATACTTGTGCCCATCTATCGGTTTCTATTTTCAAATCTTTATAGCTTAATTTCCATTCCACATCTCCCTCTACATAATGGAGAGCTGTTTTGGAACCAAAACCATCCACTACATGGCGATTTACACATTCATAAGCCATATTAACTTTTCCCGTAACATGCCAACTGAAATGTCTTTCTATCGATTCCCAAGTTATAGTATCACCATTGGAATAGTCTGTTTTAAAGTTATATTGACCACTTCTCGGCTCAATAATTTGTTGCCTAGCCATGTAGATTACCCCTTTCCTTATTTAAATCAAGAAGATGTAGAATTTCAGCCTTCTTTTCTGCCAGTTGGATATCTCCTCTGGAACGTGGTTTTGCTTTATCTATTCTAATTTCCGCATAAATTTCTCCTGGTTGTCCCCGTAAAATAATGATGCGATCACATAAATATAAAGCTTCATCTATATCGTGAGTTACGAGTACCATCGTTGTTTTTCGCTCTTCCCAAATCGATAATAGTAAATCTTGCAGCTGCATTTTTGTAAATGCATCTAATGCGCTAAATGGTTCATCTAGTAAAAGCACATCCGGTTCCGTGATAAGGGAGCGCGCAATTGCTGTTCTTTGTGCCATCCCTCCAGATAAGTCTTTAGGGAAGTTACGTTCAAATCCGCTCAAACCGACAAGTTCAATTAATTCATTTGCTAACAATTTTTGTTTTTCTGTTTCTGCTCCAAACGTAATATTATTTATTACTGACAGCCATGGCATAAGCCTTGGTTCTTGGAACATCATCCCTACACTTTTATCTCCTAGTGAATACTGACCCTCAAACTGTTGATCGAGTCCTGACAGCACTCGAAGTAATGTACTTTTTCCACAACCACTAGTCCCAAGTACTCCAATTATTTCTCCTTTTTGGATTGAAAAAGTAAGATTCTTAAATCCTACCTTCCCCTCATTAAAAGTTCGAGTTATATTTTGAACTGCGAGCACCGTTGCATCCCCCTTTAACGTTGATTTGATAAACTATCTTGCCAGCTCAATGATTTTGTTTCTAATAATTTCAATAATGAATCCGTGATTTTCCCAATTAGCGCAAACAATAATATACTCGCTATGACAATTTCCGGAGAATACGTATTTTGGCCTAAGATGAGTAAATAACCTAACCCTTTACTAGCCCCCATTATTTCTGCGGCAACAACAAACATCCAACCAAGTCCTAGCCCACTGCGTAATCCTACGAGAAAAGATGGCAAAGCAGCTGGCAAGATGATTTTCCGTAATGTTTTCACGGAACTAAACTTATAAATTTTTCCAACTTCGATTAACTTCCGATCAACGCCTTGAATACCAGAAACGATGTTTAAGTAGACTGGAAAAAATACACCTACTGCAATTAATGTCACTTTGGATGGCTCCCCTATCCCCATCCACAAAATGAATAAAGGTACCCATGCTAGAGATGGGATTGCACGAAATGCTTGAATAAGTGGATCCATCAATTTTTCAAACAGAGAAAAATAACCAACGATTGCTCCAAGAACAACAGCTACTATCGTTCCAATGAAAAATCCAAGAACCACCCGATATAATGTAATGCCAATATGATCAATCAATATTCCTTCTTTGCCCATTTCTACAATTTCTTCAAATATTTTTGATGGAGTTGGTAGTAAATGCGCTTCTATAAGTCCTACTCTTCCAGCAATCTCCCAAATAATTAATAGAATAATAGGGATAAGGCTTCCAAGAATCCATCTCTCATTTGCTTTATAGGAAAATTTCGAGCGTTTTTCTCGTTTTGATTTTTTTACGGGAACTGAAATTGTTTCTGTACGGCCACTCATGTTGTCCACCATCCTTTATTTATTCAAAATAGTCCGGGTTAATTAAATCATTAACAACCTTATCTACATCCGTATCCGAATCAATTACACCTTCTGTTTTCAATACATCACCAGCTGCTTTAATTGTTTCAATTTGCACATCACCTGGTTTTGATGCTGAAAAATCGTTACGTTCTAATTGAAGCTTTGCTACTTCAATATCTATTTGTGCTTCCTTCGCTAAAATCTCTGCTGTTTCCTCTGGATTATCAATTGCCCATTGCCTTGCTTTCTCATAAACTTCGATAACTTTACTTACATACTCTGGGTAATCTTCTGCAAATTTTGATCTTACATTCAAAGTTCCATACGTGTTAAAGTCTGCATTACGGAAGAATAGATGAGCCCCAGAATCTTTTTCCACTCTTGCCATATGAGGATCTAATCCTGCCCATGCATCTACTTCACCAGATAGTAGTGCAGCTGCTCCGTCTCCATGTTGAAGATTAACAATTTCTACATCTTTGGCAGAAAGGCCATGTGCATCTAAAGCACGAAGCAAGAAAATATACGGGTCTGTACCAATTGTTGCAGCAACCTTTTTCCCTTTTAAATCATTGACAGACTTAATGGAAGAATCTTTTGCAACGAGAGCCGTCCATTCTGGTTTGGAATAAATATATACGGATTCAATTGGCGATCCTTTTGCTTTTGCCATTAAAGCAGCAGCACCAGCAGATGAACTGAAATCAACACTTCTGGAATTGAGGAATTCTAACGCTTTGTTACTCCCTTGACTTAGAACAAACTCTACTTCAATGCCTTCTTCCTCAAATACTTCTTCTGCAAAACCTTTCTCCTTTAAAATCAAGCTTGTTGGCGAATAGTAAGCATAATCTAAAATAATTTTCTTTGGCTTGCCACTCGCACTATCTGAACACCCTGCTAGCACGATAATTCCTATCAATAATAAAATGGTTTTCCAAATATTAATTCTCATTGTAAATCCCCCTAAATATAATTAATATGATTAGTTTACTTGGTTTAATATTTAAAAAAAGATATATAAAAAGAAAAGCCCCCTTCCTAAGAAGAGGGCGTTGTTGACGGTTCCTCCTCTTATCTTCCAGATTTTAAATCTGTAGGATGTAGCACCTTGTTTTAAAATAACAGGTTGCCGGGCTTCACAGGGCCTATTCCCTCCGCCACTCTCGATAAGAGATTCGATTTAGTTGTTTTACTTATGAATGGAGTATAGAACAGAGTTTTTTATCTGTCAACTACTTTTTTACACTTTTGGTTAAATATACCTATGCTTTGATTGCAATTAGGAGTTGATTAATGATATCTTGCCTATCTTCAATACCGACTGAAATGCGAACAACTCGTTCATTAATTCCAAGCTTTTCTTGAGCTGCTTTAGGTAAATTTCGATGTGATGTACCTAATGGATAGGAAACAGCAGTCTCTACACCACCTAAAGAAGGAACTACTTTTATCCATCCAAGAGACGAAAAGAATGAGCGAATGTCACAATGAGGTGCAAGTTCTATCGACACAATTGCACCATTACCTTTTTCTGATACATTATTTGGATAATATACTTTTGCTATATTTTCATTTTCCCTTAGTGAATCTGCAATAAATTGCGCATTCCTTGTTTGCTTCTCCATTCTTAACGCAAGAGTTTTAATGCCTCTACATGTTAACCATGCTTCAAATGGACTTAAATTCGCCCCTAAGCTAACCACCTTTTGTTTTGCAACTTGAATGATATCTTCACGGCCAACTACAATACCTGCAGAAATATCACTATGGCCACCAAGGTACTTCGTTGCACTATGGACAACAAGATCAACCCCATCAACACATGGCTGTAGTAAAAACGGTGTTGCAAAAGTGTTATCCACAATTGTTATTAGCTTATGTTCTTTCGCTATTTTAACAAGTAACGGTATATTTTCAGCTCTAAGTAATGGGTTCGTAATGCTCTCTGTATATAGTAATTTTGTATTTGGACGAATTGCTGCACGTATCTCCTCTTCATTCGCAAAGGAGACAAATGTAACATCGATACCAAAACTTCTAATTTCTTGATCTAATAGATGATAAGTTCCACCATAAAGGTCATCACATGCAACAATATGGTCCCCATTTTTTGCTACTGAAAGTAATGCTGATAAAATAGCTGACATCCCTGATGAAGCTGCTACACCAGCTTCTGCTCCTTCCAAAGCAGCAACGGCACTCCCTAATTCATCTGTATTTGGATTTCCGTAACGGGAATATAAGTAAGGTGTTTCTCCGTGAAAATAGCTTTCAAGCTCATCTAAATTATCAAAGGAAAAAGATGATGTTTGATATATTGGTGTTACTTTACTATTAAAATTTTTTGATACTTTCTTAGATTGATGTACAGTTTTCGTATGAAAAGACATGTCACTCATCTTTATGTCACTCTCCTAATTGCCGAATTCTAGTTTTTTCGAAAAGAATTATATTTGCGATTATACGCCTATTTCTGTTTTATGTCCAAGTATTTTTATGTGAATTGTGAATTTTATGTCGAAATATATAACATTCTGAAGGAATAGGTGGTACTTAGCTAGTACCAATGTTACATCGGCTTCCAATTTTTTGTGAAGTGGGTATGGGGGATTTCCTCCGTGCCCTCTTCCATTGCTTTTACTTGTTAGAGGGCACAATGGAGATTCTTGCGTGACCTAGTCTTCTTATATTTCTGTTAAGAGGGCATCATCATGACCGACTACACTACTTTTCCCTCTTAAGTGGGCACGATACAACGTTCAACGTTACCTCCTTAAGCATTTTCTTCATTAAGAGGGAATGCTGTGGCATTCAATGTGACCACTTCTGTAGTTTTTCCTAGCTAGAGGGCACGATGGAGCCTTCATCGAGACCACCTCCTACACTTTTCCTCCTAAGCGGGCACGAGGCGGTCTCCAATGTGACCACCTATCCCTTTTTTCCTCCTAAGTGGGAACGATGCAACCTCCAGCGTGACCACCTCTGACACTTTTTTCGCCAAGTGGGCATGATAAAGCTTCCAACGTGACCACCTCCTACACTTTTCCTCCGAAGTGGGCACGATGGAGCCTTCATCGTAACCGCCTCTGCCTTTTTTCATCTCAAGTGGGCATGATGGAGCCTTCATCGTTACCAACTCTACCACTTTTCCTCCTAAGCGGGCACGATAGAGCCTTCATCGTGACCGCCTCTAACGCTTTTCTCGCCAAGTGGGCATGATAGAGCCTTCATCGTGACCGCCTCCGACACTTTTCCTCCTAAGCGGGCACGATACAGCCTTCATCGTGACCACCTCCGACACTTTTTCCTCTTAAGCGGGCACGATGCAGCTTCCAACGTGACCACCTCTGCCACTTTTTTCGCCAAGTGGGCATGATAAAGCTTCCAGCGTGACCGCCTCTACAACTTTTCCCACCCAGTGGATACGCAGCCGCTCCCAGCGTGACAACCTCCACAGCGGGTACACAACATCCTTCTCGCATTCCCGACTTAACAGTTTTCTCATTTATAACAGTCACACTAACTGCAAAGATATTCCCTCTTAAATTAAAAAAGCAAGTAAGCGATTTGTATATTCGCCCACTTGCTTGACCTTACCAATTCTCTATTTCTTGACGTTCTTTCTTTGCATTACCTTTTTTGCTTGATCTTTTTCTCAACTCGGCTTCAACATCTGCTAAGTCTACCCCTTGGTCTGCTAACAGAACGAGGCAGTGGTATAGTAAATCACTCGTTTCATATACAAGTTCATCTGTATCCTTGTTTTTAGCGGCAATGATTACTTCACCGGCTTCTTCTATTAATTTCTTAGCAATTTTGTCGGTACCTTTTTCAAATAAGTAAGTGGTGTATGAACCTTCTACAGGTGTTTGTTTGCGATCGACAATTTCACTCATTAGGTCATGATATATGATTGTGTCTTCCACTTGGGCTGCATCTTCTGTTTCCAAAATAGTATTGTAGAAGCAAGATGTTTCCCCAGTATGACAGGCTGGCCCTAGCGGCTCGACACGAACTAATAAAGAATCACCATCACAATCTAGTGCAATGGACTTTACGATTTGTTTGTTACCAGAGGTTGCACCTTTGTTCCAGTACTCTTTCCGAGAGCGTGAATAGAACCATGTTTCTTTTGTTTCTAATGTACGTTCATATGCTGTCTCATCCATATAAGCGAGCATTAGTACCTCGCCATTTTTATCATCTACAACAACGGCTGGAATGAGACCTTTTGAAAAATCAGGCTTCACTTACATTCACTCCTCTATTTCGGCAAAGCTCTTTTACCTCTTGGATGCTTACTGAATTTTCGTGAAAAATAGATGCAGCGAGAGCAGCGTCTACATTTGTTTTCTCAAAAACTTCCACAATATGTTCTGCATTACCACAACCGCCAGATGCGATAACTGGAATGTTCACAGCCTCTACAATTGCTTTCGTTAATTCCAAATCGTAGCCATCCTTAACACCATCACGGTCAACACTAGTTGGTAGTAAAGAGCCCGCTCCCAATTGTTCTAACTGCTTCGACCATTCTATGGCATCAATTCCAGCATCTTTCAGCCCACCATGAGTCATGACACGCCATGTCCCATCTGGGAATAATTTAGCATCAACGGCTGCTACGATTCGTTCAGAACCAAACTTTTCAGCTGCCTCTTTAATTAGTTCTGGACGAGCTACAGCTGCAGAATTAATCCCCACTTTGTCAGCTCCTGCATCTAGAATTCTAGCAATATCGTCCACAGTTCGAATGCCACCACCGACTGTAAAAGGAACATTCACTTGTGCTGCTACTTGTTTCACAACGTCTACCATTGTGTCGCGACCTTCTGTTGTAGCGGAAATGTCTAGAAATACAAGTTCATCTGCGCCATTATCACTATAGGCTTTTGCCATAGCAACAGGATCTCCCATTTCGCGCATCCCCTCAAAATTAATTCCTTTCACTACTTTTCCGTCTTTTACATCCAAACACGGTATAATTTTCTTTGCCGTCATTGTGTTTTCACCTCTTTGAATTTTTTTGTTCTAATGTAGCTTGATTTCCGCTACAGGGGCTCGCTTTCCGCGGGCGGTTCGGGAGCCTACTCGGCGCTTAAACGCCTGTGGGGTCTCCCGGCTACCGTTCATCCCGAAGGAGTCTCGCCCCTTCCACTACAATCAACACTGTGTGAAATCTTTAATTAATCTCAGCAAAGCCAATTTATTAGAAAATGATGCAATATTATCTATAACTACTCCAACATTCCTTTAGTAGAGTTAACGCCTTTAATATTAGGGTCGATTCGAACTGCTTCTGCAAGTGCGCGACCTAATGCTTTGAATAATGCTTCGATTTTATGATGCGTATTTTCTCCATATAACACTCGTGCATGAAGGGTTATTCCAGCATTAAAGGCAAATGCACGAAAAAATTCTTTCACTAACTCCGTATCAAAGTTACCTAGTGACTGAGTTTGAAACTCTCCTTCAAAATGTAAAAATGGGCGTCCACTAATATCAATTGCTGCAAATGCTAATGCTTCATCCATTGGAACATAAGATGATCCGTATCGAACGATCCCTACTTTATCTCCAAGCGCTTCTCTAATTGCTTTTCCGAGAACAATGCCGGCATCTTCCACAGTATGATGGCTATCAATATGTAAATCACCGTCTACTTTTAATGAAAGCCCAATGCGACCATGTCGTGCAAATGCTTCAAGCATATGGTCAAAAAAACCTACTCCCGTCTGAATCTCCACTATTGACGGATCATCTAGACGACATTCTAGTTCAATTTTTGTTTCTCTTGTTTCTCGTTTATTTGATGCAACTCGCATTACTAATCCTCCCATTCACCAACACTACTTATTCACTCTTACCTTTACCGCTCTAGCATGCCCTGATAATTGTTCCTCTTCCGCAATTGCCTCGATATATGGCGCAGCATTTCGCAATGCCTTTTCCGAATAAGACACATATGTTGTTTTCTTAATAAAATCATCCACAGATAAACCTGATGAAAAACGTGCTGTGCCAACTGTAGGTAATACGTGGTTTGGACCAGCAAAATAATCACCAACGGGTTCAGGTGTGTAGTTCCCAATGAATACCGAACCTGCATTTTTCACCTTACTTAATTGTGCTAACGCATTTTCTACTTGGATTTCCAAGTGCTCAGGCGCAAGTGCATTGGATAGTGCAAATGCCTCTTCGATACTATCTACAACAACCGCTGCTCCTTCGTTTTTCAAGGACACGGATGCAATATCCTTCCGTGGTAATTGAGCACATTGTTTTTCCACTTCAACGATTGTTTCTTCTAAAATTCTTTCAGATGTTGTAAACAGAAATGCACGGGCTTTTTCATCATGCTCTGCCTGTGCCAGTAAATCAGCAGCGATGAAGGCAGGATTAGCAGTTTCGTCAGCAATGATGGCTACTTCTGAAGGCCCCGCAATCATGTCGATTCCAACATCTCCAAAAACTAATGACTTAGCAGCAGCTACATAGGCATTCCCAGGTCCGACGATTTTATCAACTGGTTCAATTGTTTCTGTACCATATGCGAGTGCAGCAATCGCTTGGCTACCTCCGATTTTATAAATCTTATGAACACCTGCAATATCTGCAGCTACAGATAAAATTGGAGCAATTTCTTGTCCGCCGCGTGAAGGTGTTACCATTATTATTTCACTCACTCCTGCTAATACGGCTGGAATAGCGTTCATTAATACAGTTGATGGATAACAAGCTTTACCACCTGGAACGTAAATACCTACACGAGCAATGGGACGGAATAATTGTCCTGCAATAATGTCATCAGATAATTCCATCATGCGTGATTGCTGTAATTGTTTCGAGTGAAAACTACGGATATTTCCAGCAGCTTTTTTAAGAGCTTCGATAATTTCAGGGGATACCTGCTCCCAAGCTTGTTTCCGCTCTTCTGCAGTTACTTCCCAATTTCCAGGAACTCCACCATCAAATTTTTCCGTATATTCCTTTAATGCTTCGTCCCCTCTAGTACTCACATTTTCGATTACTTCTTGGACAGTTTGAAGTACTTCAGCATCAAATGGTTGCTTCTTAGTTTTTCTGGAGGTGAAATTTGCAGTGAACTTTTCCACTGTAAAAATAGGAATCATCTCGCAACCTCCTCCATCCGGAAAGAATCAATAATTGGTGCAAGAATTGATTTCTTCAGTTTTAATGAATTACGATTTGCGATACATCTAGCTGAAAGTGAAAACATTTCTTCCTTCACAATTAGTCCATTTTCTTTCAATGTACTTCCTGTTTCTACAATATCCACAATATCATCGGCTAACCCTAAAAGAGGCGCTAATTCTACAGATCCTTCTAATTTCACGATATCGATTGATTTCCCTTGCTCGCGGAAATACTTTGTCGCGATATTCGGGTATTTCGTAGCAATTCGTTGTTTACCTCCGCGCACTTCAGAAGTAGGTAGGCCAGCAACAGCAAATCGGCATTTACCAAAAGGTAACGGTAGTAAATCAAATACATCCGGCTGAACCTCTAATAAAATATCTGCACCTACTATTCCTAGATCGGCAATTCCATATTCTACATAAGTTGTTACATCAATTCCTTTAGCGAAAACCGCAAAGAAATCATCTGTTTCTACTTGTAGTCTTCTACCTTTATCTAATAATGGCGCTACATCATAGCCATTTGATTTAAGAAATTCTGTAAACTGTTTTTCCAATCTTCCTTTTGTTAAGGCGATAACTGGCTTCATTTTTCCACCACCTCATTCTTTCCATTACGATTCACAATTTCCAAGACTTTATCATATTTTTCTCTATTAATAGGTTCGGATTGTACGTCCACAATTGCATCTGGGAATTCACTTCTTAATTGTTCAGAATAAGCAATTGTTTCAGGACTTGCGATAATACAAATCGTCTCTTTTTGTTCAGAATCTTGCACTTGGTCCACTAATACATCGACATCAAAAGCTAAGCCGACTGCGGAAACACTATTACCAAATTGTTCATATAAACGATCATAGCGCCCACCTGAGAAACAAACTACACCAGAAGACGGTAAAAATCCTCTGAACATCATTCCGGAGTAATATGGTTGATTTTTTACCCTTCCTAAATCAACTAAAATATCTTCACTTCCAGATTGCTGTAAAATCGCAACTAATTGTTTAATATGTTGTAAAATCTCAAGGAGATCTTTTCTGTTTTCCCAACGCTGCTCATATTCAGCGATAATTTCAATTGAACCAAACGCATCTACCAATGCAGCAAGTTCTTCCGCTGTCTCTATAGTTCCATTGGCTTTAGCAATTTGATACACTTCATCTTTCTTTTTATCGTGCATTGCTTGGCGTAAATTTTCTGCCGCTACTGTCGACAAGGATAGTTCTTGCGCAAGGCTTTCATATATATCTGTATGGCCCAGCTCAATAATACAACTTCCAACACCAAGTTGTTTCAAGAATGTCTGCGCCATTAATAAACTTTCACTTTCTCCCATTAAATCTGGAATATGTATCATCTCAATACCGATTTGATGGAATTCAACCCCAGGGGTATTTAGCTTAAAAACAGATCCTTGGTATGCATATTTCTGTGGTTCCTGTGGTTGTGTAGACAATGCACGAGCAATTGCAATTGTCCAATCTGGACGTAGGACCTCAATATCTCCATTCGCATTAAACCATTTCATCATTTCTTGCAGCTTCATTCCAACATGTTCGTTTGTAAATGTCGTTGCATATTCCAATAAAGGTGTAGCAATTTGTTGATATCCTCTTGTAGATACTACCTTTCTGAAAACTTCCATTACATGAAAACGTTTATTAACTACTGACCCCATCTCATCTCTACTGCCTTCAGGCAAAAACATCATCATCCACTTCCTAACTCTTTATCACATTATCACTCTATCGAACTAAAGCGTTCCTGAATTTTCTATAACTTTATCATACAGGTAATAAGTAGTCAATATAAACAAAAAAATTCGGACGAAGGAAGAAATCGTCCGAACTTAGCTTCTATATCTGATTAAGCTGCTACATCCCTCTTTGTAAAAAACAGGAACGCAAGCAAATGAAAAATGGCGAAATAAATGAAGATCATTGTGATCGAGAAGGATAAGGTCATCCCTTCTATCATTGGTATACCATCGAAATATTGCATTAAATTAGTATTCGCAAATAAGCTGTATTTTGCCCATTCAAATTTGCTTGCCAGTAAATTCGTGACAGTTCCACCCATTAATAAAAGGAAGATGGAAACCCCAATCGCAAGTCCACTTACTCGGAATACGGCTGAGAGCATGAATGCCATTGTTGCAAGTAAGAACACGCTTAGTGAGTTTAATAAATATGTTTTAATAAGGTAGAATAATAGACTTTGCTCTTCGACAACGCCATTGTTATACGCTAAATGAATATTACTTCCATCTCCACCTGTCCCAAATAAAATGGCTCCAACGATGGATGAGCTAACGAATAATACACCGAGCATTAATAGTAAAAATAAGATTACAGTCATATATTTTGCCAACAGTATTTTCCAACGTTTATATGGTTTTACAAGTAAAATTTTTACCGTTCCCCAACTGAATTCGTTCGCTACAATTCCAGCTGCAATAATAATAACAATAAGCCCCACTGTACCAATCATCGATCCAGAATCACTGATAAATGTCCAAACATTACTAGATGTTTCAGGTGGAAGATCGTGTTCAATTCGATACTCATTAATTGCAATATCTTTCATCAAAAATTCTTTCATCGTAGGTGTTATCATTGGAATTTCTTCAAGATCTCGTTTCGATTGCTCATTTGCTGCAGCTAATTCTTGCTTCCAGTCATTGTTCGCTTGTGGTTCCTCTTTTGATTCTAAGTATTTTACTAATGCACCTGAAGCGATGATAAGCAATACAAAAAGACCAATCATGATAAAGGTACTAATTTGTTTAAAAATCTTTACCCATTCATTTTGTATTAATTTAAGCATGTTTCTTCACCTCTCCTGCACTAGTAATTTCAAGAAAGCGATCCTCTAGTGATTTTTGAATCATTTTCACTTCATAGATTAAGAGATTCTTATCTACTAAAAGTTTAATAATTTTCGGTACCTGTTCATGTTGTAACTCTAGCTCCAGGTTTGTATTTTTCTGTTGTACGGCAAATCCATTCTTAATAAGAATTTGTTGAGCTTTTTCTACATCATTCACTTGGACACTATACATTCGTTTATCCGAAGTCTCACTTGTTCGAACTCCTTGTACATCAATTAACTTTCCTTGTTGAATAATCGCAATTCTGTCACACATCATTTCCATTTCAGAAAGTAAATGACTCGAAACAATGACAGCTAATCCTTTTTCTTTCGCAAGACTTCTTAAGTAATCACGAACCTCTCTTATACCTGCAGGATCAAGGCCATTAGTTGGTTCATCTAAAATAAGTACTTTCGGATCGTGTAATAAGCTTTGCGCAATCCCTAGACGTTGACGCATACCTAGAGAATACGTTTTTACTTTGTCGTGAATTCTATCCTTTAGTCCAACAAGCTCGATAACTTCATTTATTTTTTCTTTTGTAATTCCTTTCGTTAATCGGGCAACTTGCATCAAATTTTGATATCCAGTTAGGAATTTATACAGTTCAGGATTTTCTACAATCGCACCTACCTTACTAATCGCCTGTTCAAACTCACTTTTAACATTTTTTCCACAAATAGATATTTCCCCTGACGTAATGCCGATTAATCCAACTACCATTCTTATCGTTGTTGTTTTTCCAGCTCCATTTGGTCCTAATAAACCAAAAACCTCGCCTTCTACAATATTGATACTTAAGTCATCAATGATAGTCCTTTTACCAATTTTCTTCGTAACATTTTTCAACTCAACAACTGTTTTCATTTTATATCATCTCCTGTTGTTGCATTTTTGCTTTGAACCACTCTAATACCGAATAACCTTGTTCCTCACGAATTGTTTCTACATTTTCCGCTCCAATAATATCTCCGTTATAAATTGCAATAACCTCATCTAATATCGCCTCAATCTCATCTATTTCATGGGTAGCGATTATGACTGTCTGCTTTTCAAAATCAATAAATGTAAGTAAACTTTTCACGATGGATTCTCTTACAAGCGGATCGAGACCGGAAAATGGCTCATCTAATAAAATAATTGGGGCTTCCCGCGCCAAGGTAAGTACAAGCTTTAACCTGCCACGGTTCCCTTTCGAAAGCTGTCTTATTTTTTTGCTTCCTGTTAATTTCATTTCTATTAAAAGTAATTTTGCCTTTTCTACATTGAAGTCTGGAAATTGTGATGCATAAAAAGCTATCATTTTATCTACAGTGAAAGAATCATAAAACATATCAAGCTCGGTTAAGTAGGCTACCTTCCTACTAATTTTTCTTGTAACAGACTCCCCCTGGACGGTAACACTACCTTTATTTGGATAGACTAGACCGGTAATCAGTTTTAAAGTAGTAGATTTCCCACTCCCATTCGGCCCAAGTAACCCATAAATTTTACCAGGTACTAACTCAAGATCTACATTGTTCAAGGCGAATTCAGTGCCATATTTCTTTGTTACATTTAACAATTTAATTGTCACTTCTATCACCTGCTTTTAAATATTCATGGAGACCTTCAAGCATCTGGTCTTTCGTAAATCCAAGCTCTTTCATATTGTTTACAAACTGTCCTATTATTTCCAGTTGCATTGATTGTTTTAATTGAAGAACGATGTCTTCATTTTCCACAACAAATGTCCCTTGTCCTCGCTTTGTTTCCACTACTCCCATCCTCTCCATTTCTGAATATGTTCGTTGGATAGTGTTCGGGTTAACCCCTGATTGAATCGCCATTTCTCTTACGGAAGGTAATTTTTCACCTGGGCTAATTTCTTTACGGATGATTTGTTGATATACTTTCTCGGCAATTTGGATATAAATTGGTTTTGATACTTCGAATTCCTTTCCCACCGATTTACACCTCCACTTTTTTATCAAGTAACTTCGTTGCTGCAAAGAATAAAAGGATTGCTAATACACCATAAAGTAGTATCGGCAAAATCGGCACAGAAATTTCCAGCGTATCCATCGACCAACCAACACCTTTGTCGTAACGTATAGAAATCATCGCTTCCATTGTTGTAGACCACCCAAATAGATGATCTTTCATTATATTGAATCTTATAAGTAAGGCTTCAAAGACGTTGAAACTGATTACAGTGAGCGCAACAGCAAGCCAGCGATAATTTCTCCATGCTGGGTATCTCCCTAAAGAATGGTAAAGTGTCCACAAAAACGTAACCCAAATAGAAAAATATAGGGCGATTGCAAGCATTGCTAAATAGGTTAATGTGATAGCTGTTATCGAAATATTAATTTCTACACCACGAGTGGATAGAAATGATGTCATTAGAACCGTATAAGCAATAACAATTAGTTGTGAAATAATTTGAAAAATAAATGCAGTAGTCAATTTAGCTAATAATAATTTCATGCTACTTTGTGGATTATAAAGCCACAATTGCGTTTTGCCTTCGAGTCTTAGTAGCGCTCCAATCATAACTGGCATGAAAAATATATGTGACGGCATAAATAGCGTTGTGATAGGTATAATGGCTGTTGGTTCTTCTATACGAAAAGCGATTATAGTGCTCGCAGTTAATCCAAGTAGCAAGATAACTAACCAAGTACAATACCAAAACCTCGAAATGAGCATTTCTTTTTTCAAAAGACCAATAAATGGTTTCATTATGTTCAACCTCCACTATGTATTAGTGTTCTATTTAGATAGTACACTAGGACACACGAACACGTCAAGGGGTAAAAAAATAGGAAGTACATATCGTACCTCCCATTTTTTGTTTATTATCCAAAGAATAAATCCAGAATATTAGATCCTGTAGATGATTTTTTATTATAAAATTCCGAGTATCCACAGTTGTTACAATAAACAACAATGAATTGATTGTGCTGAATGTCAAACATTTTAGAAAGACCCGTTCCTGTCATTGCCACCTCTTTTGTAGATGCACTTGTACTCCCACACTTTATACAACCTTTATCCGCCATATTCATCTCCCCTTCCTATAAATATGAAATAATTATGTTATTGATAAGTACCATAAACATTTTATTGGTCTTTTCACCTTAATATGTTTATGGAGGACAATCTATTAGAATTTTCATTGCTTAACTAAGTTGAAATGGTGATTAAAGTTTCTATTGGACATTTCAGCCGCTCTCTCATCTCGAAGTGTCCATTACAACGCTCTATTGGACATTTCAACTGCCTATCACCCTAGAAGTGTCCATTACAACACTCCTATCGGACGTTTCAACTACTCCCTCATCACGAAATGTCCATAAGAGCACTCCTGTCGGACATTTCATCACTCTTTTCAATGCATAGTGTCCTTTAGAATCTCCCTGGTAGATAAACCATCCACTTTCCTTATCTGGTGTCTGGATTACATCCATAAAACAATTACTGTATTTATATAACATTACGAATAACTGAATCTTTAGTTTCATTTTTCTTCATGTCGATTTATAATTATCTTTATAATTCCATTTTGCCCTTTTTTCAAAAAACTATTGACTTTCCACGCTATTATGTCTACTATAAAAACACAAATGTATTTAGCAGAAAGACAAAATGAGGTGAGGAACAAAAATGAAAAACTATGTATCTATCGGCCTATTAGGATTAGGTACTGTAGGCTCCGGGGTTGTACAACTAATTCAACAGCATCAAGAAGATCTTGTCCATCAAGTAGGCTGTGAAGTACGGGTGAAAAGTATCCTCGTTCGTGATATCCATAAAAATCGCGATCTAGGAAATCATCAAGTACACCTCACTACAGATGCAAATGAAGTATTACAAGATCCGGAAATTGATGTAGTTATTGAAGTAATGGGTGGAATTGAAGAATCACGAGCTTACATAACGCAAGCTCTTAAAGCGAAAAAGCACGTAGTAACTGCAAATAAAGACTTAATCGCATTATATGGTCCTGAATTGCAAGATTTAGCTGTGGAAAATGAGTGCGATTTATTCTATGAAGCAAGTGTTGCGGGCGGAATTCCTATCTTAAGAGGATTAGCTGATGGCCTTGTATCTGACCGTATCCAAAAAATCATGGGAATTGTAAACGGAACGACGAACTACATTTTAACGAAAATGGATGAGGATGGCCTATCCTATGAGGCTGCACTAAAAGAAGCACAAGAACTTGGTTTTGCAGAAGCTGATCCTACTGCCGATGTCGAAGGACTAGATGCAGCTAGGAAAATGGCAATTTTAGCAAGACTTGCATTCTTTACAAATGTAGACTTGGAAGACGTCGAAGTTTCAGGTATTAGCAATGTTTCCGTTAGTGATTTAAATTATGGAAAACAACTTGGATACACAATGAAATTAATTGGTCATGCACATATAGAAGACCAACAATTAGAAATCAGTGTTCAACCAACCTTCCTAAGTAGAAATCATCCATTAGCAGCTGTGAAAGATGAATATAATGCTATTTACGTGAACGGAAAAGCTGTTGGAGAAACGATGTTCTATGGTCCTGGTGCTGGTAGTCTTCCTACTGCTACTGCAGTAATGGCTGATGTAATTTCAGTTATTAAAAATATGAAACTACAAGTCAATGGAACTAGCGTAGTGAAACCAAGATTTGAACGTGTGTTAAAAACACCTGAACAACGCTTCGGACAATACTATTTCCGTCTCCATTTGAAAGATGAAGTTGGTGCATTCTCCAAAATCACATCTTTATTTAATGAATTAGGAATTAGTTTTGAAAAGATTTTACAACAACCTTTAAAGAAAAAAGAAGTTGCTGAAATCATTATTGTTACACATACTATATCTTTGGAAAGCTTCCAAAAGGCATTAATGGAATTAAGTGATCTACCTGTTGTAGATAATGTTATTAGTTATTATCGTGTTGAAGGAGATGGAAAAAAATAATGAAATGGCCGGGCTTAATAGCACAATACAGAGAATATTTACCAGTAACTGATGAAACTCCGGCGTTAACGCTAAATGAGGGAAATACACCGTTGGTCCATCTCTCTAATTTATCGAAGCAGCTTGGAATTGAATTACATGCAAAAATCGAAGGTGCAAATCCAACTGGTTCATTTAAAGACCGTGGAATGGTAATGGCAGTTGCAAAGGCTCTCGAGGAAGGTAGTAAGTCCATTATTTGTGCTTCTACTGGAAATACTTCTGCTGCCGCTGCTGCATATGCTGCAAAAGCAGGTATTAGAGCGATAATTGTCATTCCTAAAGGTAAAGTTGCGCTAGGAAAATTAGCACAAGCAATGATGTATGGCGCTGAAATCGTTGAAATTGAAGGTAACTTTGATGATGCTTTAAATATGGTAAGAACAATTAGTGAGACTTCTCCAGTAACACTTGTTAACTCGGTGAATCCATATCGTTTAGAAGGTCAAAAAACAGCTGCATTTGAGGTTTGTGATCAACTTGGCGGTGCGCCTGATATTCTAGCAATCCCTGTAGGTAATGCTGGAAACATTAGCGCATATTGGAAAGGGTTTAAGGAATATAACGAAATCAAACAAACTGGACTTCCAAAAATGTTTGGTTTTGAAGCAGAAGGTGCTGCTGCGATTGTACAAGGAAAGCCAATTGCTGAACCTGAAACAGTTGCTACAGCTATCCGAATTGGTAACCCTGCAAGCTGGAGCTTAGCAGAAGCTGCTCGTGATGAATCAGGTGGTACAATTAAATCTGTAAGTGACCCAGAAATTCTAGAAGCATTTAAACTTCTTGCTAAAACAGAAGGTGTCTTTGCAGAACCAGCATCATGTGCTTCCATTGCTGGTGTTCTTCAACAAGTGAAGAGTGGTGCTATTCCACAAGGAAGTAAAGTTGTAGCTGTGTTAACTGGAAATGGTTTAAAAGATCCACAAACAGCTATTTCAGAACTGAATATCGAAACAACTGTACTACCAAATGATGAACAAACTGTTTTAAAATATATTGAAGGCGTCGTTAGTCAATGAGTAGGATGACAATTGCAGTTCCTGCTAGCACTGCAAACATAGGACCGGGATTTGATTCAGCAGGAATGGCCGTCAATCGTTATCTTACGTTACATGTGGAAGAATCAACACAATGGGAGATTGAGCATCGTTCTGTTCACCTCCCTTCCGTTCCTCCTGTGACAGATCATTTAGTCTATCAAGCGGCCTTACATACAGCCAATGCTTACAACAAAACATTGACTCCATGTAAAATTACAATGGAAAGTGAAATTCCATTGGCACGCGGTCTTGGTAGTAGTGCTTCTGCGATCATTGCAGGAATTGAAGTAGCAAATCAACTTTGCTCTTTATCCTTAACAAAAGCGGATAAGTTAAAACTTGCTACTGAAATGGAAGGTCATCCAGATAATGTAGCAGCTGCATTATACGGTGGCTTCATTGTTTCTGTTCTTCTTCCTAATGGTGAGATAGAAATTTTACAAAAGACGGATGTGCCACTAGATTTAGTTGTTTATATTCCGACGTTTGAACTAAAAACGGAAGATGCTCGTAAAGTATTACCTGAACAATTTTCCCGAAACGAAGCTGCGGCTGCCAGTGCGGTAAGTAATGTAATGATTGCCGCTTTATCTGCAGGTGATTTCACTCTTGCAGGTAAAATGATGGAAGCAGACCTGTTTCATGAGCCATATCGAGCAACACTTATTCCAAATTATGAACAAATCCGTCAAGAGGCAAAACTAGCTGGAGCATACGGAACTGTAATTAGTGGTGCAGGACCAACAATGATATCCTTCGCTCCTAAAGGCGAAGGTCATAAGATTGAAAGTAAACTCAAAACAACTTTCCCATCCTATGAAGTACAACTACTATCCATGGATGATGTTGGAATACATGTAAGCTATATATCTGAAAAAGAAAAGACTTCTAAATAATCAAAAGGGATTGCATTTATCTGCAGTCCCTTTTTTTGATTTCTTCGTCTTGATAAAGCATAATATTAAACGAAGGAGTTGATCATAAATGGATAATTTTACTTTCTGGAATCCAACAAAATTGATCTTTGGTAAAGGACAATTGGAACAACTTAAAACCGAAATTCCTCCATACGGAAAAAAAATTCTATTGGTTTATGGTGGCGGAAGTATTAAAAGAAATGGATTGTATGATCAAGTCAAAGAAATTTTACAGGAAATTGGTGCCGATGTATTTGAACTTGCAGGTGTTGAGCCTAATCCACGCCTTTCTACTGTACATAAAGGAGTTCAAATTTGTAAGGAAGAAGGGATTGAGTTTCTTCTTGCAGTTGGTGGTGGAAGTGTAATTGATTGTACGAAGGCAATAGCTGCAGGTGCAAAATATGATGGGGACGCGTGGGATTTCATCATAAAGAAAGCAAGTGTTACAGATGCCTTACCTTTTGGTACCGTGCTTACTTTAGCTGCAACCGGCTCCGAAATGAACTCTGGTTCTGTCATTACAAATTGGGAGACAAAAGAAAAACACGGTTGGGGAAGTCCGTATACATTCCCTAAATTTTCTATCCTAGATCCAGTGAATACATTCACTGTTCCAAAGGATCAAACTGTTTATGGGATTGTCGATATGATGTCTCATGTGTTTGAACATTATTTCCATCTAACCGAGAATACAGATTTTCAAGATAGAATGTGTGAATCTTTGCTCATTACGGTAATGGAAACTGCACCAAAGTTACTGGCAGATTTAGAAAATTATGAGCATCGTGCAACAATCCTTTATTGTGGTACGATGGCGTTAAACGGAATATTAAATATGGGGTATCGAGGCGATTGGGCTTCACATAATATTGAACACGCTGTTTCCGCTGTTTATGATATTCCACATGGTGGCGGTCTTGCCATTCTGTTTCCAAACTGGATGAAGCATAATTTACATGTAAAACCATCTCGTTTTAAGCAATTAGCTATCCGTGTATTTGGAGTAGATGCCAACGGTAAAACAGATGAAGAGATTGGTTTAGAAGGGATCGAAAAACTTCGCGAGTTTTGGAATAGTATTGGTGCACCTTCTCGTCTTGCAGATTATGATATCGATGATAGCAGACTTGAAGAAATGGCTGATAAAGCAATGGTAAACGGTGAGTTTGGTAACTTCACAAAATTAAATCGTGACGATGTATTAGCAATATATCGGGCATCACTATAAACATAAAAACAGCAGCACCTCCACTTTATTATGGAGGTGCTGCTGTTTATTTATAGTATATCGATTCTCTCGACCGTTTTTACGAATTGTTCTTTGTCTATCCGTTGTGCAGGGCTGCTCTCAACCACTTCCACTAATAACTCATTGCATATCTGTCGTGATAGGACTCCTCTCGACCGTTTCCACGAAGGACTCCATTAATATATGTCTTGATAAAGCTGCTCTCGACAATTTCACTATTAACTCAAACCATATCCGTCTTGACAAAGCTCATCTCGACCGTTTCCACTAATAACTCATTGCATATCTGTCGTGACAGGGCTCCTCTCGACCGTTTTCACGAAGGACTCCATTAATATATGTCTTGATAAAGCTTCTCTCGACCAGTTTCACTAATAACTCAAACCATATCTGTCGTGACAGGACTCATCTCGACCGTTTTTACTTAAACGTTCTCTCCGATTGGTCATGATGCAGCCTGTATCAACATTTTCAATATAAATGTTTACTACAATTATTATATAAGCCAGCAACTATTGGCTAATTTGAGATAATTAATGACCGCTGTGATCGTGTTCCTCTTCCTCGTCTTCTGCATTGTGATGGTCCTCGAGGGTAGCGTCACCTACTACAACAGTTGTTTTTGGCATGCTGTGCATGTTTCTCGCTGTTACATGGACTTGAACAATATACACGCCATCATGTTCAAATGCTTTTTCTGCTTCATAAGAACCATCATCATTATTTGTAGCAACAATCATTTCGCTATCATCTTTATTTCCATCTTCCCAAACTTCAAATATCACTTCATCTGCATCTTTCACTTTTTCATCGCCTTGTGTAACGGTTGCCTTCAGCACAAGCTTTTCATTTACATCTGCAGTTTCATTCACATGTAGCTGCACATCAATTATTTCTGGAGCTTCATCAACTTGATTATCCTTATCACCACATGCCGTAAGAATCAGCATTAACATACTAGCTATTACAAGCAAAACTTTCTTATTCACTGCTTTTACCTCCATTACAATATTTATCTTATATAAAAGCATAACCTAAGTTACTTGTATGTAAATCAATAATTATGAATATTTTCCGAAAGAAATACAAAAGGTCAGACATTCATCCGCTTAAGCGAGTTTCATCTGACCTTTTAATCTAATATTCTATTTAAATTGAACTGGGGTCATTGCTTCATTAAGTGCTAACATTTCATATCCGTTCTTTTGATAATATTGAAGCAATTTTTCCAAATGTTCTAGAGTTGTAGGTTTTTCATGAAGTAAAACTACAAGTGGTTCCTTATTAACAAGACGCTCCGTTTGCTCAATTACCTTCTCCACAAATTCTCCATTCTGGAATTTCCAGTCTACTGAATCAATATTCCAGTCCCAGAGAATTAAATTTGCTGCATCTGCTGCAGACTTAAAAGGTGGAGTAATATACGGTTTTGATCCATAAGGCGCTCTACTTAGCAATGTATCAATATTAGTTAAATCATATATATATGAAATTGCTTTTTCCATTTCGTTTACAAAGTTACTTGGAGATTTATATACTTTAGATTTATCATGTGTAACACCATGGACACCAACTGTATGGCCACCTTCCACCATTGCTTTTACTGCCTCTGGATGGTTCTTCATATTTGGTTCAAGCATAAAGAAAGTTGCCTTCGCATTATATTTATCTAAGAGTGCTAAGATGTCTTTCGATACAGGATGTGGGCCATCATCAAACGTTAAATAAACATATTTCCCGGTTTTTAATGCAGTCTCCACATTTTGCTCTCCTTCCGTCGAATCATCCTTTTCTCCCTCTTGGTCTTTTTGTTGATTATCATTTTTTGGTGTTTCTTCATTATTTTCATCAATTGGTTGATCTTCTTCTATCGGCAGCTCCGATTCTTTATCAGTCTGCGGATCTTCTAAATTAGAATCATCTTCTTCATTTTGAACAGGTTCATCCACCTCTTCATCTTGGATAGGGGTATCCTCTTCCTTCTCAGGTTCTGGTGTTTGATTCTGCTCTTGATCATTATGTCCTACTACGGGATATCCATTACTCTTCGTTGCCTCAGCATTGCTTTCTGAAATTCCGACCCAAATTAAATACACTAACATCATTAACAGTGCAAATAACAAACTAGCCGCTATTTTCCCCTTTTTATTTAACCTTCTCATTCTTCTTCTGGTTGTTCTATCCATCCCGTTTCATCCCTTCGACACATTCTACTATTATATTAAAATATCCGACATGTAAATTGGTAACATAAAAGTTACAATATTGATAAATAAATACCACTGTTACTTTTTTGTTACAAATACTGTTAAGATGTATAATAAAATAGATTTGCTATTGAATACGGAGGCTACTATATATGAAACGACTTCATAGATTACTGATTTCAATATTAGCTTTATTTTTTATAACTGGTTGCTCTTTCTATGAACCAAACACCTCCTTAATGTCACCACCAAAACTTCCAGGAACAAAGGCAGAATTAAAGGAATCTTTGTCGAAATATATCCCAAATAATGCAGATTTGTTAACACCAATAAATAGTGAAAAGAATAATCCAATAATGCTAGTAGACTTAGACGGTGATGGTAAAGAAGAAGCAATTGTGTTTTATCAATCGACCGTAAAAACAGAACTAGCAAAAGGTATTATTTTAAAAAATAATGATGGGTGGGAAAAAGTTGCCAGTATCGATGGAGGTGGTGCCGTACTCGTTGACCTCCAATTTACAGACATAACGAATGATAATCGAAAAGAAATTATCGCTGGTTTCACCTATTCAGAAGAATCAACGGAACGCGGCTTGCTCATATATGATATTTTTTCAGAAGAAACACCAAAGTTGTTATTAGATGAGTCGTATTCTCATTTCTTAGTGGATAACTTCGATGAGAAAGAAGCGCAGGAATTAATATTAATAAAATTTGATAAAGGAAAATTCAACACTCTCCTTCTGTATGGACAAGAAAAAGATACATTAGTGGTACGAGATCGCCTGGAACTGGACCCGTATATTAACGGATATTACAACTTAATTAGTGGGAAAGTTTCAACGACTAAGAATGGAATCATGCTGGATGCAAGTATTGGGGCACATTCTGCAACAACTTATATTATAGTAGTGGAAGAAAATCGCC
Organism: Lederbergia graminis; assembly: GCF_042655485.1. NCBI lineage: Bacteria > Bacillati > Bacillota > Bacilli > Caryophanales > Bacillaceae > Lederbergia > Lederbergia graminis. Next base: position 48,487 of record NZ_JBHSMC010000044.1, read on the forward strand.
TACAAAATATGTATTCACAAATTGCAGAGAAACCTTTACATGACACATTTAAGATAGCAGCAGTGAAAAGTGAAGATATCAATTTCGATGGTATACTTGAATATGGAACTTTAATCGAACCAGTATTAGAAAAACAACTTGCCTATGTCGATACACCCTATATTACAGTTTATTATCAAATAGGTGAAAATGACCAGACGGAAATTATCGACAAATTATTCATCCAATATCAATTACAATATAAAATAAGTATCCCGTTACATTGGCCAGCTATCAAGATCAACCAGTCAGATGATAGAAAGTACACGGAAATATTAGATGCTGAAACAAATGATGTTTTATTTGATGTATACGTAACGAATAAATATTATGATCCAAATGATGAATGGACAATACTCGCAGAAAATAATAACTTTATATACTTATCTAAATCTGCAGATGAAGAAACGGAAAATCTTTTTCAACTATTAAATGAAAATGAATAAAGCTGAGAGGGAAACGAATGGAAAAAATATTAATAGTGGAAGATGAGGAAAATATAAGAGGTTTTATATTAATCAATTTAAAAAGACATGGGTATCAAGTAGTCGAAGCAAGTTCAGGGGAAGAAGCTCTAGCTATTTTACAAAATACACCAGATATCTCCCTCGTTCTTCTCGATATAATGCTCCCTGGTATAGACGGCTTTCAAGTTTGTAAAGAAATTAGGCAAAAAAATGAAAACATCGGTATTATTATGCTTACTGCAAAAACTACAGAGACTGATAAAGTGGACGGATTGCTTAGTGGAGCCGATGACTATATATCAAAACCATTTAGCCCAAATGAATTAGTTGCTCGGATAAAAACATTGATGCGTAGAATCATTCATCACCATAATCCTGTTGAGGTAAAAGAAACTGGGATTCGCTTGGATCGTCAAAATAGATGTGTATATAAGAATGGAAAAAAGATTGAATTATCACCAACCGAATATGCAATTCTTTCTATTTTAGATCTAGCAAACGGTGATGCCATCAATCGGAATGACATTTTAGATGAAGTATGGGGATTAGATTTCCCTGGTGATTCTAAAATTGTGGATGTGAATATACGCCGTATAAGGCAAAAGCTTGAGGATGATGCTTCCAATCCGGCCTATATTCAAACTGTATGGGGCTTCGGGTACAAATGGGTGAAACAATGACAAAAGAAGTTGGAATTAAGAAGCGGCTTTTTTTACAGCAATTTATGATTATTACCTTAACTGTTGCAATGTTGGAAGGTGTATTTTTTGTAAGTATATACCAGTATTACTATAAAAACACAGAGGAAATTATTACATCGTATGCCAAAAACGCAGCTAATTTTGCTACGCGTTTTATGGATTTATCACCTTTTAACTTACAGTATTCCATGCCGAAAATGATACAAGAATTTAAAATGTCACAGGCAGAAATGCAGATTGTTTCTCCGTCTGGTGAAGTATTAATGTCTTCTAGTGGGTTTTCCCCACACGGAACAATCGACCAATTAGAACTTGTAAAAGCAACCTTAGAAACTCCATCCACTTGGGTAGGTGAAAATCCGGACACTGGTGAACGAATTTTAGCAGCAGCTGTCCCATTAGAGTTTGAGGATGAACCAACCATTTACTTTCGCTTTGTTATTTCTCTAGAAAAAATCGATGAGTTCGTAAAAAGACTAATTATTATTGCCCTATGTATAGGTGTTGGCATAGTAACAATTGTCTTAATCCTGAGTTATGCGATTGCCAAAAGGATTACAACTCCACTTACACATATAACAAATGCAGCAAAGCAGTTTTCCAATGGGAACTTCGATATGAATATTGAAGAAAATTATATTGGAGAACTAGGCACTCTTGCTAAGTCTTTTAATGAAATGAGTCATTCCTTACAACAACATGAGACAATGAAGAATCGTTTTATCTCTTCAGTATCCCATGAACTCCGAACTCCACTTACAAGTATTAAAGGTTGGAGTGAAACACTCTTATCTGGAAATCTTCAAGATAAACAAGAAACGGAAACTGGGCTTCGGATTATAACGAATGAAACCGATAGGCTCATTAAGATGGTAGAAGAATTACTCGATTTTTCTAGGTTAAATAATGAAACAATGAAAATTGAAAAGATGGATTTTAATTTTCACGAGCTTGTAGATGAAGTGGTAAAGCAATTCGATAAGCAATTAAAAAAGAAACAAGTGCATATACTTGTTGATGTTTCTGATGAAGTTTCCTTGCATGCTGATCGTAATCGCATAAAACAGTTGCTTATTAACTTAATTGATAATGCCTTGAATTATAGTGGCGAAGATAGTGTCATTGAAATTAAAGGGTATATTCAAAACCAATCTTTTATCGGAGAAATTAATGATAATGGTTGTGGAATTAAAGAAGAGGATTTAAAAAATATTCACAAGCCGTTTTATAAAGCAAATGAGAATACAACTGGTACTGGCCTAGGCCTTGCAATTTGCCAGCAAATTATTAATCTGCACAATGGTCAACTTATTATTAAAAGCGAAGTTGGAGTGGGCACTAAGGCTGCTTTTATGTTACCAGTGTAAAAAGGGTAGATCCAAAATTATTGGAATCTACCCTTTTTTTATATTAAAATTGCAGTTTCTTGGTCCACAATTGCTTGTACTTCTGTTCCATCCAACGTTTCTTCTTTTAGTAATGCTTCTACTAATTGTTCAAACGCAGGTTTGTGTTCTACTATCATTTGTTCCGTTTGTTGTATTGCTTGTTGGAATAACTCTTGCATTTTTGCATCTTTATCTTGTTTATGGAAAGTTAACGTAAAACCATCTTGAAGCATTCCTGTGTCAACCATATCTTCTAGAAGTTGTTTTGCTTGTTGAACATCACCACTTACACCAACACTATGTTCGCCAAGATATAACCGTTCTGCAACTCCACCTGCAAGAATCATACTTACTCGATTTAATAACTCGCTTGCTGTAGTAAGATGCAATTCTTGTTGTAATGGTGCCACATACCCTAATGCTTGACCACGAGGAATAATTGTCGCTTTCCGGACAGAACCCGGTTTCGTTACTGCTTGAATAAGTGCATGTCCAGATTCATGGATTGCGACTCTTCTCTTTGTTTCTGGATCGTTCAACGCTCTAGAAGTGCTACCTAGAATAGTACGGTCTATCGCATAATCCAGGTCTTCCATCCCTACTTCTTCCCGTCCTTCACGAACTGCTTTTCTACTTGCCATTTCAAATAAAGAACTTATTTGTGCACCAGAAAAACCTGTTGTACTTTCAGCAAGTGTATCAAGTGACGCAATTACATTATCTGCAAGTCGCTTATTCTTTGTGTGAATATCGATAATCTCTTTACGACCTTTTGTATCCGGTAAAGGAACATTAAATGTAAAGTCAATCCGACCCGGGCGTAAGAATGCATCATCTAGCATATCTTTTCTGTTTGTGGCCGCAATAAATAAAATTCCTTCATTTTGATGACCACCATCCAGTTGTACAAGTAATTCTGTTAATGTTTTCTCTGCTTCTTCCCCGCCATGTTGCTTCCGTTTCCCGGCTAGAGCATCCACTTCATCAATAAAAATTACTGCAGGTGTTTGCTTTCGAGCATTTTCGAATAATCCTCTAATTCTAGAAGCTCCAACACCAACAAATAATTCAGTAAAAGCAGATCCACTCGCAGAGAAGAAGTTTGCACCAAGCTCACGTGCAATCGCCTGTGCAAGTAAAGTCTTCCCAGTTCCAGGCGGTCCATAAAGTAGGATTCCTTTTGGTGCTTTGATTCCTACTTTCGCAGAGCGCTCTGGATCTTTTACTATCTCAAGTGTTTGTAAAATCTCATCTTTCATCTCTTCTGGCAAACCACCAATATCTTTCAAAGTAATGGTTGGTAGTGGGATCGATTTTGCAGTGCTATGTTTTGACTTAGCAAAACTTAACCCACCCTTTTTTCGTAAAATAATCGCTGCTGTTAATCCAACAATTATTATACCGCCAAATATGAAATACCCAGCACTACTACTATCAGAGTACTTGTATTGTATATTGTATTTTTGCACTAATTCTTCAACTAGTGGACTATTTGGGCGAAAATGAGAAATAAATTTACCATCTGGAGTATCTATATAAATCGTACCGTCTACTTTCTCAGTTAAGGTTACGAGCTCACCTTTTTGAGCTTTTATGGTATCTTCTATTGAGGAAAATGGAATTACTTTTCCACTATTCATGGAGGAAAATGCCCATATTGCGGCAGCTACTACGATGACAAAACCAATGACAAAAGGGATAAGTTTAGCTGAAATTCTTGAATTTGACTTCACTGGTCCATCTCCTTATATAATATCAATCTATTATTCATTATATCAAAATAATATTATATAGGTCATTAGGCATATTTTAGTAAAATGGTTGGTTATTAGAGGTGAAGACTAGTATGTAGCTGAATTATTCATTTATGTGGTAAGTTGCTGGATATATTGTAGCATGTGCTGCTTATTTCATTTGGGAGTGGGAACGCGAGTGTATTGAACTGAGCATGACCTCTCCTTTCTCTTTTTCCTTTAGGCGGGCATGAGTGAAGCTCTAGCATGACCTCCATCTTCTTTTTTTACTTTAAGAGGGGACTTTGAGGACTCATGTGTGACCGCCACCGCCCATTTTCCTCTCAACCGGGCACGATACGACTTCCAACGTGACCGACTCCTCCGATTTTTTTTTCTTTTACTGGGCACGCAGCAGGCTACTGCGTGACCGCTACCATCCATTTCCCTCTCAACCGGGCACGATACGAGCTCCAACGTGACCGACTCCTTCGATTTTTCCTTCCACTGGGCACGCGGCAACCTCCATCGTGACCACCTCCGTCCATTTTCCGATTAAGTCCATATAATTGTGTAAAAAGAATAGGTCATCACCATGACCCGTGATACAATGTTTTCGACCAAGAAACCATTTAAACGGAGGACATGATGA
>NZ_JBHSMC010000045.1:0-60792 GCF_042655485.1 Lederbergia graminis
TGTTTCATTTTTGTTTTTCAAACTTGGTCACTCCCCAGAAAAGCATTATTAAACAATTGTAACATTTCTAGTGTCCATTATAAGGGGGTCGACCACTGGCACCCAAACAACTAATCTATATGAATTTTGTAGACGACGGGTTTGTTGCTTTGGACTTTGGTTGTGGTGATTTCTAGGCCGTGTTGGGTGCGTGTCCAGTTTAGTTGTTCTTCAAATCCTAATATTTCTACATCTTTAATAATTCCATGGAAGTGAGGAAGTCTAGATGCATCCTGTTCGGCAAGTGAGCGGATTACTACTTTCCCGTCTTCTGGTAATTTCAATACGGTTGCATATAAGTAGGAGCCGTTTACGGTAAAGCGAATGTCCTCCGATGTGAATACTTTGGAAGCACCATCCGTAAATTGCCCTTCTTGAACTTCTGTCGGACCTTCGCCAAACTTGCGCCACACTTTACTTCCGTAAATAGCCTCCCCATTCACTTTTAACCATTCTCCGATTTCTAACAGAATAGCTCTATCCTCTTCTGGAATGGTTCCATCTGCTTTCGGCCCAACATTCAATAGTAAACTACCATTTTTACTCACAATATCAACAAGATCACAAATGATCTCATTCGCTGTTTTATAATCATTATTCTCTGTATAACACCAAGAATTTTTCGCAACGGAAGTATCTGTTTGCCAAAAATAAGGCTTCTGTTCCGCAAATTGACCTCTTTCAATATCCACTACAGCAGTCCCAAACATAAAAGCATCATGCTTATAATTAATGGCTACTTCGATTCCCCACTCATCTGCTCGGTTATAGTAATATGCTGCGAATTTCTTTAAATATGGCTTTACTGCATGGTGTTGAATCCACCAATCAAAATACATGATTTTCGGACGATAGCGATCGACAATTTCACACGTACGAATCAACCAGTCCTCTAAAAACTCGCTAGAAGGAGCTGGACTGAACAAGTCATGGTGATCTGGTTCTGACATGGCAGGCCAGTAAAAATCACCTCTCTTAAGAGGTTCTTTTATATCACTATCAAACTCTTTTCCATGTCCCATAAAAAACCAGTGTTCCATGCGGTGTGAAGATGTACATAACGCTATATCTCTACTCTCCAAAGCTTCACCTAGTTCACCGATAACATCGCGCTTGGGCCCCATTTCATAAGCATTAAATGGAGAAAAATCGCTTTTATACATTTGAAACCCATCATGATGTTCGGCGACAGGCATGACATACTTTGCTCCTGCTGCTTTGAAAAGTTCTGCCCATTCATCAGCATCAAACTTTTCCGCTGTAAACATTGGAATAAAGTCCTTATAGCCAAATTCCTTATGATTACCATAAGTTTTTACGTGATGCTCAAATTCCCTTGAGCCCTGAATATACATATTTCTCGAGTACCACTCATTTCCAAATGCAGGAACAGAATACACTCCCCAGTGAATAAATATTCCGAACTTCGCCTTCCTATACCACTTTGCAAGTTCATAATTCGCAAGTGAATCCCAACTATCCTTAAATCTCCCCTTCTCTATTACACGCTCAATCTCTTTTAAGTATTCAGATACTTTTAGTTCAATCATGCATTTCCCTCCATTACCGTAATGTCAAGACTCCCTTTGTAAGGGGTTACATCTTTAGAAATATTGATTCTATACATCTCCTTCTCTGCTAAAGTCGATTACAGTATACATTCTTCTTTGGAGGTAAAAACTCCCCCTTTTTCTTTCATTTGCTTGTAAAATTTATCGGATTTCGTCACATATCGTAACCGAACAAATTTATCCATTATGATCCATTGCGAATGCAATTTCGGAATACAACATGTGTTCATATCGAATCAAATAGCAACATAGGATTTGAGACATAGGACATATCCCCTCTTATTTAGCAAAATTTTTCGTAAATTATGTTAAAATAATATCGTATTAATCAAACATAGGGGGAATCATCATGCCAAGTCCAAGAGAAACGAAAGGACCAATTGTAAAAACAGGACCAACTGCAGGGCAAAACCGCGCTAAAAACAAAGATGGTAGATGGCGCGCTAAACGTAGTGATGCCGGGAAACCACGCACTCAAAATACTACTTCGAAATAACATTCGCAATGGGAGATGGAGATAATAAAGAACGTAGATTTTGTCATTTACACGATTATCAAACGAGCATCTGCTTTTATTAATTTAGACTGGGTAGATCAGCCCTTCATGATTTATCCGGACGTATACAAAAAGGATAAGAGATTGCTAGCAGAAGCGATGAAGGAAATTATAGAAAATGAAATGATCGTAGATTTTGATATCGTTGAATTTAATGACAGCGGAATGGAACTCGACCTAAAACATGCATCGCTTAGTCCATACGCGAAAGATTTAGCGAAAAAGAGTGCAACTTCTATTAGACTGAAAGGTTTATTTGGAAAAATAACCGATACATATTACGAACTACAAGACCAATTGGATGATAATTATAACAAGTTTAATAATTATCCTGATCAAAAGCTTATCCAAATGGTAAAACTCAACAACTTCCGGTCTCCTTCTGAACGAGCCATTGTCGCTCGAATATTGCAGGAAAGAGGATACGGAAAACAATAATTGGGACATGGGGTCAGCTTCCTTGTCCCAACTGCCGTCATTTCAAAAACAAAAAAAAGCACAAGAACCCAAGATTCTTGTGCTTTGTTTATTGCTTTTTCATTCGATTTATCTCTAACTCGTGCTGAGCTGTTTTATGAAAGGTAAAAGTAATATCAGATTCGAGATGACTTAATACTTGCTTTACTTCGCTAAAACGCTGTATCATTTCTTCGCGAGTGCCACGCTGTCCAGATTGAATAATCTGCAGAGTAGTTTTAGTTTCCTCCCTAAAAGCATGGAGTTCTTTTTCTAGGTTGTCTACTTTCTTATCTATTTGATCCACATTTGCATCGATTGCATTTACTTTTCCTGACATTTCTTGCTGAGAAGAATCAATCTTCTCCACTTTTTTTGTCAGTTCACTTTGTGATATTTCCATATTTCCTAATCTACTTGAAATTTCACCTTGTGATGCTTTCATATTCCCTAATCTACCAGGAATTTCACCTTGTGATGCTTCCATATTCCCTAATCTACCTGAAATTTCACCTTGTGATGCTTCCATATTCCCTAATCTTCTAGCAAATTCACTTTGTGATGTTTCCATATTCCCTAATCTACCAGAAATTTCACTTTGTGATGTTTCAAGATTACCGACTCTTCTAGTTAGTTCATGTTGAGAAGTTTCAATGTTGTTTAGTTTTTCTAAAATCAAATCTAATTTTTGATTCACATGAAATCCCCCCAATCATCGATAATATTCTATCTATTATCTCAAATAATGACACGGTGAATCAACCCATTTAAGGTGCACTTTGAAAGAAAAAAGCACAAGAACGAAAAGCGGTTCTTGTGCTTTGTAGAGTTATTTTCACATGTTTCCTATTAGCTATAATTCATCCCGTTTCATTACTCTGTGACTACACCTTTTTTCAGAATAATATTAGCGTATAGAGCTTTCTCGCTGGTAGCGACAACCGCATATGCATTTTTAGCTCTTTCATAAAACTCATAGCGTTCGATATATCCAAATTCAACTGAATTGTCGATTTCCTGTTCCAGTATGGAGCGATATTCCTCCCAGATTGGTGGGAGTTCACGAGCATTATCAGTATCCACTGCCATCAATGTCGCTGTAAAATCTTCCTCTTCTTCCACTGGAAAGAATTTTAACATAGCCTCCAGTAGTTCTGGAACATGATGACCATCACAGCGAATTAATCGTTGAGCACAGCTAGCAGCTGGAAAGTTTCCGTCACTTATGACGATTTCATCGCCATGGCCCATCTCTAACATAATCTTAAATAATTCTGGTGATAAAATTGCTGGAATACCTTTTAACATGAATTCATCCCTTTTCTTTTAATAGAATACTATTCTTTTTCTTTTATTTATATAAGTATAGGAATGAGTGTGCAAGATATTTCCACCTGCCCCTATTTCCTTCACTTCATGCAAATCGATTTCGTCCGCTCTCCTATCAATACTTTTCGAACAGAAAGCACTTTTAGCTTCATTTGTACCTTGTTCTCGCTTCTCGATTTTACATGTTCCCCAAGCACTGACATTAGACCAGAACATTTTTTTTAGATTACCATTAAACATCATCGTTTTGTCGATTGCAGAGTATTGAAATCCCGTTAGCGCAATAACAGACCCCCAGCTTGCCATCGACCTTACATAGTGATGACCACACTCCTGCTCATTAATTGGATTTCGTTTCCATCTTCATCATCACCACACCATCATTTATTTCGGATGAAAGGATTCATCCCAACTAGGACATCCATTCGGGGTATCACTCCTAAGAACCCCATGTCACACATTACTTTAATAGTACCTTGTTATCGCATATTTGTAATCCCTTTCATCTGTTTTTTCGAACCTTTTCACAGTTTTCATACATTAAAAGGAAAGTTCAATCTCAATAATTTAAAAGGGAAAGTTCAATCGCAATAATTAAAAAGGACAAGGAGGCAATTTATAATTTTTTCACTTCCTCTTTCTCATTTCGTTACATAGTGCTTATGTGCTATACTCGTCTACCAATAAGTCGTTATAACTACGAAGCTAGGAATTTACTAACAGAAAGCCCATTTTTGCTCTACCCTTTTTCCTGTATTAAGTTGAATTGCTTTTATTTCTCCTTCGGAATAGTTATAATTGTCATGATATTTAGAGGGGATATAAATTTGAAAGGAATTGGGGACAGCATGAAAAAACTTTTAGCTTTATTATTGATGTCAGCTCTTTTGGTATTAACTGGATGTGGAAACTCAGACGACGCTAACAGTTCCGCAGACAAGGATACGAATAAATCTGACAAAACGGTTGAACAGAACGACAAAGATGGTGCAGATGAAGATAATTCTGAAGATGGTGCGAAGGAAGAAGATAAATCAGATGATACAGCAGAAAAACCTGATAATTCTGGTGAAAATGAGCTAACTGCTGCATTCAATGATTATGTGAATAGTGTTAGAACTTTAGCACCTGAAGAAGAAAGATTAATAGGTATTTATGACAGTGTAACAGGTGACAATTATTCTGATGATGAAACTCTATACGCTGCGTTAACGAATGAAATCATTCCGGGATACCTTGCCTTCATCGATGAAGTAGAAGCGGTAATGCCAAAAAACAGTGCAATTAGAGAAGTCCACGAAATATACATTGAAGCAATTAATGTTCAAAACGGTGCATTTACGTTGATGCTGTCCGCTTTAGAACAACAAGATTATGCGATTATTACGGAAGCAAATGAAAAATTGACAACTGCTCGTGGATTAATGAGAGACTATATGTATGCTGTTGAAGACTTAGCTGCAGAAGCTGGCGTAAGTTTACAATAGTTATTTTAAAATCCGACTTGTATTGGGATCTCCCTTACTAGTCGGATTTTTTTAGTTTTAAATGAACTGTATCTTGAAGTTCCTTCACTTCTTCTACACTCTTCTGTTTCACTCAAACTATTTCCGATTCAAATCAACTGAATATTTAAAGCACAGTATTACAATAAACGGGAAATAGAGGCTATGATATCTTTCAAAATATGATATAGCCTAATGATTTCTACAAAACTTGCAAGCAAATATTTCCCGAGAAATACCGAAGCATGTCATATGAGCAAAATGGTATTTTTATAAAGTGTGTAATTTGTAGAAAATTGCTTAGGTATTGTTATGAAAAAGGTTGGAAAATAATAACAAAGTTACTTATTGGATATCGCATTCATTGTACATCTCCCTACCATCTTATATACAATAGTACATATAACAAACAAGCAAGGAGTATCGTATGCTATTTAATATTTTTAAGAAGAAGAAGGAAGTACCGGCTGTTGAGCCAAAGATGAACAGAGAAAAAGAGAGAATTGCTGCTAGAAAAGGTGAATTAGGTGAATATAAGATTGATATACAATTAGATCAGTTACCAAAGGATTGTCGTTATTTAAGTGATTTGCTGGTAAAAAATCCAAAGGCTACGTCTGGTTACTCCCAAATAGACCATGTTGTGTTGACACCATTTGGTATCTTCTGTATCGAAACGAAGAATTATCAAGGTACAATTTACGGTGGAAAGGACCGGAAAACTTGGTTAGTGAACGGAAAATTTAAGATGATGAATCCCTTTGTGCAAAATTATGGGCACATACAGGCATTATCTTCATTCTTGGACAAAAAGTATCATACATTGTTTATTTCAATTGTTTCGTTTACAAAACGGTGCACTTTTAAAGTTGGCATGGATTATCGAAAAATAGCTTCTAATGAACTCATTGTATATGACATTGAATTGTCCGAGTTCATACATCGCAAGTTGTCTGTTTTACAAATACAACATAAACAACCGCTACTTGATGAAAGTGATATTGCATCGATATATACTACTTTTTCAAATGCCAATATTACAGATACCGAGATACGAAGAGAACATGAAAATGCATTAAAACAAGCAAGGCCGGCAACTAGCAAACAAGCTACATGTGTAATCTGTCAAAAGCCTGTTTCTGATAAAGTGAAATCATACTGCTTATCCAATGAAAAGTTTAATAGGAAAATCTATTGTTTTGAACACCAAAAAACAATTTAGACAGTATCAAAAACGCTTGAAGTTCAAAAATAAACTCCAAGCGTTTCCTTTTATCCCTCAATGTTCGTTGCAAGGTATGGAATATCATAATAAACTACTTGCACAGTTGAATGATTTCATCCACGACGTGCTCAATTGGTGCAGTGGCATCAATGATAATCCCGTTCTTCGGAATGTCTTCATTCGTTTGATGCAAGCGTAAAATGAGATCCCGTTCTGATTTCTTCGCTCCCCAATCATCTTCCGAACGCATGTCAATCCGCCGTTTCAATGTTTCTCTGTCCACATCGAGGATAAACACACCGTCGAATAGATCAATAAACTTCGAAAAATTTCTAGAACCACCGCAGAAAAATGTGAACGGCTCATCCTCGTTGGAAACCAATACTTTAACTTTTTCTACATCCCAAATGTGATTCTCGTGCGTACGGCCATCTGTCGGTTGACCTGTTTCCGGGTCACCTTGATAAGCTAATTCACGGTCACCATGAATGGCATGGTATCCGCGCCGTTGTAATTCATTACAAACTGATGTTTTCCCAGTACAGGAAACACCTTCGATTAAATAATTTTTCATTCCCATTGCAATTTCTCCAATCCAATAAAGCACCGTGAGTTTAGCATGTCAGAGTTGCAATATTTATCCTTCTTTTTCACCTACTTAAAGTTGCATTACGTTAGAGAGGAACTTTCTCTAGAATCTCCTCTTTAAATCTTGCCAACGCGGAGTCCGTGTCGACGGTATAGCCACATTCGAGGCCAACATAACCATCATACCCTGTATCTTTTATCGCTTTTAATATATTAATATAGTTTAACTCACCTGTACCTGGTTGCTTTCGTCCAGGGTTATCTGCAATATGATAGTGACTGATTCTGTCGCGATAATTGATTGCATTGCGAATCACATTCCCCTCTGTCACTTGCTGGTGATATACATCAAATACGAGTTTGATAGAAGGGCTGTCAACTCGATCGATAATTTCGACCGCTTCATCGGAGCGCTGTAAAAAATGGCCTGGATGATCGACTAAACCATTCAGAGGCTCCACTTCTAACGTTACATCTGCCTGCTCACACAAAATCGCACACTGTTTTAATGTTTCTACCATCGCATTGCGCTGTTCCTCTCGACTGATTCCTTCTATTACATTACCAGTCTGGGTAATAATTTTTTTGGTTCCAAGAATGTGACATGCATCGATTGTAGCTTGTAGGTGGTGAATATACTCATTTCTATAATTTGAATCTACTAGATTGAAAAAACGAGTACAAGTTGCAATGATCCCAACACCAATTCTATCTTGCTCCTGTGCAACCTTTATCAAATCTAGGTCCCACCAATTATAGTATTCTAAACCATGAAAGCCATGCTCTTTAATCTTCTCCAAATGATAGATAACATCTTTATCAGGATAAGCACCGATACAGAGGGAAAATTTCATATCGCAACTCCTTTGTTTTTTAAAAAATGGGTTGGGGTTTCTGACCCATGTCCCTTTGACCCCATGTCCCTTTTGAGAATATGGGACGAGGTTTCTGACTCGATGTCCCTTTGAAAATGGGACGAGGTTCCTGACCCCATGTCCCTTTATGAAATTGGGACGAGGTTCCTGACCCCATGTCCCTAAAACTTATCTACTTTATACCAATATGCTGGTAGTGGGAACCAACCATGGGGTGCGTCGATTTCCAAGTAGCGGCCATGTGGTGTGAGGAGAAGGGTTTGTGCTTCTTGCTTATTCAGCTCCAATGCTCCTTGTTGCGCGGATCTTTCCACTGTTACTCCATTCTCATCCACTCTTGCCGTAACTGGTTGGCCGTCCAAAATGGCGGAAAATTCCCCTTGTGCAAGCCCTGTCGTTTTATATTTTATTGTCAAATATGCCTCTAGCACGTTTGCAAAGTTTAATATATTGTACATATCGCATGTTTCAATCACGTAATTCTCTGCAAATCTTCCGAGACTGGCGTTCAAATCTAGATCATACTCTGGTGTAGTAATATGAACCCACTCCACATCGGCATATTGTATATAAGCCTTCACTACTTTGAGGATGTCTTCTTTATTCACACAAGCAAATTCTGATATTTCATTTCCTTTTTTATTCGTAAGTACGTAACCAATTAGTTTGTCTTCTTTCATAACTCCAAGTGCTACTTCATGAAAAGTTGCTAATATACGCTGCAAATTATCCTGATCCCGCACCACATATGCAGCACGTTCACTGTTTACTTTTACCACAAAGGAAGGAGCTCCCTCCACCTCAAATAATGGCTTGAATGTAATCCCATCAATTGGAATTTCCTTTAATGCATGACGTACATTGGAATTATTCACGCTGTACTTCACTTTTACCCCGCCAATCGTGAAACCAAAGTACTCGTAACGTTGGCGCTGACCACTTAACACAATCAAGTCATGTGTTCCTTGCAGTTCTTCCAGCCACATTTGCATGAGCGTCTTCATATGTCCTTCTCCCCGTGAACGAGGATGGACAGAAACAGTACCTAAATAACCGGCTTGAAGCGTAAAATCCAACACATTTAACTCCTGTGATAAAACAGCAACCTGTGCACGAATTCTATTTTTCTCATCTACCGCTACCTTCGTAATTGCTGTAGAATCAAACTCCTCCCCATACACCTTGGACATCACCGGCTCAAAATCAAACCCAAACGCAATATTCGCCAAATCCAAAAGATCCTCGCGCTCATCACGACGCGCTCCCCTATATTCCACCATACACATTACTCCTTAAAGGGGTATGCCCCCTACTCGATTCTTATTTTTTAAGATAATACTGTTACAACCTGTTTATGCCTCGCTCAATCCGTTGTAGAACCGCATCCGCTGAAGCTAGTTTTCCGTCTAGTTCATCGCTACCAACCATTCCACTGTTCCCTGATAAAATGGATCCGAGTACAGGTGCACCCAATGCGTGCGCAGGTCTTAGACAGAAAGCAAGCTCATAGCCAGCTTTTATCTCTTCATATTCAATCATTAACCCAAAGTCTTCTCGTAACCCACTCCAGAGTTCCTGTAGCAATACTTCGTCATCTAAATTGGCATCCCACATTTGCAATAATAAACCCACCGTTTGACTGAGATCTGCCCCTGGAGTTCCTTGTCCAACATATGACCAATCAATCAAGACAGTTTTCTCGTTGAACTTTCCTAAGTTAGGTGGCCAAATATCATGGTGTAATAATGTTTGTGGTAAAGCTTCCAATTTTGGATAAATCATATCTGCAGCTTTACTTAACCGCATCAACAGCTTTTTTCTCTCTGGAGTAAAAATTTTTCCTATTAAACTTGCTTGTGGATGGGTTTCAATGGCGTGACAGTTTTGTGCAATTCTGTCCACCCATAAACCATCATACATTGCTTGTGCTCTATGCTTGAGAAATGGCATATTGCGAATCTCATCAACCCTTTCCCACCAGATGGCATGGAATTCTGAAATGTCTCGAATCATTCTGCCCATCTCTTCCAATGACCATGTGACATTGAAAGTATGATTACCTAGGTCCTCCATCCAAATCCAATACTTACCTACTTCCGGCTGTATGGAAACGCGAAAACCCTTAGGTATATAGAGCCTCTTGTTAATGTCCTTAAACAAATGATGTGTATAGCACTCTGCTTCCCTGCGAGCATAGCCTTGATCCAAAGCTTGACTATCAATCTCTCGTGATTCTTTTAGAATAAGAGAATGTGGAACAGTTTCAAATGGCGGTTCAGAGAAAGTCAGCTTAAATCTGTGTATCGAGCCCCCACCATATGACTTTCCATCCACAGGCTCACACGTAAAATCAATTACCCGTACTCCTTCATATCCATGTTGCTGTAATAAGCTAGTCAGGTAATCACTATTAATCTCCTCGATTGTGGAGATATTCTCTAACACAGAGTCATACATGAATACTCCTCCTATACTTTTCTTAAAGCTTCCTAGTTGGAAAATCACGGTGACAACGCTTACACGTATTGTAGCAATAATTAACTATTTTTGTTAGTACCAATTTTAGTTTGTTTAGTGGGTCGTCGTTCCTGACCCCTTGTCCCTCACCCTACATCCCTCCTGCGTCTATTTTCCTATACTTCGACGGGTATTAAATATATTGTTTATCAGGTATATTTGGGATGGCGCCCTATTTTGGATGCTGTTTCATGGTGGAAGGCATAAAGTTGGATTTCACCACAGACTTTCACGATTGTCTTAGAGAAAGGAGGGCCGTTTTTAATTTACGTTGTCAACTTTTTGGATAGGGGGAATTGTGAGTGGGAAAAAAGTTTAGTCTCTTTATTGTTGCACTACTAGCACTAAATTTATTAATTTCACCTGTAAGTGCGGAAGACCTACTTAAAACGGATGCAATTTTCGGTACTCCTGAGATTGACGCAGAAAAAGATGATATTTGGGATGGTGCCAATGTCATCAAAACAGAAAGATATGTGGAAGGCTCTGATGCAGCATGGGCAGAAGTACGAACAATGTGGGATGAAGAGAATCTATATGTCTATGCAGAAGTACATGACGGTTCCTTAAGTGTAAAAAGCGAAAATGACTGGGAGCAAGATTCGGTCGAAGTATTTTTAGATCAAAACAATGCGAAAACAGCTGCGTTTGAGGATGATGATGGTCAATACCGTGTCAATTATGAAAATAAACAAAGCTATGGCGGAGTTGCTTCAGCAGATAATTTTACAACAGCTACGAAGACAACTGATTTTGGTTATGTCGTAGAAGCTGCTATAAAACTAGCGTCTGCAGCAAGTGAAGGAACAGTCTTCGGCTTTGATTTCCAAATTAATGATGATAAAGATGACGACGGCGTACGAGATGCTGTTATCATTTGGAATGACTCCTCTGGCCAATCTTTCCAAAATACATCTGGCTTTGGTGAGTTAACATTAGTGAAGGAAGCTGCTGGTGATGAAACACCTGCTGCTGGAGAAGAAGGCGAAAAACTTCCAAACACTTCAACAGCAATGTACAACATCCTTGCACTTGGACTAGTATCCATCACATTAGGTGGATTTGTCCTATTTAAAATGAAGAAAAGAACTGCATAAACATATGGTGGACATGGAATCAAATAAATTCCATGTCCTTTTTATGTGCTCGGGTCTTGGGGTCAGGTCCCTCGTCCCAGATTTCTCGGGACATGGGGTCAGCTTCCTGGGACATGGGGTCTGGGACATGGGGTCAGCTTCCTTGTCCCAAATTTCTTAAATGGGACAAGGTTCCTGACCCCATGTCCCTTGACCCCATGTCCCTTGCTTCATTCGGGAGTTTGGTGGAGAATAGGAGCAGTTATTTCTTTTATTAGGGGTGGGAGTATGAACGATGTTTGGATTTTAGTTGCAGATGATGAGAAGGAAATTGCTGATTTAATAGCGATTCATTTAGAAAAGGAAGGCTATTCTGTCGTTCAAGCTGTTAATGGTGAGGAAGCTATCCAAATTATTAATAACCAACGCATTGATTTGGTTATTTTAGATATTATGATGCCTAAGATGGATGGCTATGAAGTAACTCAGCATATTCGCCAGCATCACAATATGCCGATTATCTTTTTAAGTGCCAAAACATCTGATTTTGATAAGGTTCATGGATTAGCCATTGGTGCGGATGATTACATGACAAAGCCATTTGCGCCCATTGAATTAGTAGCACGGGTAAATGCCCAATTACGCCGTTCGCTAAAATGGTCACAACCAAAAGCAGATAACAAAGCAGCGTTAGAATTTGGCGGCCTTACGATTTTACCAGAGCAAAGAAGTGTCACACTTTATGGTGAAAACATTGACCTTACTCCGAAAGAATTTGATATTTTATTGTTGTTAGCTCGTAATCCGAAAAAAGTTTTTAGTGTGGAAAATATACACGAGCATGTATGGGGAGAAACTTTTTTTGAAAGTGCGAATACCGTGATGGTCCATATTCGTACACTGAGAAAGAAACTGAAAGAAGATAAACGCAAAAACAAATGGATTAAAACCGTTTGGGGAGTCGGCTATGCATTCCAAGACTAATCTATTTCAAAGTTTCCGTTTCAAGATGCTATTGCTTTTTGCATTAAGCTTGGCTATTGCTGGAACAATCACATTTATCATATTTTCTGTTTTACGCTATTATTATCGTTCCACTGTTCAATTAGGTGATCCTTTAGCATATGTCCGATATTACATAGGGATATTTGGGGATGTAAACGCATTTCTGATTATATTTATTCCACTGGCCATTTTTATTTTCTTTATGTTAACAAAGCCCTATTCTATTTATTTTCGGAAGATATCAGAGGGTATTCAACATCTAGCTAGCGGCAACTTTTCACATGAAGTGCAAATATCAGCAAAAGATGAGTTTGCTCATATTGCCCATGATATTAACTTAGCCAGTCAAAAATTAGAAGAAGCAGTTCAAAGAGGAGATTTTTCCGAAAGCAGTAAAGATCAATTGGTTGTAAACTTAGCACATGATTTACGAACTCCACTTACCTCCATTTTAGGTTATTTAGATTTGATACTGAAAGATGGAGATTTAACAAAAGAACAAGTTCGGCATTATTTATCCATTTCTTATACAAAGTCGCAACGCTTGGAAAAACTGATTGATGAACTTTTTGAAATCACTCGGATGAATTATGGCATGCTACCATTAAGAAAAAGGAACATTCAACTAACGGATTTACTTCATCAACTAATAGAAGAACTTTACCCTATTTTTGAGAAAAACAATTTACAAGTTCGCACTAATTTATCAAGTTCACTTCCGATAAATGCAGATGGTGAATTGCTAGCTCGTGTTTTTGAGAATCTTTTATCAAATGCGAGTCGCTATGGATCTGATGGTGAATTCATTGATATTAATGGTTTTATGGATGAAGGAGATATTGTAATCCAAATCATAAATTATGGAAGTCACATTCCCAGTGAAGAACTTCCACATCTGTTTGATATGTTTTTTACAGGGGATAAATCACGAACACAGCAAGGTAATAGCACTGGACTCGGTTTATTTATTGCCAAAAATATTATAGAACAGCATAATGGAACAATTTTTGTTGAAAGTGATGTTATCCATACGATGTTTACAGTAAGTTTACCGCAAGAATAAAAGATTTAAGAAAAATTTAAACTTTACCCCACTCTTAATTTAAGTTTTCTTGGCTATCCTTGAATCATGTTCTCAAGGAGGAGTAAACAAATGAAGAAGTGGGGCTTTTTATTTGTCATTGTAGCTTGTGTGGTAATCGCCTTGTCCAATATCACACCAAAATTTAAAGAAGACTTAAATATAAAAATAATTGAAGATAAAGTTGCTTTTGAACAAACAAAAGTAATTGAAGTTCATAAAGAACAGATTTATCAAGGTAACTTAGTACTCGTTAATCCAGAACACCCTGTTCATGAAGATAGTATGAAAACCGATATTGTAAATGTATATGAACAACCTCATTTATATAGCGGATTTGGGTTAATTGATTCGAGTATTTTGATGTCAGAGGAGCTTATTCAATCATTTTCACAAATGATAATGGGGGCAAAAGAAGATGGAGTTTCCAATTTTATCATAAACAGTGGATTTCGTGGATTTGCAGAACAAGACCAACTGTACCAGCAAATGGGTGCTGATTTTGCGCTTCCAGCTGGCTACAGCGAGCATAACTTAGGTCTTTCCTTAGATGTTGGCTCTACAACCACAAAGATGGAATGGGCTGAAGAAGGAAAGTGGATAGAGAAAAACGCTTGGAAATACGGCTTCATCTTACGTTATCCAAAGAATAAAACACATATAACTGGTATTGAATACGAACCTTGGCATATTCGCTATGTTGGTCTACCTCACAGCGCCATTATGCAGAACGAAGACATGGTATTAGAAGAATATCTCGAATATCTGAAAGATAAAAAACAACTAACTGTTACCGTGAACGGAACGAAATACAATATACGGTACTATCCAATAACAAAAAGTACGACCATCCAAGTTCCTATAAACGATGAATATCAAATCTCAGGCAACAACATCGACGGAATCATCGTTACTAGCAATTAAACGGGACATGGGGTCACGGGACATGGGGTCAGGTTCCTTGTCCCAGAGGATCATGGGGTCTTAAAAGTGGGACATGTTTCCTGACCCCTTGTCCCAAAATTCTAACAATATGGGACATGTTTCCTGACCCCTCGTCCCCTTTCTGATATAATATACCTATTCATCTATTATTATATTATTTTCAGGAGTATAGAATATGAAGAAAGTTACATACGGGATTGTTATTTTAGTTGTTTTAGCTGTTGCTGGCTATTTCGTTTATTCTCACTTATCCTTTAAGAAAAATGTTGCAGATTATATTCGCCATACAGTGGCAGATACATTAGTGGAGTATCCAGAAGACATTGAGGTGAAAATTACTTCCCTTCAATATAAAAGTAAAAATAAAGCGTCCGGAATTAAGAACTATTCAGTGGATGCTACTATCTCTTGGGATGGTGACACTACAGGCGAACTTGACACAACTTGGGAAGCAAAAAAAGGCGACATCTTTAACCTTATCGTTAGTTGTGATGGGTGTGTCCCTGAAACGCCACTCGATACAGAGGAAAGAATGGCGAAGTGGACATATATTTACTCGCTTACCGAACCTGAGCGAATGTATCTGTATGGCACTATTTCAAGAGACGAAGCAGATAAAAGGATAGCTCAAGCTAAAAAAGATAAACAGCAGTTTTGGGATCTTGCCAGTGATGCTTTTAAGAAAGATGACGAGGATAAACCCTCAAAAGAGCACGAGCCGAACAACGATGAGGAAGAGCAAAACAATAAGCCAGAGAAAAACAATACCGATCAACCAACTACAGAATTACCTTTTAAAAATTTTACCGAGAGAGAATTTTTCAACCCAATCATTTCTTTTTATATGGAAGGAACGTCCGATCGTTATCGTGTGCAGCTTTTTTCCGATAATGAGAATGTGACTGTAACAGAATTCCCATGGGCTGGTGCAAACGAAGGCGATATTGTGCGCGAAGGAAACTTCAAACTAGTCGTTGAAAACGTGGCTGGGAAGAAGCGTGAATATACATTAAACTCTGAGCCGATGACTATTAATGAAAATAAGAACCATGTATTTATAACAGCTGGTACTCCGTCCATTTTAGTAGTGTCGGAAACAATGTCCTCTAACTCTGTTGGTGCTAGCCTATATTATATTCACGATGGAAAGTTGATGCAGGTAAAAGACGCTGATGGCAATGCAGGATATGGCTTTTTAGAAGGGGCATTTAAACAGGTCGGAAGTAGTACCTATCAAATGGTGAACTACTACAACTTTGAAGGCATCTGGCACTTCCAAGACATACAAATCGACTTCGAAACCGGAATTGCGAGAGAAACAAAAAGCGAAGAACTAGATTTCGAAACGGGCCAAGCTAAATATAATGAATGGAAAAACGATATGTGAAAAATGGGACATGGGGTCAGGAACCATGTCCCGTTTTGCTTTTTGGGACAAGGAGACTGACCCCGTGTCCCACGTGTCCCTCTTATATTTTGGGACAAGGAAACTGACCCCATGTCCCGGAATTTATTTAATTTTCAACACTACGGCACTTTCTTCCTCAAGACCTTCAAACAATATCCCTGTATCCATTAATACGGATCCCAAGATAAATTCCTGATCCCTATTTTCTGTAAGCCATGTGACTGTGTACTGTTTGTCCCGCTCCAAGTTCGTTAACTTGATAATTCGTTCATTACTAGAGTTATCCATACGAAATACAAACAACAGGTGCTCATCTTCAGTAGGTAGGCTATATTGAAACGCTGGCCACCTCTCCCCTTTCCCTTCACGTAGTGGTTGCTCCGTTAGTCGGTACAAGTCCGCTCCTTGAACAAACTTTTTCACATGCCGATTGTAAAAAGCAGTGTGTTCCGCAAAACGTTTTTCTACCCACTCTGGTAGCTCCGGAAACCTTTGTGAGAAACCAAAACCACCGAGCATGGAAATGCGACTATAGTAATCTAGTTGATGTTCCTGTAGATTTGGATCCCTCGGGTTAAAATTCTGTTTTTCGTGACGTGGCTCTTCAAACCATTCGGAATAACCCCAATGGAGACAAACATTTGGTGCCAGCATCGTTGTCGCACCCCAGAAAATTTGCAAATCATGTTCTGGCCAATCAGGGTCACTTAAAAATGTCGTATGTGTTTCCTTTAACATACCTACATCAATGCGCAGTCCACCGGAGCTACAACTTTCTAAAATGACCTGAGGATGTTTGTCTCTTATTTTACGCAAAACATGATAATAACCGATGTAATGCTCGTACAAACCATCCCCACAATCATGTCCATGGTCACTACGATTACATCCCGCACCTGGATCGAGGTTAAAATCTAGTTTTATCCAATCACAATTGTAATCGGTAATTAAGGAATCAAGGGTGGAAAATGCCCATTCTTGAGCATCTGGATTTCCAAAACATACATACCCTAACGATTCATTATCACGAGTGGCGACAAATTCAGGATTGGTTTTTGCTAGATTTGCTTTTTTACCAAGTCCTTCAATTTCACACCACAATCCGAACTTAAGTCCTTTTTCATGTACATAATCAGATAGGTGGCGAATACCACTTGGAAATCGTTTTACATTAACCAAATCCCAGTCACCGCGATAATCATACCAATCAGCTTCATTTTCTGCCGGGCCAAACCAGCCTGCATCGAGTGTACACACATCAATCCCTAGTGAAGCCGCAACATCGACATTGTGTTTAAAAGACGTCTCATCAACAAACTTATCACTATAACTCCACCAGTGGTTCCACTCTATCGGGAGCTGATTAGAAAATTCATTGTTCGGATACCAGTGCTTTCTACCAACCTGTGCAAATTGAACAGAAGTAGTATTGATATCATTGTTCTCTCCTAATGCTAGAACTACACGCACACTTTCTATTGTTTCGTTTAGCTTAAGTTGCTTAGAAAACTCCCAATCATGTAAACCGCCACTTATTGCAAAACTTCCAGAATCCATTCGTTCGAACCGGAATGCCCAATTCCCAGACCACATCACGGTTGCCGTTAATAACTGACCATCCTCACGAAGTAACGTAAACCACGGATGCATCCCTTTTGATGAACGTCCAGATTTAGTTTCCAAGACGGTACTCTCTTCCAGATCCTTTCTTACTGGTTCAAACTCCACTCCCCAATCACTTGTAAAATACATTAGTTCATATTTGGCGGCAGGAACAACGAGCGACAAGCTGTCCATACGCGTGATGGTAGCAACATTATCGCTATTATTCTGGACTGTCATCCATCTTTCTATTAAACTCGTATTTTCATAAAAAATCGTATGAACTTCCAATCGTAAATTCTTTTCAATATGTTCAAGTACAATCGTTACCTGTTCTGCATCCGGTTCTATCTTTGTTTTCAAGACATCCTGTACAACCATTCCTTCTGTGCTTCCATCTATTACTTCTCCATCTATATGTATGGCAAACTCATTGCTAATACGATACGGGTCGTTCCATGGTAGTTCCTTACTATGCCTAATGTTCTTTAACTTCAATCCTGACTCTGTTTCTATCTCATACTGTAAATCCCCATATGCAAAAACGTGCCTCATTATATGCTCTCCTTCCCTAAATAGAAAACGCTTACTACATTATATCATAGCGGGAAATAGGATTATGAAAACACACTTTCACTGCGAGGAAAAAATTACTTTTCTAACATTTTCTTCCTAATTTACAAGTGATTTTTTTGCTAGTATAATAGTCATGATGAATATTCACAATATTTACACTTAACTTCTTATGCCATTCATACAAAAATATGGAAAGGGAGAGTTAGTTGGAAAGAATGTTGAAACGTTCGAAGGCCTTACTTGTACTTGTGGTGTTTTTACTAGTTTTCGCACCACTATCTGCACTGGCAGATACCGAAAAATCGAAAACGGTTAATTATGTTGCTTTAGGAGATTCCTTAGCAGCAGGCGTTTTGTCTGATAATAAGCTAGGAACGGGCTATGTCGACATCATTACAGAAGAGTTGAAAGCTCTTGGCTACGAGGTAAATCTGAAAAATGCTGGAGTACCTGGAGCGCAGTCGCCTGATGTACTTCAAGCATTAGGTGAGATCGAAGAACTTGCGAATGCAGACATTATTACGATTAGTGTTGGTGCTAATGATGCACTAGCAGGACTAGATGCGTCATTACTAGTAGGACTTGATCCGAAATACTTAGATCCTGCTAATGTAGCGATTTTGCAAGGTGAATTAGAAAGTCAATTTGCTACAGCACAACAGCTTTTAGAGAATGTAGGCACAGCAGCAGAAAATACTTCAATAACTATTCTCGATTCTCAAAGTAAACTTGAATTAATTAAGGATAATTTAAAAATCGTTTTATCAGAAGATGATTATACTAGTTTAGTAGATACTTGGCACCAAGTAGTAGTGCATACTTTAACTGCAAAAAATATTGTTGCAGATCTAGGTGCTCTCCCAAGCCTTGAAAAATTAGAACAAGCTTTATCAGAATTGGAAAATGCAATCGGAAAACTAATTGTAATACAGACACTCCTCGAGAGTTCAGAGCTATTAGATACCGAATTACATGAAGCGTTATCTTCAGTAGATAATTCCATTGCTGAAACGCTAGAAGCAGTAAATAATTTCATCATGGCACAAGCCAAGGCGACTGAAACTAAAAATAAATTTGAAGATACAATTGCAAAATTAACGCAACTCAACGAAATGAAGCTAGAAATTGAAGATAATATTAAAAATGTAGGATTAAACATGGGTGCAATCCTAACTACATTAGTAACAGTAAATCCAAATGCTGAAATTTATGTAATGGGCTACTATAATGCATTGCCCGGTTTACCTGAGGCAGTGATTATTCCTTTACTAACTGGGCTAAATACTGCAATCGAGACAGCTACATCGGCAGTAGGTGCTACTTTTATCCCAACATTCGCAGCTTTTGATGGTAAGTATGCTGAATATCTACCAAACCCAGCAAACATTCATCCTAGTGAAGCTGGTTACGAGGCAATTGCTGGAGAATTTATGAAAGTAATAAGTGAAGTTTTCCCTGGAGTGGAAGATGGTCCTCAGCCAATTGAATTAGGAGCAGAAATCACTGTCGAAAAGGGACAAGTTCTTCAAATTACAGGAACAACTGCAAATGTAGTGTTACCTGAAGACCTTCCGGAAGGAACAACTCTGACAGTTTCTGCAGATGAAGAAGCTCTCGCAAAAGCAGATGGTTTAAAGGCAATTGGAGATGTACTTAACTTTACATTCTCATTCCCTGCTGGCTTAGAAGATTACGAAGGTGAATTCCAGCTTGTCATGGGTTACAGCGGTAATGCTTCTGATGATGTTAATATTTATTACTTTAATGAAGAAACAGGCACTTGGGAGATTCAAAATGGCCAAGTAAATACAGAGTTGAGGCTGATTAGTTTAACTGTTTCTCATTTCTCTACTTATGGTGTTTTCGAAGCAGTAGTTGAAGAACCTGAGGAAGAAACACCGATTGAACCGGAGGAACCTGAAGAAGGGGAGAATCCTGGAGAAAACGAAGAGGAACAGCCTGCAACAACTGATCCTGACAACAACGAAAACGATGATGATTCGAACAAGCAACCAACAAATGACGGTGAAACATTACCGAATACTGCAACAAGCAATTACAACATGCTAGTTCTAGGAGGAATACTTCTCCTAATAGGACTAAGCGCGCTAATCATACAAAAGAAAAGAGTTAAATTGCATATGTAGTTTCTAATTGTTAGGGGTCTTACCCCCTAACAATTTTTTATATCTAAATGGTGTAAGGTTTGACCTCGATTCTTTTTCCTGTTTGGAAGGATTGGATAGCGGCATGAGCAATTTGTAGTGCACGATAGCCGGCACTAGCATGGATAGGCGGGGCTTCACCTGATTTAAATGCTTCTATTAACTCGTCAATGTGTAGGTCAAATGTTTTATGAAATTCGCGATAGTAATCATTAAAATAACCTGCTTCCCACACTTCTCCTATTTCATTACCACTCTCGTGAAATGTATATTTTTTTACAGTGTCGTAAATAACAGCTCGTGCTTTTGTTCCATTGATTTCGACACGATGTGTTTCCGGATATGCGTAAGATGATTCATATGTACCAATTAAACTACCTACCGCTCCATTCATAAACTTCAATGATATCGCCATCGTTTGAAACCCACCACCGGTAATGTCGGTCATTTCAGCCATAACGGATTCAATTGGTCCACATAAATATTCCAACATATCAAAGCCATGACACTGTGTTTCGATTAAGTTCGCATACGGATGATTACTCGTTCCTTCTCCACCGAACCGCCAAGAAACGAAAGAAATATTTCCGAATTCCTGATTATTCATGGCTTGATGTGCTAATTGAACTGGTTTTGCATAACGATGGTTAAAATTAATCGCAAAAAATACATTTCGCTTCGCTGCTTCTTCTAGTAAAATTTCAGCCTCCTTTAATTCGAAAGTGATTGGTTTTTCCACTAGTAGTGGTACACCTGCTTCAATGACTTGTAATGCTGGCGCAAAATGCTCTTGATTAGGTAGACAAATACTCACTAAATCTGGCTTTTCTTCTTCCAGCATGAACTCGATATTTGTATAACTTCTCGCTCCGAATTCCACTGCTCGCCTTTCTGCTTTTTCCGGATTCCTTCCAACAATCGCACATAGATCCACATCATCCCTATCTCGGAAGACTCGCGCATGTTGATAACCCCAGCCACCAGTCCCGATTACTGCAACCTTTAACCGTTTATCCTTCATGTTCAATGACAACCTTCCCTGTATCGCCTTTGAAAAATAATTCAAATGCTGCTTGTATTTCCTCTAAGTGAAAACGATGTGTGATTATTTGTTGTAAATATGCCAGATTGTTTTGGAGTAGTTTTAGATTTTCTGCTAGCTCTTCAAACTGAAAATACTCACTCCCTAACACCGCTCGTTCATTTGCAATTAAATCCGAAGAAACATTGAGTTTGAGTTCTTCCCCATGACCTACACAAACGAGAACACCGCGTTGCTTTAAAATACTCAATAAAGATTGTCGGGCACTCGTCTTCCCACTTGTATCAAATGCAGCATCAACACCTATAAAATTATCAGATTGGATTGCATTCGGTAAGCTAGATTCATGGAGATTTACAGCGATGCCTCCTAGTTTTGCTGCCAATTGCAATCTGTACGCCGAATAATCCGCGATAAAAACAGGAATATCCTTTCCTAAAAGCAATTTGCTCATCGCTAATACTCCAAGACCAATCGGCCCTGCACCAGTTATCGCAACAGAACGAATCGTTTGATGAACAAGTTGAGCCCGTTTAATCGCATGCCCACCAGTTCCCATAATATCTAGTAATAGTGTAGCATCTGTTAAAGGGATGTTAGGATTTATCTGAAAGAAGACATTTTCATTTACTACAATATAAGGACTATAACCTCCATCGCGATTAAACCCATAATCTCCTCTTTTGTTCGAACATTGATTGGTAAATCCTAACTGGCAGTTTTCACATTCACTACAATAATCCATTAGAAACACAACACCTGGAGTTCCAACTTCCGTACTTGTATTATTCCCCACCGCAACAACATTGCCAGCAACTTCATGCCCAGGAACTACATGACTTCCATGATAAAACTGACCACGTTCCGACCCACACAATACATTCGCTTTTACTTCTAGCAATAATTGTCCGGATGCAGGTTGTGGAATCTCTTTTTTTGTAAACTGAATTTGTCCGTTTCCATTAAAAACTGGAACTTTCATTTTCTTTATTGCTGTATCCAAATAGACACCTCCCATAACTTTTCTTAGGAGTATATGCTCCTAGTTCCGTAGCTTGTTCTTATTTATAGAATGATAATCCCTAAGGAAGGCGTTAACATTGTTTCTAACTTTAATATACCAGTGACAAATCCTAAATAGAATATCCTTTTAAATAAAGATAACCCATCCAATAAAGAATGGGTTATTTCATGATCTTGCAATTTATCGATCAAAGTGTACATCGGTCCTACATACCCTTTACCGCAAATTTTTCATAATGGGTATGACTACCATTCCTATTGGCAAAACCAATTTGGCCTGTCATATATGGTTGATCGCGGTCGGTGTATTGTAAAAGCTGTTGTCCATTCACAGAAACTGTATACGAATTCCCAATCGCATCCACTTTCATATTGTATTTCTGCTCATATTCCCATGTAAAATCACACGATACTAGTGCATGATATCCATTGTTATTTTTATATAAAGTAACTTTATGGTCGCCTGAAAGTCCAACAGCATAAGAACGAATTCCGCCCTGTACTCTAAATAGTACGAGATGTTCATCACCTAATTTTGGAATGAGCGCTGCTTCGTAAGTATAATCACGCCAATTCAGATCACCAGTATATATTTCAGCTGGCTCTCCGTAATAGCTGCCACTTAATTGGCCATCTTCCAACGTCCAAAGTCCTCGTAAATACGTAAACTGGCTAACTTCTTTATGAAGTCCATGCCACACTTCCATTCGTTCATGTTGAAAATCGATTTGATAATGAGGTTTTCCACCAAACTCTAGATAATCGATATAACAGATGAGGTCATGTGCCCAGCCTTCTTGCGGAATCAGCTCCACACCTACTTGTTCCAGGCAAACATTTTCGAGATATGGAATATCATAAGTTAATTCAGTCCATGTAGCTTTTTGCACTACCTTTTTCTCCCCGTAGTGGCGTTTGTTTTGATTTCTGTCTTTTACATACAGCCTTGCTTGAATTGGAAATGGCATTGATGCTGGAATGTAAATCCTCGTTTCCACACTTTGACCAGGATATATTAATGGTGAAAAACTAGGGTCGTACCTACTATCATTAAAATCAGCGGGTGAATAATACGTCTGATGATACATTCTGTAACTATTCCCGGGATGCGCAACATCGAACACGGCTTTTAGCGAACGTTCACCACTCGAACTTACTTCCGTTGAATTCTGTACAAATCCAGTGACATGTTGTTCATCCGTTGCAACTCGAAATGCATGCGTCGATCCTGGATATTCAAAGTGAAAATAACTTCCTTTTGAAGCTAAAATTTTCTTCCATTCCGCTGGCGCTTCTACACCAGCAATTTTTAGCCCTAAATTGGCAATGTACGAAGCGCACCAAGGAATATCGAGAATATTTAACGTACCGATAACGGTGGAACAGCACAGGAAATCATTAATAGGCTTCCTCCATTTTTCATCAATACCTTCGATTCCATTTAAAACACCCATTATTGTCCCGACATTTGCAACATTACAATCCGTGTCCCAACCACACATATTACATATATTAATGGCTTTCGAGAAATCACCTTCGCTATATAGTAGGGAAAGGATGATGACAGCAGAGTTCGGGATAATGTGGCAGACTCCTGGATAGCGATCATATCCATAATTTTCATACACAAACTGAAAGCAATCCCGCCAATTATCAGGATTCTCATGATAAAAATGAATGACATCTCTTGCCATGCGCGTGTATTCACAGTTTTTCGGTATGACTGACAAGCCGGATTCGATGATTTTTCCGATGTCTTTTTCTACAAAGGCGGATGCAATACACGCAGCAATAAACATTCCACCATACTTCCCATTGCGATCATGTGACACACTGGCTACTTTTGCTGCATATTCAGCTGCCAGTTGAGGGTTCCCAGGTGCAATCAAGCCCCAGACATCGATGAAAATTTGTCCACCGATTTGTTCAGCAACAGCTTTCCCATTTTGGGTGATTGAACCAGACCTAGGTGCCATAATGCCATTTTTCAAATTTAAATAAGCAGTATGCTCACTCGATTTCCCGTAGCCGCCCCACCAAAAGAAACCATGTCCATCAGGAGCATAATTGAGCCATGTTAAGCCTATTTGTTCAGCAGTAATCTCGCTCGTATGTGTATAATCTTCGAGTGCCCTTAGAAAAACCATTGGTCCATTCGTATCATCATCAGCCGCAAAATTTTTAAAAGCATGAGGGTATTCCGTTATTTCTCCGAAAGTCCGCGCAATCTTTTCGTACGTCCATCCTTCCACATTCGCCCCGTGCCTAACCCCAATTACCTTGCCAAGCCAACCAGCATACACTTTGTACAAATAGTCGATTCGGTTATTTACTACATAGAGAACATTCGATTCAGTAGGTACTACTTCCATTCGGGCTCCTCACTTTCGTGGGACACGGGGTCAGCAACCATGTCCCACCTTCTTAATGTTCTTACTGGGACGAGGTTCCTGACCCCATGTCCCTTTACTTTCCTTCTTCAGCTTTTAGTTCTTCTATTTCTGTCGCAAGTTCTTTTAATACATTTGATTCAATTTGGCTCAGTGCCGTTTTGGAATCAATGTTATTTTCAATGGCTTTATTTAAGCCATCAATATATATATTCCAGGCAGGTCCATCCAATGCCGTATAACGTCTAACTGGAATCGTTTCTGCTAAGCTACTATACAGTTTAAATTCCTGCTGTCCACCCAAGTATTCATTTGTAAATTCTTCATACCAAGGAAGTGATGTGATATGAGTAAATGTTGGTTGAACTGCGTGCTCGAGTAAGATTTTCCATGATTCTTCAGACAGCGTCATCCATTGCATAAATGCCCATGCCGCATCCTTCTGCTGGCTTTGAGCAGGAATAACAAACGACGTTCCTCCACCATTTGTGTAACCGAGTGGGCGTTTCGTAACACGCCACTTGCCTTCCTGTTCTGGTAAAACAATTTTAATATCGCGAGCACCCCAACTATCCAGCGATAACGATGCTATTTTCCCTTGTTTCATGAGCGCTTTTCCTTCATCAGACCAGAGACCAGACAATTGTGGAGCCCAACCAACTTGGATTCCTTGCTTTACTACATCTAGGAGTTCCGCCATTTTGTCATCATTTCTAACCCAGTTGTAATCTGTATCAAAATAACCAACAGAGTCCCCATACTGTACAGCCGGTAGATCCCGCCAATCATACATATAAATATCATTGGCAGCTAATGTTTTGGCAGCATTCATGAAGTTTTCCGTATCTTGTAGATATTCTCCTAACTCCTCTGGTTCACTCGGCAGCCCCATTTGTTCATAAATATCTTGACGATAATAAAATACACCTGTTGTAACATCCCATGGTAATGCTAATTGTCTCTTTCCATCTAATGACTTCCAACGATTCCAATCATAATCTGTTACATATTGCTGGAATCTCCCAGCATCATATGGAGGCTGAAGCAAATCCTCTAATAAACCTTCTGTCGTAAAACGATGAAGGGAATTCACTCCAACCTGTGCTAAATCGGGTGCTCCAGATCCAGCTGCAAGTGTTGTTTGCAATTTATCCTCTAATTCTCCACCTCCAAGCACAACAACATTTACTTTAATATTCGGATATTCTTTATTAAATTCCTCTACTAATTCTTCAAAAATATTGGCGCTCCTTGTCCAATACACAATTTCTCCTTCTATATTAGGATTAATTTCAAATATGGCGTTATCATTTTCTTTTTCGCTGTTTTTTCCTTTTTGATTGTCTGTTTCTTTCTTCGAGCAGCCTGCGAAAACTAAAAATGAAATAAATAAAATCAATAAAATTCCAATTTTCCTATTCAAAGATCATACCCCCGGATTGCTTGTTTTTTATTCTCGCGGCTACTGTTTCGGAAAAATCGTATTTAACTATTTTTGTTCATCCACCATCCAATATCATTACGGTCATATTGGAACACCACCTCAACATTGCATAACTAGTTAACTTCATGGCCATGAGCAACCGCTACCTAATATATTCAAAAAAATCATATTAATTAGTTGAAACATGGGGTTTTCCACAAATTAGGAGAAAAGGGGTGAATAGCTGTAGGGAAGATTAGCCCAGTTTGACAGTCATTATTACAAACCATGCGTTTTTTTTAGCTTGATTCCTCCAATAGTTAGAAAAAATAGGATTATTTATCTACATTTGAACATCGCATCTCATTTAAGAATTATTTAAGAATTGGTTTAGATTTTAGAAATGAATGGTTTTTATACTTTAAAAAGTAGAGAACACACGAAAAGGAGACGAAATAAATATGACAAACACTTCATTATTTAAACAATATAAATTTCTTATTATTGGATTAGGGTTATTAGCACTTATTAGACCAATCATGAAAATGACTGGGTTAATTGATATATTTGGAAGTGAGCAAATAGGAAGTATTGCGATGACGATTTTGATTTCATTAACATGGTTGCTGATTGTTGTGAAGCAAAAAGTAGAAAAACCTATTACTGTCCTTATATTTTCTGGGATTAGTTATGCCATCTTCGCGATTATATTAAGTGGTATCCTGTCACCAATATTAGACGGACAACTGCAAGGTCCACTTACAAATCCATTTGCGTTCATAAGCGTAATAGTAACGAACATCATTTGGGGCCTACTAATTGGTCTGATTGCATCCAGGGTCATGGGGTCAGGTTCCTCGTCCCAAGGGTCACGGGGTCAGGTCCCTCGTCCCAATAATGTACTCATGGGTCACGGGGTCAGGTTCCTCGTCCCAATAATGTACTCGAACCGAAAATTATATTGAATGGAATGTTCATCTCCAATATAAAAAAGCTCCTATTGTAGAAGTTTGTTATACAAAAAAACAAACTTTCTACATAGGAGGTCTTTTGAGTTTCCATTATTAAATTGTATATTCTAATCGAACTAAAAAGGCGATTTTATATTGTCCGCATGTAACTGGGACAGCTTTCCTGACCCCTTGTCCCACTATTGAATTCGCTGTATGACGCTTTTAGAGATGCCTGTAATTCTGGATAGTTGTCTTATAGTGGTTCCATTAAGGTTCTTTAGTTTGAGGATAATATCGTTTCTATCTTTCTTTTCCATTTGTTGAAGTGCATTTCGGCTGTGGATTCCTATTTTACTGAGATACTCTCTAACTTCATCATCTGTTATTTTAGGTAGTACATAATCATCTAAACATTCATCATCGTTGGGTTGTTGCATGTAATGATAAAATAACTCGAAGGCTTTTTTTCTATTGAGGGAAAATAAGTTAAGACCTAAATCAATATCAACCATAACAACAGTACTAGTATATTCATTCATACTCGTCCATTTACAGTCGAAAACATTGGAAGAAATCCCTGCTTTTATAGGGTTTTGGTGGATGTATCTGAGGACAGTCTTAAAATAAGAGGCAGTTTCAACAATTTCGCTTTTATATCTTCCTTGAAACAAGTGGCCGATACTATCATATTTTTGATTGTACCAGTACACATAGCTAGCGCTAATTCTTTGCATTGTTTTAGAGATAGATTCATCTGTTTCTTTTATTAAAAGATGGATATGATTTTCCATCAAGCAATAACAATATAACTTAAAATTACATTTAGCTTTAAACCTTTTCACAGTGTCTAAGAACCGCAACTTATCTTCATCATCCTCAAATATTGTTTGTCGATTCACTCCCCTTAACATAACATGATAAATTCCAACTCTACTCTTCCTCCTCGGTCCTCTCGCCATAATAAATCACCTCCCCTCTGGGACGTGGGGTCAGTTTTTGGGACGTGGGGTCAGTTTTGACGTCCCACTTTAATGGGACATAGGGTCAGTTTTAACGTCCCACATAAAATGTTAATATGACTTATCAAAAGAAGCAAGAACGTACGTTTTGATCGAAATCCAATTTTCACTATATTAATAGCTACAAAATTTATATTTATATCAAGGGAAAATTGATAATTGCATTAAATTCTAATCATGCTATTTTAAATTTAATTTCATAAAAAAATACCCTCAAAAAATTCTAGAGGGTACAAGAAATATAAATTATTTAATTTTGTCTATCAAAACCCATCGGCAATTCGGGACAGGTATCCTGACCCCATGTCCCACTGCCAATTTGGGACGAGTTTCCTGACCCCATGTCCCACTTAAGCATTAAAGTCATATATGCGACCTTTGATTAGGTATGCTGCGCTTTCTGCAATGTTTGTGATGTGGTCGGCTACGCGTTCTAAGTATCGGTTGATAAAGAGTAGTTGTACAAGTTGGGTTGTATCTTCTGGATGACCCTTTAAATAGTCGGTAATTGCCATATAATTTTTTTCATATAATTCATCTACTTTGTCATCCAGTTGACTGACTTCTTTTGCAAGTCCCATGTTCTCAGATATGAATGACTTGAATGACTTATTAAGCATATCGATAGAAAGTTCTTTCATGCTTTCTAAGTCCGTTAAATGAAGCAATGAATTTGCCGTTCCAATTCGAATGGTTGACTTCGCAATGTTTACAGAAAAGTCAGCGATACGCTCAATATCAGAAGCAATCTTCAAAATACCAATCACTTGGCGTAAATCGCGGGCAACTGGCTGCTCTTTCACCATTAGCCAAATAATGAATTGATTAATATCATTTTCAATTTCATCAATTTCCTCATCTTCTTCAATCACTTTTAATGCTAAGGCATTATCTTGTTCCTTGAAGGCAGAAAAAGCTTTTTCTAGTGATTCGACAGTGAGATCCACCATCTCCGTCATTTTAGACTGCAGTTCTTGTAAGTTCTTTTCATAACTTTCACGAATGACCATGATATTCCTCCATTATCCGAAGCGACCTGTTACATAATCTTCTGTTCTTTGATCCTTAGGCATTGAAAAAATGACATTTGTTTCATCATATTCAATTACTTCTCCATTTAAGAAGAAAGCAGTTTTATCAGATACACGAGCAGCTTGCTGCATATTATGTGTCACAATAACGATTGTATATTCATTTTTCATTTTTGTAATCCATTCTTCTACTTTCAATGTAGAAATTGGATCTAATGCAGAAGTCGGCTCGTCCATTAATATAACATCTGGTTTCATCGCGATTGCACGAGCAATACAAACACGTTGTTGCTGACCACCAGATAGTCCAAGTGCGGAGGTTTTCAGGCGATCTTTTACTTCGTCCCAAATAGCTGCACTTTTTAAGCTTTCTTCCACAATTTGATTGAGTTCTTTTTTATTTTTGATTCCTTGCATGCGTGGACCATATGCGACGTTGTCAAAAATACTCATCGGGAATAAATTCGGCTTTTGGAATACCATTCCTACCTTTGTGCGCAGCTTAATGACGTCATTAGATCTATATATATTTTCTTTATCTATTTCAATATCTCCAGTAATTTTCACTCCATCAATTAAATCATTCATACGGTTTAATGTTCGTAAGAAAGTAGATTTCCCACAACCAGAAGGACCAATTAAGGCAGTAACTTCTTTTTCATTAATATCTAGTGATACTTTATATAAAGCTTGTTTTTCCCCATAAAATAAATCAAGATTTCTTACACTAATTTTGGCAGTTTCTCCTGTTGATTGCTTAATTTCGCTTCCATTAATTGTTGTTTTCATCTATTGCACCTCAATACATTATCTACTTTTGTTAAATTTTTTCGAGATAAACGTTGCGGAGAAGTTAAGAAACAAGATGATGACAATTAAGACGATTCCAACTGCCGATGCAAGTTCTATGTCTCCAGCCTCCTGTGTCACCAAATACGAATGAACCGATAATGTTCTAGCCGACGAGAAAATACTTTCTGGCATCGCCGCAACGGTTCCTGCTGTTAAAAATATCGCTGCAGACTCACCCACGATTCGGCCAATCGATAGAATGATTCCAGATAAAATACCAGGTATCGCACTTGGCAAAATTACTTTATATAACGTTTGTAGTTTCGTCGTTCCTAGCGCTAAAGAACCCTCGCGATATGATTTCGGTACCGTCTTTAAAGCTTCTTCCGTCGTACGAATAACAACTGGTAAAACAATGATTGTTAACGTTAAGGAAGCGGCAATAATGGACATACCGAATTTTAACGTAGTGACAAAAAATACTGCCCCGAACAATCCATAAATAATCGATGGAATTCCGGTTAAACTTTCAGTTGCAAAGCGAATGATTCGGACCATACGTCCTTGTTTCGCATACTCCTGCAAATATACAGCTGCCAATATACCAATTGGCGTTGCGATTAACAAGGAAATGAAAATGGTATAAAGTGTTGTCACTACCATCGGCCATATTCCTCCGCCACCAATTGGAGAATAATCACCGAATATAAAATCAAAGCTAATTAACCGATAGCCTTTATATATAATGTAACCTACAATGATAACGAGTATAGCAACGGTTAATAAAGCGGAAAACCAAAGAAGGCCATATAAGAAATTGTCCTTAAATTTCCTCATCTTATTTATCCCCCTTCGAACTTATTCTCGCTAACACAAAGTTTAAAATTAAAATAAAGGAGAATAATACGATACCCGTTGCAAATAGCATTTCTTGATGTGTTCCGAAAGCATATCCCATCTCTAGGGCAATATTCGTTGTTAATGGACGAATACTATCCGTTAAACTTGTAGGTAATGTGAGACTGTTTCCTGCTACTAGTATAACTGCCATCGTTTCTCCAATCGCTCGTCCTAAACCAAGTACGACAGCAGCCATAATTCCTGATTTCGCAGCAGGAACTACGACTTTAAATATCGTACCGACAGGAGAAGCCCCAAGTGCAAGGGAACCTTCGCGATACGATTTTGGAACAGCGCGAATAGCTGTCTCTGCCACTGTCACAATCGTTGGTAACATCATAATGGCTAGAACTAGAATTACCGCCAATAAACTATGCCCTTTCGCTAAATTCAGGTTGTTTTGCAAGAAAGGAATGATAATTGCTAAACCGAATACACCATATAACACGGATGGGATCCCAGCAAGTAACTGTACAGCTGGTGAAATGACCTTTGCCACGCTTTTTGGGGCAATTTCTGCTAAAAAGATGGCTGTCCATAAACCGATAGGAACACCGATAATTAATGCTCCAATCGTTGCAAAAATGGATGCAACGATCATCGGGAAGATCCCAAACTTATCCTCACTAGGTACCCAATCCATCCCAAAGATGAAATCAATAAAACTATAACCACCAGCAATAAATGGATGAGACCCTTTGTAAAATACGAATCCAACGATTAACAATAAACTAAAAACCGAAAGGAGAGCGCAAAATAGAAATAGTTTGGATGAAAGGTGCTCCATCATATATTTGCTTCTATTTTTTCTCTCAATTACTTCTGGTTGTTTTTTATTAACTGAACTTGGCATCATTTTTCCTCCAAGGTTGTTTAACAGATGATGGTACTAATTTTTCATCATAATTGTTAATTATTTTATTGGGATAGCACCAGTCTCTGATACTAACTTCTGTCCTTCGTCACTTAAGATATAATCAATGAACTGCTGACCTGCTTCTGTCAGATTTTCTTCTTTATGAACAAATAAAAATGGTCGTGATATACCGTATGTTTTGTTTAAAACATTTTCCACAGTTGCTTCCACACCATTAATACTTAACGTAGAAACAGAGTCATCGACATATTCAAAAGAAATAAAACCTACTGCATGTTTATTCATCGCAACGGTTGTTTTAATATTCCCATTTCCGCTCGCAACAATCGCGCTTTTTACTAATTGACCAGATGAGTAGTCTACAATCTCTTGAAAGGCATCACGAGAACCCGAACCATCCTCACGAGAAACAACGACAATTTCCATGTCCTTTCCTCCAAGTTCCTTCCAATTCGTGATTTTCCCTGTAAAAATATCTTTTACTTGTTCGATGGTCACATTTTTCACTTTATTAGTAGGATGAGTAACGACTACAATCCCGTCATAAGCAATGATTGTTTCTTGCAAACCATTTGCTACTTCTTCTTCTTTCAAATCCCGTGAAGACATGCCAATTTCCGACACTCCACTCGTAGCATTGGTAATGCCCGCTGAAGAACCAATTTGATTAATTTCTATCTTCATATTTGGATTCTTCTCTGTATATTTAAGGGCTAATTTTTCTGCTAAAGGTCCAACTGATGTCGAGCCTGAAATAGACACTGTGGTAGTACCACCTGATGCTGCTCCCGATGCGTTATCATTTCCACATCCCCATAAAATTAGAGGTATAAGCAACAGTAATAACCCTATCTTTCCTTTTTTCAAGAACCTCATTAGCAAACCTCCATGATCGTCTTCTAGCCACATTCTTATTTAATAGCTTAACTAAAAACAAGAATATCATGCTCCGTAAATTATTGATGATGATTGTGTAAAGGTAATGTTAAGATTGTGTAAATTTATCGAAAGCGGTTAACTTTTAACACCAAAAAATCTAGAAATAGTAAGCATTAAATAGACTACAACCTATTGATATCAGGATTTCCTACTATTAATTTAATATTAAGATATTATGAAGACGGTATATTTGCGTGGGTCATGGGGTCAGGTTCATCGTCCCAAATTGGTCCAAATGGGTCATAGGGTCAGATTCATTGTCCCTGGGACATGGGGTCAGGTTCATTGTCCCAATTTTAAATTGGACCGAGGTTGCTGACCCCAAATGGGACATAGGGTCAGGATCATCGTCCCAACTTTAAAATGGTCCGAATGGGACATGGTTGCTGACCCCATGTACCTCTGACCCCATGTCCCTTTTTCTAATATAGGCATTTTCTCAGATTTGGAATTACGTTCATCGCCCACTTGTTAACAAAATAAAAATAAGTCGGCGTTCGTTACTATTGTGCTATAATGTCTACGTTGTTTTAGAGGGGGAAAGTAAATGAAGATTAGAACAAAGCTCGGATTAGTCGTTGGGATTTTTGTCATTGCATTACTTATTTCTGGAGGCTTGGCAATTTATCTATTCAAAGAAACAGAGAAAGCATTTAGTGAAATGGAAAAGTACCGCACCGTACAATTAACGATGAAGACAATACAATATCGTTTTACTGGAATTTCAAATGATGAAAGAGGATTTCTCCTTACCGGGGATAAAGAATTTGCAACAGGGCTACAAGAGAAAATTACCGATATTGAGCAACACTTAACTGAATTGAAAAACGTACAGCTTGATAATTCAAGTAAAAACTCTATACATAACATTAGTGAGAGTCTGCAAACGTATTTTAATAAGAATAAACAAATGCTAAAAGCTGATAAAACTGAACAAGCCTTACATATACACATGGAAGAACAAAGAGATATTCGTAAAGAATTAGTAGATCCTACTATACATACATTCATTGATGAGGTCTCGAAAACGATCGAGGAAAAGGAAATTTCCCTACAAGAGACAGAGAAATTTAGTACTGCAATCCTCTATTTAGTGATTGCTATTTCGATTATCCTCGGTGTCACATTCTCTCTCCTTATCATACGTTCGATTAATAGACCAATCGCTATGATGAATACACGCTTGAAGGAGATTGCTGAAGGCGAAAGTGACCTTACCCAGTCCATTACAATTAAAACGAAAGATGAATTGGGAGAAATCGCGGCTTCTTTTAACGCGATGCTTGCAAAGCTACGTTCGTTGATTCAACATATCGTTGTACATGGCGAGCACGTTGCGGCTGCTTCGGAACAGTTAGCCGCTAGTTCAGAAGAAACGACAAAAGCTACCGAACAAATTGTAGCAAATGTGCAGGAAGTTGCGGCAGGAAGCGATCAACAAGTGATGAGTATTCAAAATACACATCAAACAATTAAAGAATTGTCGACACTTGTGAATAAAATCGCAGCTAGTTCCGAAATAGTGTCCCAATCATCTGTTCATGCTGCAAACAAAGCAGTTGATGGTACTATATCCATCCACCATATTACAAATTACATGGATGACATAAATAACACCGTGCAGAATCTCTCTGGAAAAATTCAATCTTTAGGAGAGAAATCGAATCAAATCCAAGATATTATTACGGTTATTACTGGGATAGCGGAGCAGACAAACCTATTAGCCTTAAATGCAGCCATTGAAGCAGCAAGGGCCGGTGAGCATGGGCAAGGATTTGCGGTCGTAGCAGAGCAAGTGCGCAAACTAGCGGAGCAATCCTCTGTGTCGGCAAAACAAATTACGTCCCTTATTAGTAACATTACTACTGAAACAGAGGGAACAGTTCAATCGATGCATGATACGACAAGTAAGGTGGCCAACGGCATTCATTTTATACAAGAGACAGGGGAATCTTTCGAACAGATTGAACATGGAATCCAGGGAGTAACGAGTCAAATTCAAGAAGTTGCTGGAGCTGTTCAACAGCTAACAGAACATGCGAACGAAATGATAAACAATATGAACACACTAGCTGACATATCGGAGGTAACCGCTACTAGTACACAAAGCATGTCCGCCTCCACCGAAGAACAATTAGCAACAATGGAGGAAATCACCTCCTCCTCTTATGCGCTAACACAACAAGCCGAAGAACTACAAGACCTAATGAGAAAATTTAAAGTGTAGTGGGACATGGGGTCAGGTTCAATGTCCCACTTTCGGGATGGGACACGGGGTCAGGTTCACTGTCCCACTTTCGGGATGGGACACGGGGTCAGGTTCACTGTCCTAGTTACACATCGACCTAGGGAGCTGACCCTACTATGTCCCTAATCGACCGAAGTTGCTGCCCCCGTATCCCCTACCCCTTCTTTTTAAAAGAAGGGGTTTTCCCTTTCGAGAGCGAATTCTTTTTAAAGGAAGTATTTTTAAGGAGGAATGCGAATGTCTTATTTGTCTGTCAGTACATGGAGCTTACATCGAAATCTAGGTCCTCTGCGTTGGACGGAGTGGGATAATCAGGAAAAACAGCATGTTACGAATATAGAAGAACAAGCGGAAACAACCACACTGTTGGAGTTACCAGCAGTTCTCGCTGCAAAAGGATTTCAAACAGTAGAAATCTGCCATTTTCACTTTCCACATACTAATGCAAATTACTTACAACAATTACGAACCGCACTAAAGGAAGCAAGCATCACCCTACATACTCTTTTATTAGATTATAGTGATATTTCATCCACAGATGAGGATCGAACTCAAGCTGATATTCAATTTATAAAAGAGTGGATTGATATCGCTAGTACCGTTGGGGCGAAGCAAATTAGAATCATTGCTGGTGATGCGTCACCTGATGACACAAGTGCATTAGTACGAGTATCCGAGCATTTTAATTCAC
This sequence comes from Lederbergia graminis, assembly GCF_042655485.1. Taxonomy (NCBI): domain Bacteria; kingdom Bacillati; phylum Bacillota; class Bacilli; order Caryophanales; family Bacillaceae; genus Lederbergia; species Lederbergia graminis. The sequence goes on from NZ_JBHSMC010000045.1 coordinate 35,848, forward strand.
TTGCGCAGTATGCGGAAGAACGAAATGTCCGTGTAGTGACTGAAAACTTCCGATCACTTGCATCCACAGCCGAAAATTGCCTTCACATCGTGGAAAATAGTAATCAAAAAGTAGCACTTATCGCGGACTTTGGTAATTTTACTGGAAGTACAAAATATGAAGAACTCGCCAAGATTCTTCCTTATAGTACATCTGTCCATGCAAAACCTAATTATGATGGGGATGGAATGCCAGAGGAAGCAGAGTTCCGCAAATGTCTCGACCTTCTACAAGCTGTCAACTATGATGGACCGATTAATATAATTTATGACGGACCGGGTGATATGTGGGCAGGAATTGAGCGGGTGAAAAGGATTGTGGAGGAATACTTATAGGAGAAACCAGGGCAGGCATGTAGGATCCTGCCCTGGTTTGTTTTTGGATTGGGGTTACTGATACCGTCTTTGGGACGAGGTTCCTGACCCCTTGTCCCTAATCCTTAATCGCAACTATTCGGATTCGTTTATAGTCCACTTCCCATTTTCCGTTTTTAAACAGGTGAGGTTGGATTTTATGTTTAACTTTTGCATACATAGAGTGTTTTTCTTCTGGAGAAAACCCTTGGAAGAAGTCCCCGGTAAAGCTTTCTAAAAAGTGGATTATTCCATTTTCTCCATCAGGTAATTGGGTAGGCCGTTCAAAATGGTGGGCATATATAACGTGAAACCCATGATTTTCTAATAGCATGCTATATTCACCTATACTTGGGAAATACCAAGGATTTCTTTCTTCTGCATGGATCTCATAGTCTTCCCATAGCACCTCAGAAATTCCATTAATCAAAGTTTGAACATTTCCCCTTCCCCCAAATTCAGCAACGAATCTACCACCAGATCGTAATGTTACATTAATAGATTCGACTACCTTCTCAGCATTTTTCATCCAATGAAGAGCTGCATTTGAAAAAATAGCATCATATTTCGTATCCGTTCTAAACAACTCCGCATCTCCAATAAGAAATTGAATACCTGGATATTTTTTCTTCGCCTGTTCAATCATGTCCTTTGAAAAATCCATTCCTGTAACATTGGCACCAGACTTAGAAATTTCATATGTAAGGTCCCCTGTACCACAACCAATATCTAAAATCTTCTCACCCTTAGTTGGTTGAAGCAATTCCACAACACCCTTACCAAAGCTAGAAACATACCCCATCTTGTCATCATACAAATCAGGATTCCATTCATTTACAGAACTCATAATAATATCCCTCTCCTTTGTGGGACACAGGGTCAGGTTCCTCGTCCCAACGTTCATTAAAATAGTGGGACGAGGTTCCTGACCCCATGTCCCAATTGAAAAGATGGGACAAGGTTCCTGACCCCTTGTCCCTATAATTTACCCAATTCATCGATGAATGCTGGTTTTCGGTTATAGAGGGTTTTAAATTCTTCTTTTAGTGCTTCTTGTTTTTCTTTTCCGGCGATATATAGATAGTCTTTTAATTTTTTACAAACTAATTTATAATCTTTTCGATTGGTAGCGGAACTAGCTAACCCTTGTACGAACTTCGTATATATTTCAATAACCTCAACCCTGTATTCCTCTATTAATTTATCTTTATATCGTTCAATATTATCTGGTTTTTCCATCACATAATCGAGCATTGCTTCCAAATCTTTTTCTGCTTCTATCACTAGCAAATATGTAGACTCCACGTGCCAGCTGCTTATATTTTTCTTCATTTCCCGCTTTAAATCCTCGTAAAAATTAGGGTCATCCTTAGCACATAATTCTTTCAACTCTACATAATAGTCAAATTTACCAGCAAACAATAGTTCTTTTGCCAACTTCACCTGGTCTTCTTTATATCCGAGTCCTTTATAGGCTTTATACCGATACGCTTTCCATTGCAGTACTAGCCCCCGTAACTTTTCATCTTGTGATTCACCTTCGACCGCAAGCTCTAATGCCTTTTGATAATTCCCCTCTCTAAGTTGCTGTTGGATAAACTTTTCTCTAAACGAAGAATATTGTAGATTCTCTTTCAAAAAAGCTTCCACTTCTTCCGATGTACCATTTTCATTCAATATATCAAATAGAATCTCAAGTAATTGTTCCTTATGATAGCGATTATCCGCAGCTGTAAGAAGGAGTGTATTCACTTTATCCTGCAGTCTTGCTCTAAGTGTTGGTACGTCGGCAAATTCTATACAAACTGAAAGCAATTCAATAGAAAATTCTTCCCACCCTTTGAAAATAGGACGATCACATTGACGTAAAATCGCATCAAAAATCTCTGCTCTTTGCTCTAGTTCATAATCCTCTGCATATATGGCGATTTCACTTAGCTCTTTTATTGCTCCACGGACTAAAAAGCCAATTGAACCGGAGGAATCATCTGCATACTGGAAAGCTTTAATCGCTTCTTCTAGTACTAATAATGGTATGGCAACGGCTACATTATGATTAGACGTCTTACTCGCTTTCTCCAATATCGCTTCCATATCACGTACATAATCAAACACATCACGATAATGAATAAAACCTTGTCTTCCTTTATGGGCACGTACTACTTCCTTTATCGCTTTTTTACAGTGCTTTATTTCGTCCTCATAGTCATGTTTGGAATATTTATAAACAAGATTACTTTCCAATACCTCATCTTTTTCAGCTAGTTCGAGGATAACTGTAATTAATTCTTCTTTTGATAGTTCTCGTAACACATCTATTAATTCAATCTTCTTTTCAATCTTCTTTCCACTTTTCTTTCCAATCTTCTTCACCTCTTGCTTAATCCCGTGGATATCTTCAAGTAATTCATAAAATGCTGCCACCTGGTGCTTACAAATAGGACCATAATCATATGGACAATCACAATTCGAAGAAATAATTTCCCCATTCTCTCCCAGCTTCACGACAACCTCATAGCGATCACTACCATTTACAACTAATAAATACTCATCTGCACCTACATATTTCTCCACAATACTACCCGAAGCATAATAATCATAGCCTCTCTCTTTTACCTTCTCGCTTACAAATTCTTCGAAATTAAGAATGTTCATTTGCTTCACCTCTCCTGGGACAAGGGGTCAGGAACACTGTCCCAAATTCTTCCGTCTCTTGACATTTAAAACAATTTTAACATCAATACGTAACTACATGCTGGTGAATTTGGAAATTTACTTGGAAATCACTTTAAAAAGTTTAATAGAACAAAGTGCATTCTAGTAATTATTGAAATTGGGTGGGACGAGGGTGTCTGACTCCATGTCCCTCTGAAATTGCCGGGACAAGGTTCCTGACCCCATGTCCCCTTGACCCCATGTCCCCTAAATATCCCATTTCAACCGTACTTTCCCACGCTGTTCCTTGTTTTACTCTCGTTTCGTTATGAGGTATAATTATGTGAAGTACTTCACTATGTGTTGAAGGGAGTGTTGAGGTGCTATGAGTTTGAAAGAGTTAGCTTTTGAACAGAGAGGAAAGGTAATCCTGCTCATTATGATGGCAGTTCTTTCTGGTGCAGTTATTGTAGCTCAAGGTTACTTAATTGTTTCCATAGTCGACCAAGTTTTTCTACAAGAAGCAACGTTTACGGATATAGCCCCGTTTTTATATACATTGCTTGCCATTCTATTTGCTCGTGCTGCTTTTCATTTTTTAAGCGGGAGAACAGGAGTCAAAATGGCGGCGAAAGTAAAAGGTGATTTACGAAAAAGCTTGTTACAGCGATACTCCAGAAATCCACTACAAGCATCTCTTCGTGGTCAATCTGGACAAAAAGTGAGTGTGTTAATGGATACGGTTGATGAAATCGATAGTTATTTCAGCAGTTATATGCCACAGCTCATACAAGCCACCATTATTCCAATCATTCTATTAATCGTCATTTCTACTCAACATATTGCAACGGCGATCATTATTTTAATAACTGCTCCATTTATTCCTATTTACATGATTGTCATTGGTTTTAAAACGAAGGACAAATCAGAGGAACAATTGGATAAAATGGCTGCTTTTTCAGGTACGTTCTTAGATACATTACAAGGAATTACAACACTAAAATTATTCGGACGCGCTCGTCAGCAAAAAGAAGCGATAAAGAAAAGTAGTTTAGAATTTCGCGAAGCAACGATGCAAGTATTGAAAATCGCGTTCAATAATTCTTTAGCGTTAGAGTTTATTTCCATGTTAAGTATGGGATTAATCGCGATGGAATTAGCGATTCGTTTAATCATTTACCAAAACATCGACTTCTTCACCGCTTTCTTCATGTTAGTGCTCGCACCTGAATTTTATACAAAATTAAAGGATCTCGGTAGTGCCTTCCACACAGGTCGAGGCAGTATGGGCGCAGCGAAGAAGTTGGAAAAAGAGCTTTCGGAAGAAGAAACGAAGGTGGATTGGGGAGAAACAAATTTAGAGAAAAACACTCCACCAAGTATCGAGTTAAAAGCAGCAAGTTTTAGTTATGGAAGTTCAAAATTTACTTTGAAAAATATCAATATTAATATGCAGCCGTATGAACAAATTGCCATTGTTGGGAAAACCGGGGCTGGGAAGTCGACTTTATTACTCATGCTCGCTGGCCTTGTCCCTTTATCAGAAGGTCAAATGTTGATTAACGGACGTGAGCGTTCCACTATTCGCGAACAAGCTTGGTTTGATCAATTAAGTTATATTTCGCAACACCCGTACCTTTTTTCCGGAATAATGGCGGAAAATATAGCGATTGGACGCACGGAAAAAGCGACACGCTCAGAAATCGAGCAAGCAGCGGAAAAAGCGGGACTTTTACCATTGATTGCTACACTTGAACATGGGTTGGATACTCCTATTGGAGAAGCAGGAAGAGGAATTTCTGGCGGGGAAAAACAACGTATTGCACTTGCAAGAGCATTCCTGAAAAACCCATCCGTTATTCTATTCGACGAGCCAACAACTGGGCTCGACCTCGAAACGGAGCAGATTTTGCAAGCAGCCATGATGGAATTAGCGAAAACAGCAACAGTCATTACGGTTGCACATCGCCTCCACACCATCAAAAATGCGGATAAAATCTTATTTTTAGAGCAAGGAGAACTGTTAGCTACAGGCACACATGATGAATTAATTGCATCTGTACCAGCCTATCGTGAAATGGTGTCTATCCAGCAAGGGAGGGACGAATAATGAAGTCTATCATTAAGGTGCTTTTACAAGAAAAAAAGGATATTTACCTTTCGATTCTTTGTGGATTTATTGCCGGAATTACGGCTGTCGCGCTCTTCTCTGCAAGTGGTTATCTCATTTCCAAAGCAGCACTCGTACCTCCTATTTATACGCTGATGATTATAGTAGCATCTGTAAAGCTATTAGGGATTATTTCCGCTCTAAGTAGGTACGGAGAACGCTTATATTCGCATCGCGCTACATTCACGATGTTAAGTAATTTGCGTGTTTCTTTTTATGAAAAATTAGAACCACGCTCACCGAGAATTTTTCAGAAGTTCCGTAGTGGCGACCTCCTTTCACGGATTGTAGGGGATGTCGAAACATTACAGAATTTCTTCTTACGCGTATTTTATCCACCAATCGTATTAATGTTGGTGTTATTAAGTACGATTCTATTTACAATCATATTTTCGATGGAAATTGCCGTCGTGTTATTTATTGGTTTAATGCTAACGATCATCGTCGTACCGGCATGTTTCGCAATAGGGCAACGTAAAATTGATTCCCATGTACGCGAAAGTCGGGGTGCCTTATCAACGGATGCAACAGAGTTTTTATATGGATTCCGTGATTTAAAAATCTATCAGCAACTAGATGCAAAAGAAACGGAGCTCCATCAATCCGTGGATACGTATAATCGTGACCACGAACGCAATGGTATCCACCTTTTATTCGGGGAATCTGTGAACACATTTGTCTCCCTGCTCGTGTCATGGGCAGTGTTAGCGATTGGCGCTTACTTAGTTACGGACGGCAAGCTGGATGGTCTTTTCTTGGCGATGCTGTTAATGGTTTCGTTAACTGCGTTTGAAAATACGAAAACAATGGCTGTTTTTCCAAGTCATTTAGAAGATAGTCGCCAAGCTGCGGCTAGGCTCCAAGGGGTAGTTGATTCAGTTCCGTTGCAGAAGGAAAAGCCTTTAGAAAAACTATCTGGACTGGATTCTGGTCCAGCAATTCAGTTCAAGGATGTTTCGTTTACTTATCCAGACGAAACTCGTCTCACGCTTGAAAATATTAATGTGACGTTAGAAAAAGGTACAAAAACAGCGATTGTTGGCCCTAGTGGTTCTGGAAAATCAACTCTCTTGCAGTTATTGTTAAAAATGTACAGTGTAGATCATGGTGAGATAACAATCAACGGTCATTCGATTGATTCGCTAACGGACGAAAGTATTTGGGAAAACACGAATGTGGTGCTACAAGCAAATCATTTCTTCTATGGCACAATTCGCGATAATTTATTGCTTGCTAATGAACAAGTAAGCGATGAGGAAATGGAAGCAGTATTAGCAAATGTACAACTTAGCCATTTTTCATTATCTGACCAAGTGTTAGAAAAAGGCGAAAACCTCTCTGGTGGGGAAAAACAAAGACTAGCAATTGCTCGTACAATGTTGAAAAAAGCTAAGCTATGGCTATTAGATGAACCAACATCATCCCTAGACGCCATCACAGAAAAAAAGATTTATGAACAGTTATTTGAGTTAGCAAAAGACGACACCCTCGTCCTCGTTAGCCATCGTCTCACTGGCATAGAAAAAATGGACCAAATCATCGTCATCGACCATGGAAAAATCATCGAAGCAGGTACATTCAATGAACTCATGCAACAACAAGGCTACTTCTATAAAATGAAGCAAATTGAACAGAGCGTGTTTATGTAGTGAGAGTTTGATGTGAAATGGTGATAGAGCGGTTCTATTAGACATTTCGGATGGAATTTTGTGATGAAAGGTCTTATAGTACTGCTCTATTGGACATTTCGGATGGGATCTTGTGGTGAAATGTCCATTAGCACCGTTCTATTAGACGTTTGAACGGCAAGACTCATTTGAAATGTCCAATAGATTTGAGCAGCCCTATTCATCAACTAAACCGATAAACATTCGAAATCCTGATGATATATATAGGTCTGTTTAAGATGAATACTTTTCCTAGTCACTTAACATTAACCATCATTTGATGGAAATAGGGAGAAAATTACTTATGTCTGAATTTGAAAGCTATTCTTTCAGTCGTTTATTTTCAAATAAATATATTGAATTCTTTTTTATTCAAGGGATAAATAATTCGGATAACTTCGATGAATATTGGGATGGTAGATCTATCGAAGTAATAGGATATGTTGTTATTTATAATAATCCCGAAAAAATGGAGAAAAGAAATTTAATATATGTAATTAATAAGTGTAATAGAAATTTTGACAACATAATTAAATACACCAAAAAATTTGTGGAGCAAATGGATATATCTGAAGATTATTTTGAAAGTGATAGTTTTGAGATTAACAAAACTGATATAAAGGGTAGTTTAGTATTAAAGCCATATACTGAGTTCATTAAAAGCGTTATAGAAAATGACATTCCTACGTCTGTTTTAGATGTGCTATGAAGATACAAGTCTAGCTTCACATGACACTAAATACTTCTTGAAAGCTCATTGTTCCCATCTTTGAACATCGATAGCACTACCTAGCAGACATTCTATTTGAATATAAACATATGAATATTAATGAAAAATCAAATCAAAGATCCATCGCCTTTATTGACACAACAATTTTCAATAAATATAATCATTATTATGATTGTTCATATAATTTAACTGAGGTGGTGTTAACAAAGATTAATTATTGAACTTCTTATTTTATAAATAGTAATAATTAACCCCACTATACTCTACATATTAATATCACCCATTTATTACCTGAAATTCAGGTAATACACCTAGATTCCTAATAAACTCCTAGTAAATACCTACCTAACCCAAAACCAGCAAAAATTGAAGTAATAAATATAGACTCGGTGGAAACTGCTTTTGTTCCATTAAGTTTTTTCCAAAAGGGAGGAACAGTATGTTAAAAGATAAAAAATTAACTTTTTTGACGGTTTTATATTTAATAGTTGTAGTACTTTTGATTCCTTTAATCTATACAATTCCAAATAAAAAGTTCTTGAACATCCTCAATACTTCTGATTTTCACACTGCTAGTAGTGTTGCTATCATCCTTTGTATGGTAGTTATATTTTTATTGTTAAAAATAAGTAAAATTAAAAAGTTGATTCTCATCTTCATAGCATCCCTTATTATTTATAGCGTGTTTGGCATCTACTATTATTTAAATCTCCCAGAATATACATATGATGAAGCAATTGCAAAAGTTGAACAATCTGACGCTCTATTAGGTAAGTCTGTAGAAGTGCTTCAACCACCGTATAGAGAGGATAAAGTAGGGATAGGGAAAGAATCATTTTTAAAAACTACAAATCACCTTTATTACATTTACTTAACTGTTGACGATCAGCCCGTTGTGTATAAATTCAATCCATTAAATGGGGAATTTGAACTGAGTGAAAGGGTAAGAGATTTTTAATAGTATTTCGTTTGATGTCCTTCAGAACAGTTTGATAGATAATTGGAAGTCAATGCAAAAAAGCCTGTGACATGGGTACTCACAGACTTTTTTGCGGGCCGAATTGCTGAAGGCAGTCTTCATCCGTATTTTTGATTTGACTACTCACCTTTTAATTCCCTTTAGCAAATCACATGAAATAATGATCAAGAATTAGGCGAATTTATCAGCTCAAAAAACTCGGGTTCTGGTTTCATTAATTTAATCCCATTTGCTGATTGGAAATAAACTTCTTTATCATTTTCATAATAAACTTTTATATCTATATTACCAAAATCAATCATGCTAATTTTTTCTCGTTTTGGTATCTTTTTTATGTTCGCATCAATTGCCTTATTAATGATTGTTTTGATCTGTGTAATCTTAGGGTCGTCTTTTATAATAATACATTCTTCCTCGTTTAAGCTCTTATAAATACATATGTTTTCTGGTACCCCTTCGATCCATACTGTAGATGTATGAATAGGAATCTTATCAAAAATCACTTCTGTTTTTTTATCAAATTGATTATAATTTCCTGAAATCCATAACTCACCGTTAAAGTCTTCTTTTCTCCATTGTGAATTAAATCCAGTCCACTCGTTATCATTCAACTCTGTCTGCTCATCTTCCAATTTCCACCCTAGGGTTGGAAGTGTATGCTTATAAAATGTATAGATATTCTCTGATTGATTTCCAGCTATCAGATATTCATGGTTAGTTGGCTTTAACCCCTCAAATAAAGGAATATCCTTCTGTTTCTCGGGAATAATCGACATTCCCTCATAAGTATCATCGGTGGTTTTTTCATAAGCAAACCAACCTGTCGCAATAATGATTGTCATAAACGCATATAATAACAATCTCTTTTTATTCATCAAATCCCCCTTTGCGGTAGTCTATTCCTTTATTTTATTACAATTCTTTTTGTCTGTTATTCATTAATAGCATATTTAAAATTATTTCTATTAATAAGTTTATACTGTCCTTTTTGAGTTGTAAGTGCAGTGCTTTATGCCCGTTTTCATTTTCAGCATTTATGGTATTGTGTATACGTGTAGTTTTACTAGACTAGTTTTCTCTCAAGAGGTATAGGTAGATGTTCTTTAGACGCAAGCCAAAAATAGATGAACAAGTAATTCAGAAATTAGTGCAGAAGCTGGAAACAACCTATATGGAGAAGGATATCGACAAGTTGACGGAGATGTTTCATCCCGACCATCGTCATATTTCCTTTCTTAACCACTTTGTTTTGATGATGAATTTTCAAATCTACGATATTTCCTCAGAGATTCTTTATTTTGACATATTACTTATGAGTGAGACAGAAGCAACCTTTACATATACACGAAAGCATATGTATACATGTGTGAATGAAGAGGATGAAAATGGTACAAACCCAAACAATATTTCTAGCTACTATGTGCAGTTGAAGGTAGAAGATAAAAAGATTTGGATTATGAAATACAACAGATATAGTGAATTGTTTTTAGATATAGCAGGGAATATTTTGCCTGGTGAAAAAGCAGTTGTACCAAAAGACGCCATGTACTATGAAAATATGAAACGGTTTATCGATGTCATTCAATTAAATCATTTTAAGCCTGCTACCTACCTTACATACAGCGACAGTGAATTTATTGGCTTTTATCCGGAACAGGAACTTTATGCATATCGAACTTCTGCCAAATTAACCTTTGATTATTTTCAAGAAATGGCCGCCGATTCGATTGCAGATCATACACAAGAATTTATTCATGGGAACGATGTGGAATATAGTAATGTTCTGGTGCAGGAGCAACATTATTCAATCATTGAAATGAAATTCGAAGTGAATTCTGAATTACAACACGAATTAATTTTAAGTATGCTTGCGTCAGATGGATTCTTTATGATTCGTTATTTACAAAGCCAAAACACCCCTATTGAGGGAGACTTACGTGAACACATACTGGATATGATGAAGACTGCTACTAGTAAAATAGACATTTCCAGTTAAAAGTAAAGGAGTTAACATGGAGCTACTCGGGTTTATCATCGTATTTTCGCTTATATTTATTTTACATAAAAAGGGAATTATCCACTTTAGAGTGCAGACAAAAATAATGAGACGACCTATGTACTTTCGCATCATCTGCCCCCCTTTCGAAAAGGCATTTTGCTATTACCATACATTATACATATTTTACCAACATTATGCGAAAAAAAAATGCAAGTATTCACTTGCATTTCGGTCCTACACTATAAGCTTTCTGCTAGTTGTTTTATCACTTGTTTGGAATCAGAAGCAAATTCTACGGACGCATCGTAGTAGTCTTGTCCTTTTTCAAGGAGTGAAAAATCACCTATCTCGATTTTCAATACTGTTCCACCATTAACTTCCTCTAACACATAGCGGTAAGCTACATCCCCTACATTCGGTTGCACTTTCCAGTTCGATAAATATAATGCAATTACTAATTCTTTCATTTCTTCTGCTTTTATGATAGTAGTAATTGTTTCTCCTCCGTTAGGATTCTCCCAAACGACTTTACTTCCCTCACGCATATTTTCACTAGGATAATCTTCCGGTAGTTCATCCCACTGGGCAACATATTTAGGGTTGATTAACACCTCCCAAACTTTGGACGGTGCTGCTTCGATTAGAATTTCATCTTTTACAATTAGTTGAGTAGTCATGTTACCCTCCGTATTATTTCCGTAAAATTTTCTCCATCGCTTTTCCTCTTGCTAATTCGTCAATTAGCTTGTCCATATAGCGAATTTCACGCATTAGTGGTTCTTCAATCTCTTCCACACGAACGCCACAAATGACACCTTTAATTAAGGAGCGTGCACTGTTCAGTTGAGGAGCTTCCCCAAAGAAAGTCTCAAAGTTCGTCTTATTTTCTATTATTGCTTCCAATTCCTCTTGGCTATAGCCTGTCAGCCAGCGGATAATTTCATCCACCTCTTCTTTTGTACGCCCCTTTTTCTCTGCCTTCGTCACATAATGAGGATAGACTCCTGCGAAACTCATCTTATAAACTCGTTGATTATTTTTATTCAAGATAATTCTCCCTTTTACATTGTAACTCCAAGCCCTTAAGCTATAATAACATTTCCTCCATTTTCAAACTAAAGTAATTGCCTTAGCTCCTCTGACATTTCTTCCACTAATTCAGGCCTTCCATGAAACTGTGCAGGAGTATTTTGAAAAAGTTCAATTTGTAAAATGTTATCTTTTTTTAATCCGACTAGTGTTTGGTGTGCATTTACTTTTGGTTCAATATCTGACTTTCCTGGTGGAATCATTCCTGCAATCGCATGTAGTATTGCTGTATCTGTTCCTAAAAGTCGTATTGATTTAACCTTTGTAACAAATGGAGCAGTAGGATGATCTGCAAAGATTGGTTTTAGATGCGCTAAAATCTCCGCTTTTCCAACGACAATACTTCCATCAAAACCAATTTGTACTCCTTTATCCGAAAATAATGCCGCCATCCCCTCTGCATCACGTTCATTCCATGCGTTTATTAATGTTTTATATAGGTCTTGCATTTCTTCCTGAATCGTAACCGACATGTCTATTCTCCTTTGTAAAGCGAGCGAGTTTAAAAACTTTCAATTATGTATCATCTATCATTCTACATATCTAATATGACCAAGAACGAGCCCTTTCATAAGTACTGAACCCTTATAATGCAGAGAACTTATGCTATGATTTCTACTTACATTTTTCCCATAACTCGATTAATCGACCATCTGGATCTTCAATCCAAATAAACTGTCCAAACTCACTAACTTCTTTTTCCTTCACAAGAGGTACGCCAACTTGTTCAAGGTGCTCGATGGTCTCTTCTAAATGATGTACTTGAAAATTTAACATTACTTGTTGGTCTATTGGAAAATAATTGTCATTTTCGGTAAAGAATGAAAAAATAGTTTCATTTTCTGAGTGGGGTTTTATGATAGTTCCATTCCAATCGTCTATTTCAAGCTTTAACACTTCACTGTACCATTTTTTGGTCACATCCAGATTTTTCGTTTTCCAAAATATACCTCCTATTCCTTTGATCATCTTCACTCACACCTTCTTCTTAAATTTTATAAAAAAGCTTATATATCGCGTTTATACCTTAAGGTAATATAATGCTCGCCATCATTCGTACTGTATCCTTCTTGTTCATATTGGAATAGGAAACCTCTCGCTTCATAAAATGGAATTCCTTTGTGATTTCCTTTTTGAACAGAAACCCATTGTTCTGTAGCGCCATATTCTTTTTGTTGAATGGTTATCGCATGAAGTAGTTGAGTGCCTATTCCCTCGTTCCTTCTATCAGGATCGATATAAAGTACAAACAGTTCACCGGAGGCATCACTTATCATCCCACCTCCAGCAGCACCGACTACCGCATCATTGTCCAAGGCAACAAAATAACCTCCCCATTCCTTGGAAGAATGTGAAACCTCTTTTAATATTCTTTCCTTCGTGTAATATTCCTTTATTACATTCTCGATATATTCTTTAGAGTAAATTTCACTGTACGTAGCCCAATTTGCTTCTGTACAAACTTTTGCAATTCCTTCCACATGATCAGGAGTGGCTTTACAAATTTTTCTCATAGAAAAAACCTCCAATCGTTGTTGTAGTTTATTTAAGCTCTTCTGCAGTTGGCGGCTCAAAGATTTGTATCCACTCTTTGAGTTTAGCTTCCGGAATATAAAATGTCGTGTCGGTTTTCTGTTTATTTCTCGTCTGAAGACGTTCCAACAATTCCGCTTCAGAAACATCGAGAAAATGAATTTTAAATTCAGCTCCTAGTTCCTTTGCTCTTGCACGGAATTCGTCTCTTTGACTACGCACCCAACAGCCAAAATCGAGAATAACATCGACATTGAGAACTAAAACTCTCGCTGCAAGGTCCCACATAAGAGATTCAACTGTATCATGCCTCGCATCGTGTTTTGCTTCAGTTGATTCCGTCATGTTCTCACCATAATCCTGACCGAATAAACGGATATGCCATTCATCAGGAGTTAGACGCAGCGCCGAATATTTTCTTTCAAGTTCACGTGCAAGGGTTGTTTTACCACTGCAAGGAAGACCAACCATTAAATGAAGGGTAGCTATTTGGACCATCTCCAATCTTTCGAAAACATAACTCTTCATTGAATATTCACGAATATAATTAACTCATTTCACCGTGTACGTTTAGTAAAAAAGCAACTGCTCTACTGGAGCAATTGCAACCGTTTATTGAAAATTTATTTAACCTTTTTTCCAATATACATGATGTGTTCAGCCATACTAAGTAGATCTTCATGTTCACACACCTGCTCGGCCAAATCTAACCAGGCATTTATTACTTCTGGTTCCTGCCTAAGTAATTCTGGTTCACGCAGGTATAAGAAGCTTTCACTATTTAGTAAGTGAAGTTTTTCAAGCTTAAATTGTTCGAAAAACGGAAGTACATTTTTAGGAGCTATGTAAAAGTTATCCGAAAACCCCTTGCCTGCAAAGTTTGTTCCTTCCACAATTTTATTTAGCTCAGGCTTCCTTTCACTATCCATAATGAATTGTGGGTTCCGAATCAGATAATCCCATACAAATGAATACGAAGAAATAAAAGCTACGAAAATAATACCATTTGGCTTTAATTTTTTCAGACATTCTATTATCGTTTTAGCCCTATCTTCTTCACTTTTCAGGTGATACATTGGTCCCATACAAAGAATGTAATCAAAGCTATTATCTTCAATAATAGATAAATCACGCGCATCCACTTGAAATCCTTTAAGATCAAGTCCTAGTTCACTTGCTTTATTCAATGCAAATTCAACATTTCTTTCAGATAAGTCTGCTAACGTTACATCACAACCAAGTTCAGCAAGGTATAAAGAATACCTTCCAGGTCCACCGCCAAGATCTAACACTTTATCTCCGGGTTTTATATACCGATTCAAATAGCGTTTGGTTATCTCAAATTCTACTTTGTGGCGTTCGAGTCGCTCCCATTCATACGCAACTGTTTCATCATAAAACTTTCTTACAATTTCTAAACTCTCCAAATCTAACCCCCCTCTTAATGCTTTAATCACATGTTCCCCTAATCCTGCTTCACTAGTTGAATAAGAATCAATGTTATTTTTAAAAATTGTATCACATATTTTTGAATTTTTTATTAATTCTTCATAGAAAAAAAGACCAAACCATGATCGATTTGGTCTTTTCCTCTATTTATTTTTTATCGGATACATCTTTATCATCTGACGCCATGAAGAATGCTGCTGCAGTCGCGAGAATCAATACGATAAAAGGTGCACCTGTTATTAGAAAGTTATTCATATTGCTAAATCCCCCTTATAATTTCTCTGTTTTACCTTTTATATAATTTTTATCAAAGAGGATTAGTTTCAGTAATAGATAAATCGATGGAACAAGCAAGACGAAGCCGAGAATAAAGACGACGACAAGTGCTTGTGCCATTGCAGGGTTAGTAAACCCTTCGTGAATCGTTAAATATGGATAGAGCAAATACGGGTAGTGCGAGATTCCGTATGCATAGAATGCAAATGCGAACTGACCGACTAATAACCATACCGCAAGTCCGTATTTTTTTCGGTTCCAAATGAGCCAAACGGTTCCGACCCATAGTAACGCGGAGATTCCAAACATCCACCATAAATCTAGAATTTGATCAAACAACTTCTCATTGTGGAAGCTTAATTCGTAGATGATTCCTCCTGCAGCAATAATAAGTGGCAGTGCCCATACTAACGCATATTTTCGCATCAATTCGGATGCTGCATTGTCCCCTGCTTTATTTGCGTACCAAGTAAGGAATACGGCAGATATATAAAGAACAGCGACAATTGCTAAGACGACGACGCTCCACGGTAACGGATTAGTGAACAGCTCCCAATAATCTAGCACAGGTTTACCATCGACCATGGAAACAAAGCCACCTTGGGCAATCGCAAGCACGATCGCCAGGGAAGCGGGAATCAATATACCTGAGATCCCATACATAAATGCATAGCCTTTATGTCCCTTTGTTCCATATGCTTCAAAAGCGTAGTATGAACCACGAATAACCATTAAGATAATCGCGATACTCGCTGGCACAAGCAGAATCGTTCCATAGTAGAACGCGCTTTTCGGGAAAAATCCAACGATACCAACAAAGAAGAAGACGAAAAACACATTCGTCACTTCCCAAACAGGCGACAGGTAACGCTGAATTACTTTTGATAAAATACGTTGTTTACCCGTCAAAATACCGTACGCATTGAAAAATCCTGCTCCAAAGTCAATGGCACCAAGCAGAACGTAACCGAACAGGAACGTCCAAAGTACTGAAATTCCTAGAATCTCTAAATTCATTGTCGCTCACCACCTTGTGATGATAATTGTTCCAGTTCACGTTCTACTGGACTATTTTTAAAGATACGGCGGAGCACAACGACAGTTCCTATACCTAAAATTAAGTAGAGGATGGCAAATAGGACGAACATTAAGCCAACATGATCACTTGTTGTTGCCGCCTCTTCAACTGTCATAATGCCTCGTAAAATCCACGGCTGACGACCAACTTCGGCCATCCACCAACCAGCTTCAATGGCAAGAAACGATAGAGGTCCACTAAGCACAATTAACCAACGATACCATTTTGCTTTGACAAAATTCCAGCCTCGTTTTGTACCGATAACATAGGCTAGCGCTAGAAGTATCATTAAACCACCGATTGTCACCATCACATCGAAGAAGTAATGGATAATGAGTGGCGGAATTTCCTCTTTCGGGAATTGATCTAAACCAGTTACCTCCGCATTTGGTAAACCATGCGCTAAAATACTTAAGGCAAGCGGAATTTTAATTGCATATTGTGCCTCATTATTTTCATCTAAAATACCATATAAAAGCAAAGGTGCCCCTTCTTCTGTAACAAAATGCCATTCTGCAGCTGCTAATTTTTCTGGTTGATGCTCTGCTAAATATTTACCAGAGAAGTCACCAATTAACGCTGCAGCAATCGAGAATACAAGACCAATTTTCATTGTTAAATGAAGTGCCTTTTTATGGTACACATGGTTTGAGCCTTTGATTAATTTGAAAGCCGCGATAGATGCAAGCATAAATGCAGCTGTCATAAAGGCTGTTGCGATAACGTGTGACACTTTCGTCGGCATGGAAGCAGTAAACATCGCCGCAATTGGATTTGCATTCGCAAGCTGTCCATTGATGATGTCGAATCCTTCTGGTGAATTCATAAAGGAGTTGACGATCGTAATAAATAACGCGGAAGCAGCTGCACCTAATGCAACTGGTATTAATAATAAGAAGTGTTTACGCTGATCTTCGAATCGATCCCACGTGTAAACGTAAATTCCTAAGAAAATCGCTTCAAAGAAGAAAGCAAAGACTTCCATAAATAGTGGTAACGCAATAATGTTACCTGCAAGCTCCATGAAATTAGGCCATAGTAAGGACAGTTGTAGCCCCATTGCTGTTCCCGTTACAACCCCAACTGCAACAGTAACGACAAACCCACGTGCCCAACGGCGAGCCATCAATATATAATGATCATCATTTTTCTTTATTCCAATCCATTGCGCAATCATAATCATAAGCGGTACGCCGACCCCGATCGTCGCATAAATGATATGGAACGAAAGCGTAAGTAATGTTAATAGACGACTAGATAAAACCGGATCATCAAAAAACAAGCGAGATCCCTCCTCCTTTAAAACTACTAATTAGTGATTAGTGGTTAGTGGTTAGTGAAACATTGAACAAACTTTATGATACGAATCCCTTCAACAACATCACTTACTCACATTATACCTCCTAAAAGCCACAATGAATCATGTAACATATGACAATTTTTCAAATGTAGGTGGAGATGTGTTTGGAGTTGTGTGGGTGTTTTTGTGTGGGTGCCTTTGTGTGGGTGCCTGGCACCCACACAACTTCGGAACTATTCTGAATCGTGCCGGTGCCTGGCACCCAAACATCTCCGAAACTATTCTGAATTGTGTTGGTGCCTGGCACCAAAGAGAGGATAATTCCTTCTATACGTCGAATAGTTTATACAATTATCCTCACAAAGGGAGAGTTAGTATATGGTTTACGATGGAAGTATAGTTAAGCGGACCTTGTATTCTTTAAGAAAGAGATTGAATGAGAATAGTAATGTAATCAACGTTCAAACAGAGGAAGGACATGTATTCAATGCAACTTGTACTTTCCATCCACCTGCAAGTGATTTAGATATTTCAAATTTTGAAAAACAAACGGGTTTCCTATTACCTGATGATTATATAGAATTTCTAAAGATAAGCAATGGATGTCGACTATTTGATGATATAAATTATGGCGGCGAAATTGAACTTTATAGTTTAGATCAAATAATTGAATACAATCATAACCTATATGATGAATTTGAAGGATGCTATGATATTGCCTATATTTATCAAGATAATTTAGTGATTAATTCAAAACTAGTATCACAAAATAAGAAGAATTACCTCTTTTGGAAAGGTCATATTGAACAATTTGAAGACGCAAAGCCCTTAGAAATGAGTTTTGAATTATGGTTTGATAGATTCGTTACATGCCAAGGAGCAAAGTTCTGGTGGTGGCCCATATATACTGCCGAACTTTAATTGGGTGCCTGGCACCCACACAACTTCGAAACTATTCTGAATCGTGCCGGTGCCTGGCACTGTATTTTATGTAGTGGAACATTTGTTTTGCTGCGTGGGTTTTGCATTTGTTTTTTTTGGTATATGATTCCTAGTTTCCAGATGATGGCTGGGCTTTTGATAGGAATGGCTTTTATGTGTTGGTGATCCACTTTTTTTTGCGACGGAAAAAATAGAGATTCCGAGATTTTGTTCTACCATCCCATCCCTGAGATAAAGTCCCAATAGACACTTTGATAGGAAACTTTATGCTGCAGGATTTTCCTTTAAATATGATGCGGAAAGCAACTTGATTCCACTAATGACGGATAAGAAAGTAATTTTCTTAAATGCTCGTGGTGGTGTTTACTCAAATCCAGATGCATCTCGAATGGAAATGGCTGTTAACTATATGCACAATGTATGTGGAGGCATATTCGGGATGGAAATTATCGATGAAGTAATTATCGAAGGTAACAGTGCTATGCCTTATAAAGCGCAAGAAATTATCGCTACAGGATTGGACGATGTGAAAGTTGCGGCAAAACGCTTATTAGAGTTAACTGTTCCAGTATAAAAATTTTATTATTAAAAGGAAACCCACAAGGCGAAGGGAACATTGCCTTTCAGGGTTTCTTTTTTTATTAGCTATTGAAAAGTCTTCGTTTACTAAATTTATGAATCAAAAACCACCTATCATTCGTATGTGTACTATAGAGCGAAAAGCTGGTCGGTATGTTTGCCGAATTTCTTGCTAATTCCAACCACCAAAAGGAGGGAAATTCTATGAAAGTCAGAACATTTACTGCGATGACAGAGAAAAGTTTGGATAACAATGTGAACCATTTTATCAACAATGCATCGATTGAGGTGTTAGAAATTAAGTTTTCTGCAACCATTTTTTCCGTTGCTGCGATGGTCGTATATAAAGAAAAATAATGTTTTTCTCCCTTACCATTCCCACACATTTACCCACCTTTGCTGAATATAATATTTCGCTACATCTCTAATTTTTGACCTTGAAATGATTTCCAAATACATTTGTAAGGATGGGTGATTTCCTTGTGCTACGAACAATTAAATGCAGATTTAATAGAAGAAATTAATGACACACGACAAAAGATGGTTCGAGTTGGAACTGTTTACGGATTGACACACCCACTTACTGTCACAATCAGCCAGAAATTGGATGATTTATTGAATGATTTTTATAAACAAGATGGCTTGAAATTTATGTCACTTCCCCGAAAAAATTAAATTGGGGATAGCGCGGACTGCATGCAAGCTGAATTTCACGAAAAAGGAGACAGATATGAAAAAAATTGGATCGTACCTCATCATTGTGTTACTTTTGTTTTTGGCCGGCTGTGGAGTAAAAAATTCCTCTGAAGATAAATCAAATGAAGTGGATAAAAATACGGGAAACAAAGTAGAAGAATTAACAGGTGAGGAAAATACAAATGAAGATATAACTGATGAAGAAGACAAAGAAAAAAATCCATCTACTGATGAGATTTCAGAAGATGATTCCGAGTTTAATGAGTTGAAAAAGGCGTTTGCGGAATATGTAAATGCTATAAAACAACTAGCACCGGAAGAAGGAAGATTAATTTCACTTTATAGTAGTGTAACTGGAGAAAATTATGTCAATGACGAGACTTTGTATACAACATTAAAAAAAGAGGTAGTTCCAGGATACAATCAATTTGTGGACGATGTTGAAGAAATCCTTCCTAGAAACAAAGAAATTCGAGCCGCTCATGAACAATATATCGCAGCTGTAAATACCCAATATAGTGCATTTACTTTAATCCTCTCTGCAATCGATGCACAAGATCCCGATATTATCACAGAAGCAAACGGAAAATTAAGCATTGCTAAAACCATTATGGATGAATACTTAAATACAATAGAACAACTATCCGAAAAAACTGGGATCCCCCTAGATTCAAAAAACACGGACCCTTCACAACTTTAAAATTAACACGGCGTGGAGTCTTTCTCCACGCCGTGTTGCAGTGCCGGTACCAGGCACCCTGCTGTGGTGCCAGGCACCGGGACTATTCTGAATTGTTTGGGTGCCTGGCACATAGAAAAATCCTCACTCTTATTCTACAATCTTTGGAATTTTTACTTCTAGTATATCACCGTTACAGGAAGTTTCTACACCTATTTTAGAGACGGTAGCTGGTAAAGGTATTGCTCTGCGAAAGCTACTTGCATATCTTTGTTGTACAAACATATTCTCTTTCTTAACCTCAGTTAGTCTGTTGGAGGAACCACTAATGTGTAATACATTATTCTCTATATCAACTTTAACATCCGCTTTATTATCTAACCCAGGAATATGACAAGTTGCAATAACCTCACGATTCGTCTCTTGGATATCTATCCGTATACTTCCAAAATGATGCTGTTCATCTCCAAAGTCAAAAGGAAAACCTGTGAAAATCCTATCCAAATCCTTCCTCATATTAGATAAATCTCTAGAACGATCAAAAGGAATTAACCCCATATTACACACCCCTATATACATATCCTTACATACAAAATATGAAATAAAAGTTGCATGGGTGCCTCTTTTGTTTTGGTGCCTGGCACCGGAACTATTCTGAAAACGGGACAACGTTTCTGACCCCGCGTCCCATAATATGACAATATTTTCTAGAGTATGGAATGGAAGACGTGAAGAACGGGGAATATTGTCCTTTTATGTCGAATAAGTCATTGTTTTTATTTCAAAATAGTTTTAAAATTAGTTGGGAGCAATTTTTGTGAAAACACTGATTCCTTGTACATTATTCTAGGAATCTATCCCTTCTAATAGCTACAACCTCTATATAACACCAATTACGTTCTAAATTTTTATAAAGGAGAAAAGTATGACTACCATTTCACTAGAATCCTTCACAAAACTAGACGAGGATTTAATAAACGGAATAATTTTATCCCTTAATACGGTTGTACCAATCCAGAACAAGATAGATAACATACATATGACCGATTATCAGCATCTAGATTTCCCCTGTGCTGTGCTACTTAGTTTGACCGGAGATGTAAAAGGAAAAATGGTGCTCGCCGGCGATACTTCACTTTTTCAACACATTGCACAAACTATGTTCGGAATGCCACTAGAAGGTGAGATGCTTTCTTCTTTTCGTGGTGAACTAGCGAATATGATTGCAGGTGGTCTAGCAACTAATGTAGCCAATAAAGAAATCTACATCGATATCACATCCCCCACCATTATGGACGGGGAAACAATAAAAGCTGATTATCAAAGAGGATTGCAAATAACTACCGCATTCGACCAGATTGGAAATCTAGAAATATACATGTTACTTAATGATAGCAATTAGAAAAATATAAGCCTGAGGTATTACTACCCCCATTCAACGTAGGAACAAATGCTGCGAATATATGAAAACCTCATTTCTATTTTAAATTATATATTTGATCTTACATCGATGAACTTACTAACTAGAATATAAAGAAGGTGCCCCTGTTGAAAATTTTCACAATTTTTAAATCAAGTATAAAAGCGAAACTTGTAAGTGTTTCATTCTTACTACTATCCATTCCTCTCATTCTAAGTGGAGCATTTTCCTACTACGAGAGTAAATCAAGTCTAGATGAATTAGGTGCAACTAATTTAAAAAACAGTGTTGAAATGACGATTATGTTAATTCAATCATTGAATGAGGAAGTTCAAAACGGGAATTTGACTCGGGATGAAGCCCATGAAAAAGTAAAAACCTTCATTCTTGGGAAAAAGAATCAGGATGGAACTAGACCAGTTAATGAAAATTTTGATCTTGGTGAGAATGGCTATATGTACATTCTCGATCAAAATGGTGAATATATTGCGGACCGATTCTCGGAAGGTGAAATCGTCTGGCATTTAGAAGATAAAAATGGCAAGAAGTTTGTTCAAGAAATAATTGAATTAGGCAATAATGGCGGCGGAATCACCTATTATGATTGGAAGTTGCCGGGTAAAGACGATGAATTTGGAGAAATAATAACATACACAAAAATAGATCCAGTTTGGGGTTGGATTGTGAATGCCAGTACGTATATGGAGGATTTTAATCAACCTGCTAATAACATCCTTAACTTAGTTTTAATCATCACCGGCATTTCACTCATCATTGGCTCCATTCTCATATGGCTGTTTGCAAACTATATTACGAAACCTATTAAACTTGTTGCCAAACAGATGAATCATTTAGCAAATGGGGACCTTACACATGAGCCCATTAAGACAAAAGCTACTGATGAAATTGGCTTGCTGTCCAATGAAATGAATCAAATGCATGATAGTTTAAAAGGTATCATTCGCCATGTACATGATGCATCCGATACGATTACGAGTCAAAGTGATGAATTCACTCAATCTACAAATGAAGTGCGAGAAGCTGGCGAACAAATTGCCTCCACCATGCAAGAGTTAGCATCTGGCACGGAATCACAGGCAAGTAGCGCCACAATGCTTTCTGAAATGATGGATAATTTTACAGTAAAATTACAAACGATTAATGATAATGGGACAGCAATTGAAAAGTCATCCGAAGTCGTGTTAACGATGACGGAAGAAGGTCGCTCCCTAATGGATAACTCAGTACTTCAGATGGAAAATATTCATCAAAAAGTACAGCTTGCTGTTGAAAACATGAAAGAGTTAGATGCAGAAACACGAGAAATATCCACGCTTATCCAAGTAATTCAAGATATTGCGGCGCAAACAAACCTCCTCTCTTTAAATGCTGCGATCGAAGCAGCTAGAGCTGGTGAACACGGAAAAGGATTTGCTGTTGTTGCATCAGAGGTAAGAAAACTATCCGAACAAGTTGCTTCCTCTGTAGAACAGATTACTGCAATTGTAAAGCGTATTTTACAAGGGGCAGATCAAACAGTCGACTCCCTGCAATCCAGTTATGAAGTAGTAGAAGAGGGAACAAATCAAATAAAAGTAACTGGCGAAACATTTGTTAACATAAACGAATCGATTACAAACATGGTAGAACGAATTCAAATTATGAACGTAAATCTGCAAGACCTTACGAAAAATAGCAATCAAATGCAAAATTCCATCGAGGAAATCGCAGCCGTCAGCCAAGAATCAGCTGCCGGAGTAGAACAAGCAGCAGCAACAACAGAACAAACCAGCAGCTCCATGGAAGAAATCGCCCGCGGAGCAGAACAACTAGCCGAATTAGCAGAAAAACTAAACACCCAAATAAACCAATTTAAACTATAGGGACATGGGGTCAAGGGACATGGGGTCAGGTTCCTCGTCCCATTTATAGCCAAGCTTCCAAACGAAAAGACCAAATCAAATCGATTTGGTCTTTTTTAGGTGCCTGGCACCGGGATTATTCTGAATTGTTCCGGAGTTGTTTGGGTGCCTGGCACCAATACTATTCTGAATTGTGTGGGTGCCTGGCACCAGGGCTTACCGTTTTACTGCATGTATAAAGTGTATGGTTTCGAAGGAAGTTAGGTAATCTGTTCTATTTTGGAAGAATTGGTCATTTATATTTTTTGGTGACAAATGTTCGTATATGAGTAAACCTATTTTTTCTAACAAACTTTCAATTTCTGTATAAGTGAAATTTGATTTCATAGGTTCCCCACTTGCATAAGCTAATTTCACCATATTTTCAACTCTATTAGACTTTCCTTTTGTTTCGAAAAGTGTTTCATCCGCATAGTCAAAAACAATTGAGCTACCAGATGGAATATTAGCAAATATATTGTTAATCAAAGATTCATTTTCCTCTTTCGTTAAATAATAAGATACCCCTAAAAGGCTAATGAATGTTTTTTTATTTGGATTGAATCCGGCAGCTACTAACTTCTTCTCAGCAAATTTCTTCGTAAAGTCCATAGTAACAAAGTGAAGGTTGCTCGGGATATCGAATCCAGCATCGTCTAACTTTTTCTTTTTTAATTGTTGAGTAGCAGGGTGATCGACCTCAAATATCTCCAAGTTTTTCTCGAATTCTGGAAATCGGAATGCAAATGTATCCAAGCCAGCTCCCAAAATGACGTATTGACCGACGCCTAACTTCAGTTCATTAAGTAAAACCTGTTCAGTATATGCAGAGCGTGCTAGTGATATTGGGGATAGCTGAGCTTGTGTAACCCACTTAAGGATTTTTTCTGGATTCTCTTTATATTTCTGTCCAATTTCTTCGTTGAAAAAATGGATTCCCTCAATCATATTCTTACTAATAGCAGAATACTCTTCTTCTGTGATTAACTTGTTTGCAATAAAATCATCAAAAATCTTTGGCGTGTCATATTTACTGTGATATGCACGACCGAATGCCGATACTAAGGAAGTTAAACTGGATTCATCTTGTTTCATACCATGTCCCTCCCAAAAAAAATAAGATTCCCCTGGCCAGGAGAATCTTATTATATACAACAAAAATTTAATTGTAAATTATAGCACAAAAAGAAAATTTTGTCAAGTTTTTTGTTGGTGCCTGGCACCGGAACTATTCTGAATTGAACGGGAGTTGTTTGGGTGCCTGGCACCAATACTATTCTGAATTGTGTGGGTGCCAGGCACCAGGCACTAGCGTTGCACAGCAGTAAAAAAATGTAAAATGAACAAAAATATTGATAAAAATTGAAAAAGCTCCTATTGTAGTGTAGGTAACGATGACTAAATCAGTTCC
>NZ_JBHSMC010000046.1:0-68800 GCF_042655485.1 Lederbergia graminis
GCGCTGAAGTCAATGGCAAGCAGCTACGCTGTGGCCGTCCATTTTACTATATAAAGTTGGTTGAAAATGTTGTAATAACTTTTACACAATATTATGGACTTGACTGTCGTCACGACGAATTGGAAGTGAAATTCACCTTAAACTGGTTGAGATAGAGCTTCTCACGACGAATTAGAGGTAAAAGTCAACATGAATCGGTCATGATAGAGCTCCTCACGACATATTTGAGCTTGAACTCTCCACGAACTGGTTGAGACAAAGTCCGTCGTCACGTTTTCTAGGAAGACTCACCTACAATCTGCAGAGATAAAACCGAGTCATTTCGTTGTTCTATCCACGTAAAACGCGCTCCTAAAAAAAGCTATATTTCGAAGGGGGAAATACTAGTCATTGAACGGTTTTTATCAAATCAAAGTGATGGTATCCTAAGTAAAATTACGTTATCGGAGGTTTGAAAATTTGCTTGAATACGTTAAGAAATATAAATGGTTAGTGATAGCATTACCCCTTATTGTTGCCCTCACGATAGTCATGGTGATAGTAATTAAAAAAGATGATCCTATTCCGGTCACAAAGGAGCCACAAGCGGTCGATAAAAATGACGCAAACAACGACCATGTTTCAAACGACAATGATTCAAACGAAGAAAATGAGGAACCACTTGATGAGCAACCGGAAGATCCAGGACCGATTGTGATTGAAGAAAATATCCCCTCTTTGCAAGATGTATTCAAGGACAATTTCATTTTAGGAACTTCCCTCGGTGTGAATGAAATATATAACACGGAAGGTCCAGATGCACAGTTAATAAAAAAACATTTTAATAGTTTAACTCCCGCGAACGAATTGAAGTGGGATGCAACAGAGCCTCAAGAAGGAAAATTCAATTTTACAAGATCTGATAGAATAGTAGAGTTCGCTGAAGAAAATGACATAGCAGTACGTGGACATACTTTAATTTGGCACTCACAAACCCCAAATTGGGTTTTTTACGATGGAGAAGGAAATCTAGCAAGTAAGGAATTGTTGTACGCACGTATGAAACATCATATAGAGACAGTTGTTGGTCGATACAAAGGGAAGATTTATGCTTGGGATGTTGTCAATGAAGTACTAGAACCTGCTGATGGATTACCAAATGGTTTAAGGAATAGCCTATGGTATCAAATTGCTGGTGAAGAATATATCGAGAAGGCGTTTGAATTTGCCCATGAAGCAGATCCTGAAGCAATTCTTTATATCAATGATTACAATACACATATTCCGGAGAAGCGCGATTATTTATATGATCTAGTAAAAAGACTCAAAGATAAAGGGGTGCCTATACATGGGGTTGGGCATCAAACTCATATTGGCGTCTTTTATCCTCCTGTAAGAGAGCTTGATCAAATGATTGAGAAATTTAAAGATTTAGATGTAGAACAGGAAGTTACAGAAATGGATATGAGTATTTATCTAAATGATAATCAGAAATACGATACTTTTCCGGAGTATCTACAAATCGCTCAAGCTAATCGATATAAGGAAATCTTTGATATATTTAAAAAGCACGCAGATGAGCTGTCAGCTGTTATATTCTGGGGAAAAGATGATCTAAATACATGGTTACGTACATTTCCTGTCAGACGAAATAACTGGCCACTATTATTCGATGAAAGGTTACAAGCGAAGTATGCCTACTGGGCAATTGTGGATCCTAGCAAAGTACCTACAGAAGCAAGTGATAATTAGCCTATATGAAAACTTAAACGAATCAAATGATAGAGTTGTACAAATATTGTCAATAAATGAAAATATTTGTTGTCGTAGTTAAATAGAATTGCTATGATGAAGAGGATAAAGTAGGTGATATCATTGAAAATCCGTAATTGGAAGCGATTACTCTTGAGTCTGCTTTCTCTACTTATGATTATCAATATTACAAGCTGCTCCAAAAATGAGTCCAGTGTAAAATCTGCTCTACAAAGCGAAACTACTAGTATGGAAGATAATGTATATAAAGAAGTAGGTTTACGTAAATATAACCCGCCCATTGAAGTTCATTTTGTGAGAGAAATGACGGATAGTTTACAAGGCCTCTTAGACAATCTTCCTGATGAAACGCTTAATGATAATAGATGGAGCAACTTATTT
This sequence comes from Lederbergia graminis, assembly GCF_042655485.1. NCBI lineage: Bacteria > Bacillati > Bacillota > Bacilli > Caryophanales > Bacillaceae > Lederbergia > Lederbergia graminis. Next base: position 2,134 of record NZ_JBHSMC010000046.1, read on the forward strand.
GAAGAAGTGTTAGGTGTTCATATGAACAATGAATGGGTGGAAAGTGGAGAGATTTTTGCCTTGAAGCTAAACCATACGATATCCTCTGGAGAAATACCAGATATTATTAAAGTAAATGCTGATCAGTTAAGAATTTTATATAATGATGGTTTAATTGAAGATTTAACTCAAGTATATGAAGAATACGCAACACCATTAACGAAAGCGATATTTAGTCAGGAAGGTAATGCTCCATTTGATCTCGCGACGATGGAAGGGAATTTAATGGCCATTCCTGTCACAGGATCATCGATTGAAGAAGCAACTTATATATGGATTCGTACAGATTGGCTGGATAGTCTTGGATTAGAAGCACCTAAAACTATCGATGATTTGCTAAAAATATCAAAGGCATTTACCACGGAGGACCCTGATCAAAATGGAGAAGATGATACGTATGGGCTCATGCTCTCGAATTATTTATGGGATCCAATCGCAGATATGGAAGGATTTATGGCAGGGTTTGAGGCATTTCCACGTCTATGGGTGGAAGATGAGTCAGGTAAACTAGTATTTGGTGGCATTCAACCAGAAGTGAAAGATGCATTACAAGAATTGCAGAAAATGTATAAAAACGGCGAAATTGAAAATGAGTTTTATTATAAAAATGGTACTGATGTGAAGGAAATGGTGGTACAAGGCAAATTAGGAATGTTTTATGGAGAACAAGGAAGTTCTTCATTCTTGGAGGAAAGCCGTAAGTTTGATAAACAAGCTGAATGGCAGGCGTTTCCTATTGTTTCTGGTGCCAAGGAATCTGCGAAGGTGCCACTGAAATATAGTACGTCAGAATTTTTTGCCGTTAAAAAAGGGTTTGAACATCCAGAAGTGATTGTGAAACTAATAAATCTATACTTAGAAAAAGTGTGGGGAGAGACAGCTGAATTTGATACATATCATAGCAGTCCTTTACCTGTATGGCAGTTATCCCCTGTATCGCCGTATCCAGCTAGGAAAAATCTAGAGGCGTTCCGACAAATTGATTATGCACGCAAAAATGGAGATATGAGTCAGTTAACTATTCAAGCTAAGCACATTCAAACGTTTGTTGAGAAATACCTAAAAGATAGCGTGGAAAGTTTTTGGGGATGGGAAAGAACTTATGGAGAGAACGGTGCTTTCGCAATCCTTGACCAATATGAAAAAAATGGCCAGTTTTTATATGATAAATTTACAGGACCACCTACGGCCACAATGTTAGAACGTGAATCTTTCCTTGTTGACCTTCAGCATGAAACTTATTTTGATATTATTTTAGGAAGTCCAATAGATGAATTTGATAATTTTATAGAAAAGTGGAACAAGCTCGGTGGGGAGCAAATTACAAAAGAAGTAAATGCATGGTACACACATAATAAGTAAATACACAGAGGCTCGGGGGGGAAGCCGTGCTTAAGTTACCGAATATACAATGGAGGAAGTCTATCTTCTTTCGATTAGTCATCACATATTTGCTTGTTAATATTCCAATCGTTTTGCAAGGCTTTTACTTGTACAATTGGAGTTATAATAATGCTAGTGAGAATATTTCAAGAGCTACATACACAGAATTATCCTATTATCTCGATGACTTTAATAGTGGTGTTGACTGGATGGAGCGCCAGAAATATCAGCTCTTAAAGGATAATGAACTTACAAAGCTAGCAGTCTCATGGAATATTATCACGAGTGTGGAACGAAGAAAGAGTATGAGCTATGTGCTACATCGAATTTATTCCATTAAAAACAGTAGTAAATATATAAAAGATATAAAAGTATATGTTCCTCCGATCTCGAAAACATTCTCTACTACTAATTCTGTATATGATTTAGATGAGGCAGAGTTTAGAAGCGCTTATTTGAATTTGAATATAAGTAATCAGCAGATTATTAGTATGAAAGACAAATTATATTTAATGGATGTTCGCTATAGTGGTGGAAAAAAAGGGGGAGTATTGTTTGTCGTACAATTTGAACTCGATACCGAATATATTAAGGAAACATTACGACAGTTAAGTTTGTATCCTGGCAGTGGATCCATCCTGTATTCCAAAAAGGGAGTATTTGCTTTAAGTAGTAATCAAGATATTTATAACAGTGTTCAATTTGATTTGCCTGAAATACTAGAAAAAAATCCAGCAATGTCAATGATGAAAATAAATGGTGAAAACTTCCGTATTTATCAAGATTACTCACATAATTTAAATGTTAATATAATGACTTTAGTTCCTGAAAAAACATTAGAAAAGCCATTAAGCTTTTTCTCTGTATGGGCTTGGTCGTTTGTATTGTCTTCCCTTATTGCAATTCTACTAGTATATTTTAGTACGTATAGAATCATTCATAAACCGTTAGTACAACTTATACAAGGATTTAAGCGGATGGGTGCCGGTGAGTTAAACAGTCCGATAAAACATGATAAAAAGGATGAGTTTGGTTACCTCTATTCGTCCTATAATAATATGATCAAGCGACTTCGAACATTGATTGATCAGGATTATAAGCAGAAAATGATGATGCAAAAATCAGAGCTGAAGCAATTACAATCACAAATTAATCCACACTTTTTATATAATAGTTTTTTTATTCTTAATTCTTTAGCAAAAATAGGAGATGTGGAGCGGATTGAACAATTTACAATCATGCTTGGGGAATACTTCCGTTTCATTACTCGTAATGGGAATGATTTAGTTTCCCTATCAGAGGAAGTGAAGCACTCACGTGTGTACACTAGTATACAAGAATTGAGGTTTTCTAGACGGATAAAAGTAGAATTTGAGGAGTTACCGAAGGAAATGGAGAATATTAAGGTACCGCGACTCATTATTCAACCAATTATCGAAAATGCATATGAGCATAGTCTAGAAAATAAAGTAGAGGATGGCCTATTACGGGTAACCTTTGAGCATCATGAACAAGCAATTTGTATCATCATTGAAGATAATAATGATGATTTGAAGGATGAGCAGTTGAAAGAAATACAACGACGGATAAACAATCCAGCTGAAACAGCGGAAGTGACAGGGATGATAAATATTCACCGTAGATTACAACTCACTTTTGGTGAACAGAGTGGTCTTATTTTAGAGAGAAGTGAACTTCAAGGGCTCAAAGTAATTATATATATAGAACTTAGGGACTAGTAGAAGCAGCTTAATATAGAGCTGCTTCGTCTTTTTTTAGAAAAGAACTATATATCCACAGGTATAACACTATAGAAAGTAAGGTTGTTGGGATATAGGAAGAAAGATACAATCATTTATGTAAGCGCTTAACTTCTAAAAAATACAAAGGGGGAATAGGATTGCGTAAAAAGAAAGTGTTGCTAATGATGTTTTCATTGTTGATGGTTTTAATTTTAGCAGCATGTAAAGACAACGCAAAGCCAACAGAGTCAAACAATCAAGGGGATTCAAATGATGATGATAAGAAAGCAGAAGTGGATTATTATCAAACACCGGAAATGGATTTTGATTTAGGTGGGAAGACAATTAAGATAGTATCCTGGTTTGATATGGAGATAAAGGATGATAATCCAGATAGTATTAAGAAACTGGAAAATCTAGAAGCATTAAAGAAAAAACACAATTTTGATATTGAGTACGTATTGCTTGATTATGGTGAGTATCAAGATAAGGTAGTCGCTTCATTACTTGCAGGTGAGCCATTAGGGGACATTGTTCGCTTAGAAAAATTTTATACAATTCCTTCATTAGTTAAGCAAGATTTATTATGGCCAATTGATGAGTATACGAAGAATACAAATGCATTTAACCAAAAAGTGACGAATGAAATTATGACATTTGAAGGTCGAGGATACGGTTTTACAGATGATCAAGCCAACTTTTACTCTGGGATCTTCTATAATCGCACCCTAATGAATGAGCTAGGTATTACGCCATTACAAGAATATGTAGATGCAGATAATTGGAATTGGGATACATTTATTGATGTGGTGAGAGATGCAAACAGGGATACAAATAATGATGGTAAATTAGATGTTTGGGGCCTTGCCCAAGGGGAAGGGCTTCTAGATTCCGCATTATATTCCAATGAAACGGATTTAACAAAGGGTGATCAGCAAAACTTGGAAGATCCAAAAACCATTGAAGCATTTGAATTCATGGTACGTATAGGTACAGAGGAACTTGCTCGTCCAACAGAGGGTGGAGACTGGACAGAACCAAGTATGTTCTTCCGTCAAGGGAACACATTGATGTATGCTGGAGCATTCTGGGAATTAGATGGTTTTAAAGAAGATATGCCAGATTATGATATTGGTTTCTTGCCATTCCCGAAAGGACCTAGTGCGACTGCATATCATTCAGGTGAAACCCGATTCAATTCATCTGCTATTCCGAAAGCAGTAGATAATCCGGAACAACTGATGTATATAATGGAAAAAATCCATGATATTGAATCCATGTATGATTATCCACTTCAGAATCGTCTAGAGACTCAATATGTAAACGAAGATGATATTAACAATGCACTATTGGCAGCTGATGGATTTGTAGTACTGGACAATCAAACATTCCCATCTATGGATTATTATGGTCTTCGCTATGAGCTTGCTCAAGGGACTTCTGTATCGACTGTCATTGAAAAGTATAAAGATCAATATCAAGCAGCAGTTGATGAAGTGTATAATCAATAATAAATATTAAAAAGTAAGCTTCGGAAATACACTTCGCTAGTAACTTAACATTACTATTGTAGACAGACTCATCTTGTTAGAATAGTACATTTATATTGAAATGAAACCGAACTATCTTAAATTTTTTTGAATGATAGTTCGGTTTTTTTATTTCATCACGATTCTTAATGCCCTTTGATTTTTTTTGTAACTGAACTAATTTAGTGAATGTAAAGTCTGGGAAAAATCTGAATTTTTACATGGACCTATACTTTGACATGTATTAATCAATAATTTGAGGGGTTGTGAAATACCCAACTATTATTTAAAATCTTTTGTAAGCGCTTTTAAAAAGTGTTTTAAAAATATTCGAAATAGGGGGGCTGGCAATGAGGCTTAACAAGTTTTTTCTTTTGTTGTGCGCACTAATGTTCGCGATGGTGCTAGCAGCGTGTAGTGGAGATTCAAAACCAACAGATTCAGATTCAGATGATGGAAAAAAAGGTAGCAATGATGATGAATCAGCGCAAGTGGATTACTATCAAACACCTGAGATGGATTTTGACATGGGTGGTAGAACAATCAAGTGGGTATCTTGGTATAGTGAGGAGATTCCAGAAGATAATCCAGACAATATAAAGAAGAAGGAAAATCTGGAAGCTTTAATGGAAAAACACAATTTTTCTATTGAATGGGTTGTCGTTGATTATGGTGAATACCAAGAGAAGGTAACTACTTCATTGCTTGCAGGTCAACCTATCGGTGATATCATCCGTTTCCCAAGACCGTGGATGATTCCGACATTGACGAAGCAGGATCTATTCTGGCCAGTCGATGAATATACGAAGAATGACCATGTGTTTATACAACAGTATACACACGATTATTCCTTATATGAAGGTAGAGGATATGGGTTTAGAACAGGAATCAACGGAGCGTCTTCTGGTATTTTCTATAACCGTACATTAATGGAAGATTTAGGATTAACACCTCTACAAGAATATGTGGATAATGATAATTGGAATTGGGATACATTCATTGAAGTTGCAAAAAGCGCTAATAAAGACACAAATAATGATGGAGAACTCGATGTTTGGGGTCTTGCGACAGATGCACTTATAGTTCCAGCATTGGCAGCGAATGAAGCAAATTTAGTATATGAAGATAAACATGGGTTGGAAGATCCTAAAACAGTTGAAACCTTAAATTTCTTATCCCGTCTAGCTACTGAAGATGTAGCCAGACCTACAGAAGGTGGCGACTGGACAGAACCTAAGCAATTCTTTATGCAAGGTAATACGTTAATGTATTCTGGTAGCGATTATGAAATGAATGATTTTAAAGCAGATATGCCAGATTATGATATCGGATTTGTGCCATTCCCGAAAGGACCTAGTTCGGAGGGATATCGTTCCTTTGTTACGATTCCGAACTACTTGACGATTCCGAAAGCAGTCGAAAATCCAGATCAATTAGTATATATCTATGAAAAGATTAATGATATTCAATCAATGTATGATTATCCGAAACAAGCTTCGTTAGAGTCCTTATTTACAAAAGAAGAAGATATTGAAAATGCTAGAATTGCTGGGGAAGTGATTAATGTTGTTGATAACATTAATGGGTACCCTACAATGCCATACTATGAATTTGAAGGCGAAATTCGCGAAGGCACTTCTATTTCAACGATCATTGAAAAATATAAAGATCCATTCCAAGCATCGATCGACGAAGTTTGGAAGGACTAGTAAGTAGTCTTATAGATAAGCAGCTTCATTTCGAGGGTGCTTTTCTTTTACCCAATCCTATATATTCACAGGTATTTCTCCACCAATTCAACAGGTTGTACTGACAAATAGAAGAAGCTAACATTTAGGCAAGATCTATATTAAGGAGAAAAGGGTGGATGTTAAGAAAGTTTTGTTATTATAGTTTCTTATTGTTTTTGACCATGACTTTAGTGAGTTGTAATAAAGAGGCAAACAGAAAAGTTGATAGTCAGGAGTCGATTGGCGAAATGAAAAATGAAGTGAAAGAAAAAGTTGAGAAATTTCAGCCAGCATTGGCTGTAGGTAAGAATGTGGGAAATGGAAATCCTTTAGTATCCCATAAATTCGGTGCTGATCCATATGCGCTCGTATTTGAAAATCGAGTATATATTTACACGACAGCTGATACGATCGAGAAGGACAGCGAAGGAAATGTAAAAGATAATACTTACGCATCCATTAATAAGCTGTCTGTTATTTCATCTGATGACTTGGTCAATTGGACAGATCACGGATTTATACATGCAGCAGGTCCGAATGGTGCGGCAAAATGGGCAACACAATCATGGGCTCCAGCGATTACGCATAAGAAAATTAATGGTAAGGACCAATTTTTCCTCTATTTTGCTAATAACGCGAGTGGAATAGGAGTGTTAACAAGTGACAGTCCTTTGGGACCTTGGGTAGATCCAATTGGGAAACCATTAATCGGTAGACATTCTCCTGAGGCAAAAGGGGTTACGTGGTTGTTTGACCCGGCTGTTCTAGTTGATGACGACGGAACAGGATATTTGTACTATGGTGGTGGTCTACAAGAAGGGGAATGGGAAAGTCCCAATACAGCACGTGTGATTCAGCTCGGGGATGATATGATTAGTCTAGTTGGTGAACCAGAAGTTATACCAGCTCCTTTCATGTTTGAAAATGCTGGGATTAATAAAATAAAAGATAAGTATTATTATACGTATTGTTCTAATTTCTATAATGGTGAGCGTCCAGAAGGTAGTCCTCCTGCAGGGGAAATTGCCTATATGGTAAGTGATTCTCCAATGGGACCTTGGACATATAAGGGGACAATATTAAAAAATCCAGGGCATTTCTTTGGAGTTGGTGGTAATAATCACCATGTGATTTTTGAATGGCATAATCAATTATATATTGCCTATCATGCACAAACATTAGCGAAAGCGATGGGAATCGTAAAAGGCTACCGTTCAACTCATTTAAACTATGTAAATATGAATGAGGATGGAACAATACAAGAGATTGTTGCAGATTACAAAGGTGTTGAACAACTGCAAACATTAAATCCTTACAAAAAGGTAGAAGCGGAAACGATTGGTTGGCAAGCTGGTGTTAATACAGAGCCTGTTGCAATTGAAATGTTGGAAGAAAATTCATTAGCGAATCGTGTGTTGTCAGATGTGCATGATGGTGATTGGGTTGGCTTATCCAAAGTAGACTTCGGTGATCGAGGAGCACAGCTTTTTATAGCATCTATTTTAGCTGGTGAAGTGGATAGTACCATAGAGTTACATTTAGACAGCCCAGGAGGCACGCTCATAGGTACATTATCGATTCCAGCACAAGAAGAATCACAATATGAAGAATATGAAACTACGATAAGTGCTGCACAAGGAGTGCATGACTTATACCTTGTATTTAGAGGAGAAAAAGATAGAGAATTATTGAAGTTGGATTACTGGAAATTTACAGAATAAAATTGAACATGTACAAGTTACAACTAGTGAAGAACCATTTAACATAGGTGCATTTTTTGACAATTCCTGCACTTGTTTACCACTTGTATGTTAGTGAAATGAATTACACCGCATGAAATAAGGATACCTATAATTTGTGGGGTATAACTTCTAAACAAAGGCAGGTTGTTGGGGTATCAATGTAAGCGTTACACTTTCTTTGAAATGATATTTTAGTAGGGGGGAAAATAGGATGAGGTTGAACAAAGTATTTCTTCTCATGCTCACTAGCATACTTATTTTCGTGTTAGCAGCATGTAATGGAGATGCAAAACCAACAGATAGTGGTTCAAAAGATGGAGAAGACAAAGGCTCAGACAAACAAGTAGCAGATTATTACCAAACGCCAGAAATGGACTTTGATATGGGAGGTAGAACGATTAAAGTTGTTTCTTGGTGGGATATGACGATTCCAGAAGACAATCCAGATAATATTAAACGAAGAGAAAACCTGGAAGCTTTAAAGAAGAAGCACAACTTCGAAATGGAATATATATTTATTGACTATGGAGAGTATCAAGAAAAAGTAGTTGCATCCTTACTTGCAGGCGAACCAATTGGCGATATTGTTCGCCTTGGAAAAACATATACTATTCCTTCATTAGTTCGTCAAGATCTTCTATGGCCAATTGACGAATATACTAAAAATCCAAATGCCTTTAACCAAAAGGTAACGAATGAGTTTATGCAATATGAAGGAAGAGGCTATGGTTTTACAGAGGATCAATCAAACTTTGTTTCAGGAATTATCTATAATCGTACGTTAATGAATGAACTTGGAATTACACCATTACAGGATTATGTGGATGCAGACAATTGGAATTGGGATACTTTCATCCAAGTTGCAAAAGAAGCAAACAGAGATACGAATAATGATGGGAAAACAGACGTATGGGGACTTGCTCAAGGTGGAGGTTTAATGGATCAGGCTCTTTATTCAAATGAAGCGCAGCTAACATTAGGAGATAAACAAAACCTAGAAGATCCAAAAACAATAGAAGTATTAAACTTCAATTCCCGCTTAGCTACGGAACAAGTAGGGCGTCCATCAGAAGGTGGAGATTGGACAGAACCTGGTCTGTTCTTCCGACAAGGAAATACATTAATGTATGCAGGAGCACAGTGGGAAGTTGGAGGATTTAAAGAAGATATGCCTGATTACGATATTGGTTTTGTACCTTTCCCTAAAGGACCAAGTGCAACAGCATATCATACAGGTGAGGCATTGTTCCAATCATTAACAATTCCGAAAGCAGTCGAAAATCCAGATCAATTAATGTATATATGGGAGAAAATTTTCGATATAGATTCAATGTATGATTATTCTCTACAAGCTACTCTTGAGAGCAGTTATACAAATGAAGATGATATTGAAAATGCTAGATTAGCAAGTGAAGGAATGTTAGTACTAGATCATAATACATTCCCTAATTTCCCGTATTATGAAATTATTGGCGAGATAAATGCAGGTACTTCTGTCTCTACGGTAATTGAGCAATTTAAAGCACAAGCTCAAGCTGCAATTGATGAAGTATATGCGCAATAAGAAATAAGAATTGCTGGAACAGTCACCATACTTTGAAAGAAATATGGTGACTGTTCATTATTAAAACTCTTCTTCGTAAGGAGGGAAGACGATAGTGAAGATTTTCAAAAAGAAATCCGTAATTATTCTCCTAGTTTTCATTTTAGTAATTTCATCATTTGTTATCTTTAACCCTTCCAATTCAACCGAAACAAATATGGTATATGCAGTAAGTGAATTTGAGGCAATTACTAATAGCAAGAATGATGATGATTATGACCATTATTTAGAACAACACTCTTCAAAAGCTAGACCTAACCTGTCGATTCGAATTGAAGGGGAAGATTATAGCGAAATTGAAGGAGATGGCTTTGATGTAGTAAGTCAACTTGGAGGAGAAAGTAAGGAGTCAGTTGTCACACCTGAAACTGGATCCATCACATGGAAAGTGGATGTCCCTGAAGCAGGACTATATAATATCCGTGTTCATTATTACCCGTTAGAAGGGAAAAGTTCAGCAATTCAACGAGAATTCAAAATAAATCAGGAAATACCTTTTGACGGTGCGGACATATTACTTTTTGACCGTGCTTGGGATGATGCTGAAGGCGGAGTAAAGCGAGATGATCGCGGAAATGATATTACACCAAGACAAGTAGAAAAGCAGTATTGGCAAACTACTCCCCTGAAAAGTAATAATGGATATTATGAGGATCCGTTTTTATTTTATTTTGAGCAAGGGGAACAAGAAATTACGTTTACAGCTTTAAGAGAACCAATGGCGATTGATTACATTGAGTTATATCAAGAAGAACAACCACTTAGTTATGAAGATATAACTAAACAGTACGAAGAAAAAGGCTATAAAGAAACTAGTGGACAAAAGATCGTCATTCAAGCAGAGCAAGCAGCACAAAAATCTTCTCCTACACTTTATCCATTACAAGATAGATCAAGCCCTTCTGTGGAACCATATCACGTTTCTAAGCTTCGGATTAATGCGATTGGCGGAATCAATTGGAAGATGCCTGGTCAATGGATTGAATGGGAATTTGAGGTTGAAGAAGATGGACTCTATCAAATTGCCTTAAAGCGCAAGCAAAATCTACTACGTGGAGTCTACTCAACTCGTAGCTTGATGATTGACGGTAAGTATCCATTTGAAGAGATGAAACGTCTCCGCTTTAATTTTAATATGGACTGGCAAATGGATGTACTTGGTGGAGAGGAACCATTCCTTTTCTATTTAACAGAAGGAAAGCATACGATTCGTATGGAAGTGAAGATGGGTGATATTGCACCACTATTACGTACGATAGAATCTAGTGTCCTTCAGTTAAATGAAATGTATCGAAAAATATTGATGATTACATCGAATTCACCGGATCCATTCCGTGACTATCAATTAGAGCGAAGGATTCCAGATTTAATAGAAACATTTGAGGAACAAGCAGAGGTTATCAAAAAAGTTGCTACATATCTGGAAGAGTTAACAGGTGAACGTAGTGACAAAGTAGCACCATTACACTCTTTAGTGAGGCAACTAGAAGATATGGTAGAAGACCCTGAAACGATTGCATCTAGATTAGATACGTTCAAAGTGAATGTTGGTAGTTTAGGTACATGGATATTAACGGTGCAGGAACAACCTCTAACTCTAGATTACTTAATTGTTTCATCACCTGATGTTAAATTACCGAAAGCTGAAGCAAATATTTTAGCAGAGATAGGGCATGAAATTGGCGGGTTATTCGCATCATATACAGAAGATTATGACAGTATTGGTAATATTACCGAACATGAACAATCCATAGATGTTTGGATTACAACGGGTCGAGACCAAGCACAAGTAATGAAGAGATTAATAGATGACTCATTTACTACAGAATCAGGTATTTCTGTTCAACTACGTCTAGTACCTGGAAATATTTTATTACCAGCTACATTAGCAAACGAAGGGCCAGATGTTGCGATGCAAGTTGGGGAAGATATTCCAATCAACTACGCGATGAGGAATGCTGCTGCTGACTTAACACAGTTTGATGATTTTGAGGAAGTTACGAAGAGGTTCCGAGAAAGTGCGCTCGTTCCTTATCGCTATAACGATGGGGTGTATGCGCTACCAGAACAACAAACATTCCCAATGTTGTTTTACCGAAAAGATATATTAGAAGAGTTGGGATTAACTCCTCCAGAAACGTGGCAGGACGTATATAATATGATTTCTGTTTTACAGAAACATAACATGGAGTTTTATTTACCACTAGAAAGCGGAGCGACAAACATTACAATGGTGCCTAATGCAACCTTTGCAATGCTTCTTTACCAAAAGGGTGGAGAATTCTATCGCGATCAAGATAAGAAGAGTGGATTAGATTCAGAGATTTCAATGGAAGCCTTTAATATATGGACACAGTTCTATACGAACTATAAATTCCCTCTACAAGCTGATTTTCCAAACCGTTTTAGGGTAGGAGAAATGCCGATTGGGATTGCAGATTATACAACATACAATTTATTAACCGTTATGGCACCAGAAATTCGTGGACTTTGGGATTTTACGATGGTCCCAGGAACGGAAATGCCAAATGGATCTGTTAATAGACAAGTTGCTAGTGCCACTACAGCAGTTGTTATGTTGGAAAATGCAGAGAATAAAGAAGCTGCATGGGAATTTATGAAATGGTGGACAGATAAAGAGACACAGATTCAATATGGTCGTGAAATGGAAGGATTAATGGGTGAAGCTGCTCGTTATCCAACTGCTAATATTGAAGCTTTAGAGGAATTACCATGGCCAGTTAAAGATTATCAGAAACTAGAAAATCAATGGCAATGGGTAGAAGGAATTCCACAAGTTCCTGGTGGTTATTTTACAGGACGTCATTTGGATAACGCCTTCCGTAAAGTTGTTAATAACAATGAAAATCCACGTGAAGCGTTAAATGATTACATTATTTACATTAATGATGAGATACAGATTAAACGTGAAGAGTTTAATTTACCCTATTAGTTTGGAGGTGGAAGCTGATGCAAGGTGAAACAACTAGTCAAACCGTACAGGGCTCCATCCAGCCTATAAAGAAAACACGACGGGCTCATATAATGTCGAACTTAAAAAGAGACAGACATTACTATTTCTTAATGGCACCGTATATGATCATTTTCTTTACGTTTACGGTCATACCTGTCGTCTTTTCTTTAGCTTTAAGTTTCTTCTATTTTAATATGCTGGAATTCCCGAGATGGGTCGGCTGGCAAAACTATTCGAGGTTATTTTTAAATGATGATGTTTTCTTAATAGCCTTAAAGAATACATTCTTGTTCGCTGCTATAACAGGTCCAATTAGCTATATTGCTTGTTTCGTATTCGCTTGGATCATTAATGAATTGTCTCCGAAAGTAAGGGCGTTTATGACATTAATATTTTACGCCCCTTCGATTTCAGGAAACATATTCTTCATCTGGTTAATCGTGTTCTCGGGTGATAGCTATGGATATATGAATGGTATTTTAATGAAGCTTGGAATTATATTAGAGCCGATTCAATGGTTAGCGGATGAGAAATGGATATTGGCCATCCTAATTTTAGTTCAACTTTGGTTGAGTTTAGGTACGAGCTTCCTAGCATTTATTGCCGGACTTCAAAATATTGATAAGTCACTTATTGAGGCTGGAGCAATGGATGGAATTAAGAATAGATGGCAGGAATTATGGTTTATCACACTCCCATCTATGCGACCAATGTTAATGTTTGGTGCGGTTATGCAGATTACACAAGCTTTTGCTGTAGCAGATATCTCCATTGCGTTAGCAGGGTTTCCAAGTGTTAACTATGCTGGACATACAATCGTAACGCACTTGATGGACTTCGGTACTATTCGATTTGAAATGGGATATGCATCAGCAATTGCTACAGTGTTGTTTGGTCTAATGATTGGAACGAACTTAGTAACTCAGAAACTATTAAGAAAGGTTGGTGAGTGATGATGGCAGTAAAAGCTTTAAGAAGGTTCGGTGTAAAAAGAAGATTGAATCGTTCTTTCTCCGTTAGTTTTATGCTCTTCGCACTCCTAGCCGTATTTGGTGCTTTTATGGCATTACCTTTAGTGTATGCGGTAAACAATGCGTTCAAGCCGCTGGATGAGATCTTTATTTTCCCACCAAGGTTTTTTGTTCGAAATCCAACCTTGGATAACTTCTTCGATTTAGTAGCCTTGATGGGAGATTCCTGGGTACCATTTTCAAGGTATGTTGTAAACACTTTATTAATTACTTTAATAGGTACAGCTGGCCATATTATTTTGGCATCGGCGGCAGCTTATCCATTAGCGAAATATCGTTTCTATGGATCGAAAATTTTATTCCAAATCGTTGTACTAGCATTAATGTTCTCTCCTCACGTAACAGCGATTCCTAACTATATGGTCATGTCCTGGTTAGGCTGGATTAATACGCATGCTTCGATTATTGTTCCTTCGTTAGCATTTCCGTTAGGGCTGTTCTTAATGAAGCAGTTTATGGAGCAACTTCCTGACTCGATGCTAGAAGCTGCAAAAATAGATGGAGCAAGTGAGTATCGTATTTATTGGACGATTGTCATGCCAAATGTAAAGCCTGCTTGGTTAACTCTCTTAATTCTTCAATTCCCAGCATTATGGGGAACTGACGGAGGGAACTTTATTTACAGTGAGAATTTAAAAACTTTACACTATGCACTTGGACAAATCTCAGAAGGTGGGATTGCGAGGGCTGGTGTAGCTGCTGCAGTCGCCCTGATATTAATGATTGTGCCAATTACACTCTTTGTAATTTCCCAAAGTAGTGTCATGCAAACAATGGCGACTTCTGGGCTGAAGGATTAGAAAGGAGGAGCTTGCATGATGTGGAATTGGAAACGATCTGTACGAAGCTTTCTTTGCTTTTTGATAGGTGCAGTAGCGTTATTTAGTATAGATACTCAGCGGGCTGCAGCAGAGGGAGCAACAGATACTTATAACTACTCCTTCTGGGGGACTACCGTTAAATCTCCAGCCGCATATACTGCGGAAAAAATTATTAATGGCCAGCAATTCGATATTGGAGCATTTGCGGACCCAAATGATATTCATGTAACGGAAAATCAAGATATCTATGTAGTAGATACTGGAAATCAACGTATCGTTATACTTAATAAAAATCTTGAACTAGTTCATGTAATAGATTCTTTCATGAACAATGGGCAAGAAGATACATTTAATCAGCCAGAAGGGATTTTTGTTAATGAACTAAATGACATATATATTGCCGATACCGGTAATAAGCGCATTGTACATTTAAATGATAACTATGAACTTGAAAAGATAGTGGATTCACCACAATCTGAAGTTATAAAACAAGATTTTGATTTTAAACCAGTACGTGTCGTTGTGGATAAAGCACAAAGAATCTATGTAATGGCATCAGGAGTTTTCGATGGATTTATGGAGTTTAACGCAGATGGAGAGTTTACAACGTTCATCGGTGCAAACCGTGTACAAGTAAATCCAATCGAATATTTATGGAAGCAACTTGCTACGAAAGAACAGCGAAGTCAAATGGTGCAATTTATACCAACTGAATTTACTAATTTGGATATAAATGAGCAAGGCTTTATATATGCAACAAATGGTGATTCATTTGGAGATACGATTAAAAAACTGAATGCCCAAGGGAACGATATTTTACGAAGAGAAGGATATTTTAATCCTCGTGGAGATGAAAACTATTATGTCGATGATGGACCATCTAGATTAATAGATATCGATGTTTGGCACAGTGAAATCTATTCTGTTTTGGACTCTAAGCGAGGGCGTGTTTTTACCTATAATGGTGATGGGCACTTAATGTATATATTTGGTGGATTAGGAAACTTAAGAGGGGAATTTGTAAATCCAATTGCGATTGAAAGACTTGGAAATGACTTCCTCGTTCTAGACAGAGCACTAGGTGAAATTACTGTTTTCGAGCCAACTGTATACGGTACTACCTTAAACGAAGCCGTTAAAGCTTATTATAATGGCGAAGAAGAAGATGCTTATCATTTATACCAGGAAACAATTAATATGAATGCGAATTTAGACTTTGCTTATACAGGGATTGGAAAAGCATTGCTTCGACAAGGTAAATATAAAGAAGCGATGGAATATTTTAAGGTGAGTAAAGATCAAATGAATTATTCAAAAGCATTCTTACTACATCGGAAGCAAGTACTCAGAGGATATTTTCCATACATTATGACTGGAATCGTGGCATTTGTTCTGCTTTGGTTTGGTTGGAAAGTATTCCGAAACGTGAGAGGAGGTAGACGCATTAATGCTGTGGACTAAAGAAACGTTAAAATACCCTTTTTATGTAATGCTCCACCCCTTTAACGGTTACTGGGAACTAAAATATGAACGTAATAACAAAATAAATGTCGTTGTTTCACTCATTATTTTAATTCTACTTGCTTTGACTAATATTTTGCACAGTCAATATAGTGGATTTGTAATCAATATTTACAATCCAAAAGAAATGAACAGCATTATGGAAGTCGTATATGTAATAGTACCTGTTCTGTTTTGGTGTGTAGCTAATTGGTCCTTAACCACTTTAATGGATGGGAAAGGAAAGTTTATAGAAATTTTTAATGCGACTTGTTTCGCTCTAGCTCCAATTGTGCTGATACATTTTCCGTGGATATGGATCAGTAATTTCATATCAATTGAAGAATCAACATTTTATTATTTTTCAACAGGTTTTGCTTTATTTTGGTTCCTATATTTAATGTTTATAGGAAATATGACAGTCCATCAGTTTACACCATCGAAAACAATTGCAACGATGCTACTTACAATCGTAGCGATGGGCTTTATGGCATTTCTATGCTTACTATTTTTCAGCCTAATCCAACAGATTGTTTCCTTTGTATATGTACTTTACCAGGAAATTGTAATGAGAAACTAGGAAAGGAGGAGATCATTCATGCAGATAAAAAAATGGACACTTGTAATGGTTATGTTAATAATGATTGCCGGCTGCTCTTCAGCTTCCACTAGTACAAGTAGTATTGGTTATGAAGATTATGACTTAGCAGTTGGCGAACCTATTTCCTCACGTTTTCAAGATCAATCTTTACCTGGTATGAAGGGGATTGCTGAATCTAGTAGTATCCGCTTATTTATTGAAGAGGAAACAGGAGTAGTAGCGATAGTAGATAAAAACTCCGGAAAAACGTATTATACCAATCCACCTGAACGTGACTTGGATGCATTAGCAATGGGAGTGAATAAGGATATATTAAACTCTCAAATACGGTTAAACTTCTACAATCAATTTGGCCAGTTAAATAATATGAATTCCTATTCTGATAGTGTTGCTTATGAGCAAATTAGCTATGAACCTATTGATCAAGGAATTCGTATAAATTATAAATTTGGGACAAACCAAAGGTCTGCCGAAGATTTACCAATGTTATTAAGTTATGAGCGCTTTGAGGAACTATCCAATCAAATGGATAACGCAGGTAAACGGGCTCTAACAATTGGTTATAAGGAAAATAAGGAAAAAGAAGTATATGAACGGAATGACAGTGCATTATCTGGGATGCAATTACAGAGAGCATTAGAAGCGTTCGATGCGATTGGCTATTCAGAGGAAGATTTGGCAAAAGATGCTGCTGAGCATGGAATTACACAAGAGCAAGCTGGTTCACGTACATTTCTAGTATCGATTGAATACAAGGTTGATAATGATAGTTTAGTAGTGCGTATTCCGATTGATTCTATTAAGTTCCCTGCAGATTACCCGATTCACAGGATTTCAGCATTAAGCTTTTTAGGTGCTGCGGGTACAGAGGAAGAAGGTTCGATTTTTGTACCAGATGGATCAGGTGCACTTATTCATTTTAATAATGGTAAAGTGAAATATCCTGCATATGAGCAATCTGTGTTTGGTGCTGACCAAGCATTAGGTGTTACAGAAAGTGCTAGTCATGAGCTGGGAGCAAGATTACCTGTCTTTGGAATGGTGTATGAAGATTCAGCGATGCTAGGTGTAATTGAAGAAGGTGCTGAAGTTGCTTCGATTAATGCGGATATTAGTGGAAGATTAAATAGTTATAACTATGTGTATCCGTCATTTATAGTAATCAATAAAGACGATGTTACACTCGATGCGAATGGGAAGCAACGTTCACTACCAAAATTCCAACAAGAAATGATGACATCTGATTTTGTAGTTCGCTATAAATTTCTATCTACTGATCAAGCATCATATCAAGGATTAGCACAAGCGTATCAGAACTATTTAATCGAACATAATGGATTACCAGAAAGAGAAACAGTTGCCAAAGAGAATAGCCCATTTTATTTAGACTTAATTGGTGCTCTTACTCGTCAAAAACATTTTCTTGGTATCCCATATAAATCATTGGAATCTTTAACTACTTTTGAAGATGCGATGAAGATAATCGATAAGCTTCAAGCGGAAGATATTGATAATATTCAACTTAAATATTCTGGTTGGTTTAATGGTGGATTAGATCAGAAAGTACCAGAAAAAGTAAAAGTAGATAAAGTTATTGGTGGCAGTAAAGGGCTAGAGGAATTCATCGAATATCTTGAGGAGAAAGACATTCCGTTTTATCCTGAAGTTTCATTCGCAGAGGCCCGTTCTAAGAAAGGCTTTAATGAGAAGAAAGAAGCAGTACGCAATTTGAAACGAATTCCTGCGTCTGTATATCCAGTTGACCTAGCTATCAATCGAAGAGATAGAGAGAAAGATCCGTCTTATCTTGTGAAACCTACTTTGATTAAGGATTATGTTTCTTCTTATATTGATGAGGTGAAGGATTACTCATTAAACGGAATTGCATTGAGTGACTTAGCAAGCAAGCTTCATAGCGATTTTTATATTAAAGATAACATTGACCGAATGGAGTCTAAGCAAATTTCAGTAGAATCGATGAAACTCTTGAAAGAAGCTGGATTTGAATTAATGTCAGATAAAGCTAATAGCTATGCTTTTCCATACACTTCATTAATTACAAACACACCAATGTCCAGTAGTGGGTTTAAAATTCAAGATGAAAGTATTCCATTTTACCAAATGGTAGTGCGCGGGTTTGTCGATTACACTGGAGAACCATATAATCTAACTGCATTTAAAGATGCACGAGAATATGTGTTGAAAAGTTTGGAATATGGAGCAGGTGTCCATTTTGAATGGATTTATAAACCAAACCATTTGTTAAAAGAGACAAATCATGATCATTTATTTGCGGTCAATTATGAATTATGGTTCGATCAGTCGGTAGAACTATATCATGAAATAAATGAATTTCTGAAGCAAGTTCAAGGTGAGAGATTAGTAAATCATGAGAAGCTAGCTGACAATGTATATAAATCAACGTATGAAAATGGCTTGCATGTGATTGTAAACTATAATTCTACCTCAGTAACGGTGGATGGGGTTGTAGTTAAACCAGAAGGATATGTAATAGGTGGTGAGCAAAGATGACGAAAAAGAAGCGCTTTACATTAAAACCAAAAACGTATCAAGAACAGAAAGCTTTTTGGGGATTTATCTTTGTATTGCCATGGCTTCTTGGATTTATCTTTTTCTTCCTGATGCCATTAATTAATTCATTCCGATATAGCTTAAGTAAAATAACTGCTAATTCAAGTGGGATGATGATTGAGTTTATTGGTTTTGATAATTATGTAACCGCATTAACGAAAAATACAAGCTTTAACCGTACGTTAGTAGAATCAATTGGTGACATGCTTATTAATGTACCGTTAGTAGTTATCTTTAGCTTGTTCCTAGCAGTTTTACTTAACCAAAAATTCTTTGGAAGATCACCAGCACGTGCTGTTTTCTTCCTCCCTGTTATTTTAGCTTCTGGTGTTATTCTTACATTAGAAAGTACAAGTTTAATTCAAGCTGTGAATGATCAAAATGCTGGAGAATCAGGTATCACGGGTGCATTTACAAGTTTTGAATTACAAAGGCTAATGCTGCAGGCTGGGGTTAGTGAAACAATTGTCCTTTATTTAACGGGAGCAGTTGACCGCATATATGAAATTATTAGTATGTCCGGAGTGCAAATTCTAATTTTCCTTGCAGGCATTCAAACAATCTCACCACATTTGTATGAGGCTTCAAAGGTAGAAGGTGCAACTGGATATGAATCATTTTGGAAAATTACTTTTCCAATGGTAAGCCCATTAATTCTTGTTAATGTAATTTATACAATAATAGATTCGTTCTCACACAATGACTTAACGACACTCATACGTGATACTGGTTTTACATCATTTAATTTCGGACTTAGCTCTGCAATGGCATGGATCTACTTCATATGTATCGCGATTATACTAGCCATTAGTACCTGGATTATTTCGAAACGAGTATTCTACCATGAATAGAAGGAGTGTGAGATGAACGTGTCTAAGTTATTAATACTAGAAAGCTGGAAGAAGTGGTCATGGATTGTTGTTCGTGCGGTTCTTATTATTGGATTATCATTTGTTATCTTATTTCCAATAATACAGAAAATATCCACAGCAATTAAACATCAGAGTGATTTATACTCACCAATTGTTGTGTGGATACCACAAACGATAACACTAGATAATTTTAAAGAAGTAATTCGTATTATGGATTACTGGGAGACACTGTTGAATACCGTTTTATTATCATCAATGACGACCATTCTTACAGTAGTCTCCTGTGCATTAGCTGGTTACGGTTTTGCTAGATTAAAATTTAAAGGGAGTAATATTTTATTTGCTGGTGTACTCTTAACAATCCTTGTACCACCAACAACAATTCTTATTCCTATCTATATGAACTTGAAGGATTTTACATTGATGGGGATCATTCCGTTGATAACAGGAAAGCCAATTAATTTACTAGATTCTTATTGGCCATTTATACTCACTTCTGCAACTGCGAATTCTCTAAAAGCCGGTTTATATATCTTTATATTCCGTCAGTTTTTTAGAGGGATCCCGAAAGAAGTGGAAGAGGCTGCATATATCGATGGAGCAGGAATCGGAAAGACATTTACAACCATTATGTTGCCAAATGCCATTCCAGCAGCGATCACAGTTACATTATTCTCATTCGTATGGCAATGGAATGACAGCTTCTTTACGACAACATATTTAACGTCAAGTAAGGTAATGTCAACGCAATTATCATCCTTACCACACAATTTGCAAATTCAATTAGAAAGTACAACATCTGGGGTAGATCCGTTTTACTTAAGTTTGGCTCAAGATACAGGAATTTTATTAGCCATCTTACCGTTAATTATCATCTATCTATTTGTACAAAGATATTTCGTAGAGAGTGTGGAAAGAACAGGTATCGTTGGATAATTTAAAAAAAAGTGAGCTAGGTAAACAGTGTGTTTACACTAGCTTATTTTTTCGCTCGTATGAAGGACGCAATTAAATAGAAGTTGAAGTGGGAGTGGAGTTACTATGAAGATTTTGTGCTATACAAGGAAACCAAAAGATGATGCAGTATATTCAGAGAAATTAGCCTATAGCATGCACCTAGCATGGAGTGAAGATGGCGAGTACTTCCAAGCATTAAACCATAATTCTGGTGTTTTGTTTGCAAAAGCGACAGAAAATGTAGATGGGACAATGAACCCAAAAAGCTTGAAATCCCCATATATGTTTCCCATGAACAATGGTTTATTTGGAGTAGTTGCTATTCGTACGCAGGCAAACGGAGAAAATGATGATGAAAGTATAGGTAAGGTGTTGTTTTTTCAAACAAGTGATTTTTTACAATATGAAGAAATAGGCTTAGTAGATATTTGTGAGAATGAATATATCATGGATGTTACTTGCCATTACGATGAATTGAATGATGTATTTATTATTAATTGGTGTAATGAAAAAGGAAATTGGTACAGAAGTGAGATAGTAAAAATAAAGAGCGGAGGAAAAGCTTCTAAACCAAGCACCATTCATCAAGTAGAGTTAGAAGAAGTAAATACAAATATTGAGGGGATTGTACCGCGTAATATGATTCCAGTTTCAACAGAGATTGGGAATAGACTAAAATATCGGCTGTCTCCTCCAATAAATACAACAATTAATGTTCCTAATAGTATTAATGCATCTTCCCCTGACGAATTAAAAAATATAAAGGCTACAGCTATATACAATGATGGTACTACCTCAGACAAAAAAATAGATTGGCAGTTGGAAGAAGTAGATTGGGATAATCCAGGCATATATGAAATAAATGGAACAGTTTATCAGGACGAGTATACATTTCCTGCTGCAATAAACCGTGCAGATCCAAATGTCGGTAAATGGGATGGTAAGTATTATTTCATTGCTACGAATGATGAAAATGGTAATAAAACATTATCTATTAAGGAAGCAAATTCTATTCCGGAGCTAGTAAATGCGAAAGAAGAGTTGATTTTAGACACTGTGACATATGAACATATTGGAAATCTTCTTTGGGCTCCAGAATTACATGTCATAAATGATGATTTATATATTTTCTTTGCTGCTACTCCAGAACAATTCCTACATGAAGAAGCACATGTGATGAAGCTGAAAAAAGGTGGTAACCCAATTTGTAAAGATGATTGGACGGAACCTAAACGAGTCGTAAAAAGGGATGGATCTTTTTTATGTGAAGCAGGCAAGACAATTTCACTGGATATGACGGTTTTCAAATACAACGGAGACTATTATGCCTCGTGGTCAGAACGACAATTTGTTCCTGTTGATATAGGTGCTTGGATATATTTAGCTAAAATTGATCCATTAGAACCTTGGAAGCTAATCACAGATCCAATTCTATTGACGAAGCCTGATTACGGGTGGGCGAATAATCATACTTTTGTAGATGAAGGGCCGTTCGTTATTCAAACAGATAAGAAAATATTTATGACATTTTCAAGCGCTCTTGTGGATGCTACTTATTGTGTTGGACTTCTTACAGCCAATAATGGTGCAGATTTATTAGACCCTAAAAGCTGGACGAAATCCAATTATCCATTATTAACAAGTAGAAGTGTTAGTGGAGAATATGGTCCTGGACATAATTCATATGTGATGGACGATGATGGAGTATTATGGAATGTATACCATGCGCGTAATGGTATCGACGGACCACGCTGCACAGGCATAAGACGAGTGCATTTTGATATAGATGGGTATCCTGTTCTTGACTTAACGGAAGAAAGGGATATTAACCCAGAACTAAAACACGTATCAACAAAGCTGATTGTACAAAAATGAATAACAAACAGGATGGCCTAGGAAAAAAATATATAACTAGAAGAAAATCCGAAAATTGTTAGTGCAACTATCCCGCTACGGAAATACACTACGCTGGTGTTTTATTTAATCATTCATTTAAAATTTATCACCAACAGTCCTTCCTGTAAAAACAGCACTTCGAAGATATAAGGAGATACACTTTTAGTAAAAGTTATATCTATAGAAAAAAGCCAAACTATCATAATTCAAGTAGTTTGGCTTGTAATTTCATCTATATTCTGTTGTTCTAGTTTAAATAATATTATGCCATTTTTTTGCGGTATTCTTTTGCGCTAACACCGGTATACTCTTTGAATTTCTTATAAAACCAATCCATTTCGGTATAGCCGACTTTATTCGCTACTTCATATATTTTTAAGTCTGTTTGTTTTAGTAATTGCTTTGCTTTTTCCATTCGTTGTTGTAAAAGATATTCATTAAAAGTCATATTCTCATGTTGTTTAAATTTTTGTCCTAAATATGCACTATTAAAATGTAATAAACGTGAGATCTTCTTTAATGTGATATTTTGGTTCATTTCAGCACTTACATAATATTTCACTTTCTCAATGATGGAAGCCGCAGACTGATTGGTGTTTTTCCCAGGTTGTGGTCTATAAAATTGAGAATCTATCGTATGTTTGAAGTCTAATTCTTTTTTCAATGTTAATAAGCTTTTTGTTAATGCTTCCTTATCAACCGGATCTGTCAGATAATCTCTCACTTGATATGTTAAAGCTTTCCTGGCAATTTGGAAGTCGTCGCTACCACCAATAAGAATAATTGGGATGTTATGTTGTTTGCGAATACGATGTACCAGCATAACCGCGCTAGAATTATAGTTCTTCATATTAATAATGATGAGAGAAAAGTTCCATTCCGCAAGTAAAGGAATTACTTCAGAGAATTGATCGGTACTCTCACTAACTTGAAAGCCGATGGATTTCCAATCAAGTAGAGTCTTCGTACGATTCAAGGCATGTTTATTCTGGTCGACAAGTAATACACTATACATGGATACATACTCCCCCTTTAAATATCGTAAGCGCCTTCTCTGTACATATAATTATGGATTTAAAACCCAATATTCTCAATGTCCAATTCTTTGCTCTTGTTACATCTGTTTACTTGTTTCTAATTATTCATAAAATAGCTTGGACAGTTATATTGGTTCTCTTTATACTTAACTTGAAACTATGTTTGAAACCGCTATCAATAAAAATGTGAATCAGGAGGTTCGTTACATGGCTATTCATAATGTAGTAGATCAGATGGATGTGAAGGAGGCTTATAATTGCTGGTTACAGTATAGAAAAGTAGATAATGACAAGTTATTTCAATTGTATTTTAAGTCAGTTGCTGCTGTAAGTAATTCGCTTATTATTCAATCTGTAATACAAGAACTTGAACTGGCTTTTCACTCCATGTATGGCAAGGGTCCAGATATTTCACAACAAATACATGAGCAAACAACTCTTATTTTAGCAACTTATCAAGATATCAAATTAGCTGACTATGGATTGAATGGTGATATTTTTCAGGAAATAAACGATGAAGGATATGTTATCAAATCATCAAAAAATGGCGATAAAGAAGCGATTTTACTAATAGGAAAAACAGATAAAGGTGTGCTATACGCAACCCACCATTTATTACGGCTTATCCAAACAGGAGAAACACTAAAAGAACTAAACATTTTGGAATCCCCACGAAATAAAATTCGAATGATTAATCAATGGGACAACATGAATGGCAGTATAGAACGTGGTTATGCAGGGAAATCCATTTTCTATGAGAATAATAAAATTACTTCCAATATGGAGCGAATTAAAGATTATGCGAGATTATTATCTTCCGTTGGGGTTAATGCCATTTCTATTAATAACGTAAATGTATGGAAAGTGGAAACAAATTTAATAACAAATGTATTACTGCCTGATGTGGCTAAAATTGCGGATATTTTACGAGCTTATGGAATCAAAACTTTTCTAAGTATTAATTTTGCAAGCCCAATCGAAATAGGTGATTTAACAACTGCTGATCCACTCGATAACGATGTAAAACAATGGTGGAAGCAAAAAGTAGAAGAAATCTACCGTTATATCCCAGATTTTGGAGGGTTTGTTGTAAAAGCTGATTCTGAGCATCGCCCAGGTCCGTTTTCATATAACAGAAATCATGCAGATGGAGCAAATTTATTAGGAGAAGCATTACAACCTTTTAATGGAATAGTTATTTGGAGATGTTTCGTTTATAACTGCATGCAAGATTGGCGAGATCGTTCTACAGATCGTGCAAGAGCTGCATATGATCATTTTAAACCATTAGATGGTCATTTCTTGGACAATGTTATTTTACAAATCAAAAATGGACCAATGGACTTCCAAGTACGTGAGCCTGTTTCACCGCTATTTGGAGCATTGGAAAGTACGAACCAAGTGCTTGAATTCCAGATTACCCAGGAATATTTAGGGCAACAGAGAGATCTGTGCTATTTAGTACCAATGTGGAAGGAAGTGCTTGAATTCGATACGTATAGTAAAGGTGCAGGTTCAACTGTAAAAACGATTGTGGATGGTTCGCTTTTTAGTTCTAAAATTAGCGGAATAGCTTCAGTCTCCAATATAGGAAATGATGTGAATTGGACAGGGCATACATTAGCACAGGCGAATTTATTCGGGTATGGACGTCTCATTTGGAATCCGGACTTAGCGGCGGAAGAGATTTCGAGGGAATGGATTCAACTGACATTTGGTAATGATGAAACTGTCATCGAACAAATTAATCATATGTTACTAGACTCATGGGGAATATATGAAAACTATACAACACCATTAGGAATCGGATGGATGGTGAATCCAAACCACCATTACGGGCCAAATGTTGATGGTTACGAGTATTCAAGATGGGGCACCTACCATTTTGCTGATCGAGATGGAATTGGAGTAGACAGAACGATGGAAACAGGAACAGGTTATACAGGTCAATATTTCTCTCCTAATAAAGAAATGTTTAACTCGTTAGATACATGCCCAGATGAATTATTACTATTTTTCCACCATGTGCCATATACACATACATTAAAGTCTGGAGAAACAGTTATTCAACATTACTACAATTCTCATTTCAAAGGTGTAGAGCAGGTAGAAGAATTGATTGCTAGATGGATTCTCCTCGAAGATAAGATAGATTCATATAGATTTCACAATGTCCTGGAGCGTTTGAAAATGCAATTAAAGAATGCGAAAGAATGGCGTGATCAAGTTAATACGTATTTTTATCGTAAATCTGGAATTCCCGATGAAAAAAACAGAAAAATTTATTGAGGATTGTGATCATAATGAATTCGAAAGTGCTTTTTAATAATGGATGGGAGTTTGCCATAACGGCTCTAAATGAATCATATAACAAAGAGCTACCTTTCGAACCTATCGATATTCCACATGATTGGCTTATTTATAACACATTGAACCTTTACGAAAATAGTATTGGCTGGTATCGAAAGCGTTTCTCTTATGTAAAGAATGAAAACGAAGAAGTTCTCTTATGTTTTGATGGTGTCTATATGGATTCTTCTGTATTTATAAATGACCAGTTTGTTGGTGAATGGAAATATGGATATTCATCCTTTGAGCACGAGATAACGGAAGCGTTGGTAGACGGAGAAAATGAAATTATTGTAAAAGTTGTATATCAAAGCCCGAACAGTAGATGGTATTCAGGTGCTGGAATCTATCGTAATGTTTGGCTAAAGACCAGAGGTAAAACACATATCGATACGAATGGTATTTACATTTCCACGAAAAAGCAAGAGCAAGGTTGGACCGTGGAAGTAGATACATCATTGAAAGTGAAGGAGGATGTACAGCTCTCTCATACCATCATGTATAAAGGTGTGGAAATCACTAGTTCGAAATCACAGATTCATGTAGAAGATAAAAGTGAAAAGCTAAATGAACAAAGTCTATTCGTTGCGGATGCTTTATTATGGAGCATGGAAGAGCCGATTCTTTATGAAATACGAACAGAACTAAAGAGTGAAAATGGGACGCTAATCGAAACGATAACACAAAAAATTGGATTTCGAACACTTGAATTAGATGCAAATGATGGTTTCCTCCTGAATGGAGTAAGGATGAAGTTAAATGGGGTATGTGAGCATCATGATTTAGGAGCATTAGGCGCAGCTTTTAACAAAACAGCGTTAAAAAGAAGGCTGGATATTTTGAAAGAGATGGGTGTTAATGCAATTCGTACTGCTCATAATATGCCGGCTAAGGAATTAATGGACTTGGCGGATGAAATGGGATTTCTTGTGATTACAGAAGCTTTTGATATGTGGGAAAGACCGAAAACACGTTATGATTATGGGCGTTTTTTCAAGGAATGGGCACCTGTTGATGTGAAAAGTTGGGTGATGAGAGATCGTAATCATCCAAGCTTATTAATGTGGAGTATTGGAAACGAAATCTACGATACACATGCGGATGAGCGAGGACAAGAAATTACTAGAATGTTAATGACAGAGGTACAAAAATATGATCCGAAAGAGAATGCAAAAATTACAATTGGGTCAAATTATATGCCATGGGAAAATGCCCAAAAAGTAGCTGATATTGTGAAGGTCGCTGGCTATAATTATGGTGAAAAATATTATCATACTCATCATGCAAAGTATCCAGATTGGATAATTTATGGGAGTGAAACAGCGTCTGTCGTCCAAAGTAGAGGAATTTATCATTTTCCATATGAGCAATCCATCCTTGCAGATGATGATGAGCAATGTTCTGCACTTGGAAATAGTTCAACGAGTTGGGGTGCTAAATCAGCAGAAGCTTGCATTATAGCGGATAGGGATGCTCGATTCTCACTCGGTACGTTTATTTGGACTGGATTTGATTATATTGGTGAACCTACACCATATCATACGAAGAATTCATATTTTGGTCAGATTGATACTGCTACATTTAAAAAGGATTCTTATTATGTGTATCAAGCTGCATGGACAGATTACAAGAAAAAGCCAATGGTACACATTTTACCTTACTGGGATTGGAATGAAGGACAAATAATCGATGTTCGTGTTTGCTCGAATGCTCCAAAAATTGAATTAAAGCTGAATGGAAAAACGATAGGAACTCATAAGATTGATCATCAAAAAGGTTTTGAAATAACTGGTTGGTGGAAAGTACCGTATGAGCATGGCGAATTAAAAGCAATAGCTTATGATGAAAATGATGTTGTAATTGCAACAGATGTAAGAAAATCATTTGGGGATGCTGCGAAAATTCGCTTAAAAGCAGATAAAGAAGGCCTTGTCGCCAATGGCACTGACTTACTTTTTATAGAAATCAGCATGGAAGATAAAGACGGAAATCCAGTAGAGAATGCAAATAATCGGGTTCATGTAAATGTGACAGGCGCAGGTCGTTTAGTTGGACTTGATAATGGGGATAGTACAGATTTTGACCAGTACAAAGGTACAAGCAGAAGACTATTTAGTGGAAAATTGATGGCTATAGTTGCCTCTACATTGGAGTCTGGAAGTGTTCAAATAGAAGTGACGTCGGAAGGTTTGGAAAGTGAGAAACTTGAGTTTGTGATATTACCAGCTGAAGAGGAAATATTGGAAGGAATTTCAGCTAGCACCAAAAATATAGAAGCTCCTATAGTGATAGGGGAAATGGAGAAGGAAATCCCGCTTCGCAAGTTAGAGATAATTAGTGATACAGGACAGAATTTCCACCCTGAGCTAAAGGAAAGGACAGTTCGAGTCAAACTGCATCCTGAAAATACTTCCTACCGAGAAGTAGAGTGGAGTGTAGTAAATGATGCAGGTATAGAATCGAATATCGCTAAAGTAGAGCCAAGTAGTCATGAAGTGAAGGTAATTGCTTTAGGGGATGGCCATTTTAGGCTGAGATGCACAAGTAAGAACGGTACAGAGAAAACAAAACTTATTTCAGAATTGGAATTTTCTGCAGAAGGTATAGGAACTGCATACAAAGATCCTTATAGCTTTATTTCTGGTGGATTGTTTGACTATAGTAAAGGTGAGGTAACAAATGGGAATGACCGCGGTGTTGCCACTAGTAGAGATGGTGAGACACAAGTAGGTTATAGAAATATTGACTTTGGCCCATATGGTTCAGATACAATCACAATTCCAATCTTTGCTTTGTCTAGCGAGGAATATCCAATTCAGATTTGGGAAGGTATGCCAGAGGAAGCAGGCAGTGAACTACTTGCTGATGTGATATATCAAAAAGAATCTAGATGGAATGTATACCAAGAAGAAACGTATACATTACCGAAAAAGTTAAAAGGTATTACCTCCATATGTTTTGTTCTAAACAATAAGGTTCATATTAAAGGTTTTTCTTTTGAAAAACAAAATAGAGCTTTTATAGAGAATAGCGCAAATACTTGTGACCATATTTATGGTGATGCATTTACAATGACAGATTGTAGTGTAGAAGGTATTGGCAACAATGTTTCATTGGAATTTAATGAAATGGATTTTACTACAGATGGAGCTACGAAACTAGTAATCAATGGGAGAACTCCGATTAATAATACGATTCATGTGCGCTTTACTAGTGAGACAGAGGAAAGTAATCAAATTGTAGAATTTATTAAATCAGATGAGTATGTGGAACGAATATTTGAACTCGAAAAAATACCAGGTCTACAAAAAGTAACGTTTGTATTCCTACCTGGAAGTAATTTCGACTTCAAAGCGTTTAAGTTTGAAAAATAATGGGATAGTAAAAACCAATGTCCTGTGTGTAAATATGGACGGTGATAATGCAACAATTCCGCTACGGAAATACACTTCGCTGATTTTTTAAGTTTTTATTAATTATTTCTATTGTTAGACAGCTCCTTCCTGTAGTACAACAATTCAAGCACTTCAGGAAAGTCATCTTGCTAAATAATCTATCAAAGAAAGCCAAACTATTCTGATTTACTTCAGCTTAGTTTGGCTATATATTTATTATCTTATTTCTGTTGTGAATGGTGATGCTGGGAGGCCTTCTTTGTTGTATAGGTTTGCTCCTTCTGGGTTGGATGCCCATGCGTAACGGACGCTGGTTGGTTGTTTTACATGGTTGCTGCTTACTATCACTTTATCTCCGCTGATTTCGGCCATAGCAGGTACGAAGTTTCCGTCTTCACCACTAATTACAAATGTTTTTAGTTCGCCACCATGTGCAACTAATCCACTGCCAATATTAGTAAAATATAAATGGATGCTACCATCGATAATCTCCATCTTCTCGTACAATGGGCCACTATAAACGAGCTCTTCCCCATAAGCAATTTTCATTGCTCCTAAAGCGAGGCGCTCACCTACCGTTTTCTTATCTTGAGGATGAAGGTCATTATGCTCACCAGCATCTATTATAACAGCCATCGCAGTGTTTGGAACATGTAGCGATAATCGTTGCTCATCACGAAGTAATGCCCAATGACTGAAATTCGCATCTTTTTCACCAGTGTCTAAACTTGTTAATTGTGTAAATAGAAAAGGAAGATCTCCTTGTCTCCAATTTTCTCTCCAGTCCTTTACCAAATTCGCAAAAAGGTTACTATAACCAATAGGTCTTCCAGTATTTGATTCACCTTGATACCATGCAAATCCTTTAATTCGGTAATCCCGAAGTGGTGTAATCATCGCATTGTATACTCCTGTAGGTTTAAATTGGAAGAAGGTCGGAGGTCCTAATGGTTCAGTAATCGCTCCAATTTTATACTTCCATGTCCCCTCTAAGTTGAGTTCTTCACCATTTGCAGCTATTTTATAAGGCATGTCTTTAATAAAGCCTCCAGCTGAACCGGAACTAATAACACGAACCGTAATGGAATTTTTCCCTTCACGAAGTACACCTGCAGGTATGGAATAACGTCTTGGTGGGTAACGATAGCCTGTTGTCCCTACTAGTGTCCCATTAATATACGTTTGATCAGCGTCAATCAGCGTACCAAGGTATAACTTTGCTTCTGTACCTGCAAGAGATTTTGGTACCTCAAATTCACGTTTACACCAAACTGCTCCTCTAATATCTAGGTCGCTATTTTCCCATGTATTGGGTACTTCCAACTCACTCCAATTATTTGTATCTACTTCCTCCGTAAACCAATGTTCTTGTAATCCTATATCTTTTTCATTTAAATTGCGGTGCCAATCTTGCATCCGCTTCTCATCGTTTTCCTTTGTTTTTCTTACATACTCATCATCTTTGATTTGGTCTAACTCTTCATCATAACCGCCGATTTCTCTAAGTGTTATTTCACTCATCCAAGCTTCGATTGGAGTTCCTCCTACAGCAGTATGGATTAATCCAATTGGCACGCCATGTTTTTTATATAATTTTTGCGCAAAAAAATAGCCAACTGCGCTGAAGTTCATCACGTTTTCACCAGTTGCATTCATCCAACTACCACCATCTAACTCATTTCTTGGACCTTTGAAATCATATATTTGCGGCACATTGAATTGTCTTATATTTGGTTCGTTTATATCTTTTACCTCATCGTATAATAAATCTAGTGTTCTATTAATAGGTAATTCCATGTTGGATTGCCCACCAAGCACCCAAACATCTCCAATTAATATATCTGAAATTACAACTCTTTCATCTTCTGTAGATATCTCCATTTCATAAGGTCCGCCGGGTTGTAAATTAGCTAGTTCAATCGACCATTCCCCACTGTGATTGGATAATGTCGTGTATGTTTCGCCTAGGAAAGAAAGACTAACTTCCTTAGAAACTTCAGTCTTCCCGGAAATAGCTATTTGTTCATTACGTTGGAGAACCATCCCGTTACTAATTAACGTTGATAATTTCATTTGACTTCCTTCTTTCATTTTAATAGTTCGTTATATTTTGATAATATGCCAAATAAAACTAAATCAAAAGACTTCTAATAAAGGAACTATACTTTGAGGGGTAATTGAGTAGAGAGAGTAGGGTAATTTTGTTAACTGAAACGTTTATAATGGTACATGACTATGCTAGTAATATAAATATTTAGGGGTGGACAGAATGAGTGAGGCTGCATTTTATAGCGGGAAGTATAGGAATGTCTTTCGTGAATATGGCTATTCGGAAGAAGAAATAAATGAAAGATTACAAGATACTTGGGATAAATTATTTTCTGATAAGCATCCAGAAACACAGATTTATTTCACAGTTGGTGATGATGAGGCATATATGCTAGATACTGGTAATAACGATGTGAGAACAGAAGGCATGTCTTATGGAATGATGATGGCAGTTCAATTGGATAATAAAGAAGTTTTTGATCGCTTATGGAAGTGGACCTATAAAAATATGTATATGACAGAAGGAGTTCATGCAGGCTATTTTGCATGGTCATGTAACCCTGATGGCTCAAAGCGTGCATACGGACCAGCCCCGGATGGAGAGGAATATTTTGCGATGGCACTCTTCTTTGCCTCACATCGATGGGGGGATGGGGAAGGAGTATTTAATTACGGCCAACAAGCAAGAGATTTATTGAGATCTTGTCTACATAATGGCGAAGACGGAGAAGGATATCCAATGTGGAATCCGGAAAATAAATTGATCAAGTTTATTCCGGAGGTCGAATTCTCTGATCCTTCCTATCATTTGCCGCATTTCTATGAACTGTTTGCATTGTGGGCGTATCCAGAAGATCGTGCTTTTTGGAAGGAAGCAGCAACTGCTAGTAGAAAGTATTTAAAGATTGCCTGTCATCCAGAAACAGGATTAGCACCAGAATATGCATATTATGATGGTACACCAAATAATGAAAGGGGTTACGGACATTTCTTCAGTGACTCCTACCGTGTTGCCTGTAATATCGGATTAGATTATGAGTGGTTTAAAGATGAGGAATGTCCAGTTGAAATTAATGAACGAATTCAACAGTTTTTTGTTGATAAGGATCCAGAGGATTTTCGTAGATATACGATTTCAGGAGAGCCTTTTGAGGAGAAATCTCTACATCCAGTAGGACTAGTGGCTACAAATGCAATGGCATCACTTTGTACGAGTGGCCCAAATGCCCAGAAATGTGTGGAATTATTTTGGAATACACCAGTTCGTACAGGAGACAGAAGATATTACGATAATTGTTTATATTTATTTAGCTTTCTAGCATTGAGTGGAAATTATAAAATTTGGATGCCTACTGAATAAGTGTGTAGAATTGGGCATTTCGAAAGGGTCGATATAATGAGTAGATTTATATTATCTGCTTTTGCAGATGAAATTGATAGTAACTTAGATACACAAATGGACGTGCTGGACGCACATGATATTAAACATATTGAAATGAGAGGCGTTAATGGCAAACTTTTAGTTCATTATACTTTGGAAGAAGTAAAAGAAATTAAGAGAAAACTAGATGATAGAGGTTTTAAACTGTCTGCTATTGGTTCGCCTTTAGGAAAAATTGGCATTACGGATGAATTTGAACCGCATTTAGAGTTATTTAAACATACATTAGAAATTGCCAAATTAATGGAATGTAAGTATATTCGTATGTTTAGCTTTTACATTCCAAAAGGCGAGGACCCTAGTAATTATCGAGATGAAGTGATGAGCCGTTGGCAAAGCTTTGCTGATGCAGCAGAAGGAAGTGGAGTAATTCTTCTCCACGAAAATGAATCTGGAATTTATGGGGATACACCGGAAAGATGTTTAGATTTGATGAAGACATTGAATCGCCCACATGTTAGGGCAATATTCGATTTCGCAAACTTTGTTCAATGCAATGCGAAAAATTATCCAGAGGGCTATGAGCTTCTCCAAGATTATATCGAATATATTCATATAAAAGATGCCTTGTATAGCAACCATCGTGTCGTCCCTGCAGGAGAAGGCGATGGGAATGTAGCTGAAATTCTAAAAGTATTACATGAAAGAGATTTTGAAGGTTTTTTATCACTTGAACCACATCTTTGGGGATATTCCGACTTCTCTTCACTTGAACCTGGAGATCCAGGATACGAATTAGAAGAAAGCGAAGCAAAAAGATTTGCAGTTGCCGTAAAAGCTTTGAATAAAATAATAAAAACGATAGTTTCATAAACATCAAGTTAAAGGAGTTCAATAAAAATGAAAACATTTGAAAATCCAATACTACCAGGATTCTATCCTGATCCATCAATTTGTAGAGTAAACGATGATTACTATTTAGTAACATCCACTTTTGCTTATTACCCGGGAGTTCCAATTTTTCACAGTAAGGACTTAGTGAATTGGGAACAAATAGGACATGTACTGGATAGGCCATCACAATTACCATTAGATGGTTTAAGGCAATCAGAAGGAATTTTTGCACCAACCATTCGCTATCATGATGGTGTATTCTACATGATTACGACAAATGTAGGTAGAGGTGGGAACTTTTTTGTAACCGCTACAGATCCTGCTGGACCATGGTCTGATCCCTATTATTTAAAAGCACCAGGTATCGATCCATCATTGTTTTTTGATGATGATGGAAAAGTTTATTATACGGGAACGAGACCAGCACCAGAAGGGGAAAAATACTTTGGTAACTATGAAGTATGGTTACAAGAATTAGATTTAGAAACGAAACAATTAGTAGGAGAACCTGTTGGGCTGTGGCGTGGTGCTCTAAAGGATGTTGTTTGGCCAGAAGGACCTCATATATACAAAAAAGACGATTACTATTATTTGTTAATTTCCGAGGCAGGGACTGCTCATCACCATGCAGTTACGGTTGCTAGAAGTAAAAAAATTGATGGTCCATACGAGGGGAATCGCGGAAATCCAATTCTTACTCATAGACATTTAGGTAAAAACTATCCAATTGTGAATGTTGGTCACTGTGATTTAGTTGAAACACAAAATGGCGAGTGGTGGGCTGTAGGGTTAGCTTCACGACCATATGGTGGCTATTATCGAAACTTAGGAAGAGAAACATTTTTAATCCCTGTCACATGGGAGGACGGCTGGCCAGTCATGTGTGAAGGAACCGGTAGGCTGGAAGCAACATACCCTGTTCCTAATCTACCAATTGGAAAACCAGCATTACAATCTGCTTGTGACCATTTTGAGAGTGAAGAACTCGATTTCAAATGGCATATACTTCGTACACCAAAGGAGAAGTTTTATAGTTTATCAGAACGACCTGGATATTTAAGTTTACAATTAAGACCGCAAAAAATTACAGAACTAGATCAACCAAGTTTTATTACTAGAAGACAACAGCATATTAACTTCTCTGCAACAACAGTAATGGAATTTTCTCCAGAAAATGAAAATGAAGTGGCGGGAATTGTGTTACAACAAAGTAATGAATATCACTTCAGCTTTATTTATACACAAAAAGGTGATGAAAAGATTATAAAACTAGTTAAATGTTCAAATAAGGAAGAAGAAGTACTGGCAGAAGCACCAATTCAGTCCAATAAACTGTATTTAAAAGTAACAGCATATGGACAAGATTATAATTTTTACTATGGTGAGAGTATAAATAATTTTGAAACTCTCATTGAAAATGTAGATGGAAGAATATTGAGTACTGATGTAGCAGGTGGTTTTGTCGGAGCTGTAATTGGTTTATATGCTAGTTCAAATGGAGCGGAAAGTAATAATAAAGCATATTTTGATTGGTTTGAATATGTAGGGTTATAAAGAAGGGATTGCAAATCATGACAAATGTTACTCGTAACAATAAATTGCTTTGGTATCGACAGCCTGCTAGAAATTGGAATGAAGCATTGCCAATTGGGAATGGAAGACTAGGTGCTATGGTTTTTGGTCTAGTTGGAAATGAGCGGATTCAGCTCAACGAAGATTCTGTATGGTACGGAGGCCCAAGAGATAGAAACAACCCTGATGCACTTAGCAATTTGTCAAAAGTAAGAGAATTGTTAGCTGAAGGTAGGATAAAAGAGGCAGAAGAATTAGCTGCACTTGCACTCGTTGGAATTCCAGAATCACAGCGTCATTATGAACCACTGGGAGATGTATGGATTAACTTCCATCATCGTCAGGAACTCGCTACTAACTATAGACGGGAATTAAATCTTGCCAACGGATTAGTAAATGTTGAATACGAATACAATGGTGTCGAATATAAGCGTGAGATATTTGCGAGTTATCCTAATGAAGTCATCATGATGCGAATCACTGCTTCTGAAAAACAAGCAATTTCATTTCAATTGCACTATGATCGCGGGAATACGCGCAACTTAGATGAGACAGTACCCTTACATTCTAATTGTTTAATAATGCGCGGGGAAACCGGCGGCGGAAATGGGATCAGCTTCCGAAGTGGTGTGAGGGTAATACCAGAAAACGGAGAAGTAACTACGATTGGAAATCGACTCATTGTGAAAGATGCAGATGCAGTAACGATTTTAATAGCTGCAGCAACTTCCTATCGTTTTGTGGAACCTGAGACTCAATGCCTGAAGGTGTTAGAGAGTGCAGCAAACATAAGTTATTTGAATTTGCTACAGAATCACCAAGACGATTATCAATCATTGTTTAACCGTGTTGAGTTAGAGCTAGGAAAAGAAAACGATAAGCGCCAACTTCCAACTGATGAGAGACTACAGTTATTAAAAGACGGGGAAGAAGATGCGGATTTAATTAGTACGTATTTTCACTTCGGGCGTTATTTGCTTATTTCTAGTAGTCGCCCCAATTCCTTACCAGCTACATTGCAGGGAATTTGGAACGAGAGTATGCTCCCGCCATGGGATAGTAAATATACGATAAATATTAATACACAAATGAACTATTGGACTGCAGAAGTTTGTAATCTATCCGAATGTCATCAACCGTTATTTGATCACATTGAGAAGATGAGAGAACCAGGAAGGAAGACAGCTGAAGTTATGTATGGCTGTCGAGGTTTTACAGCTCATCATAATACAGACATTTGGGGAGACACTGCGCCACAAGACATCTATATGCCTGCTACGATATGGCCATTAGGAGCAGCATGGCTATGTCTTCATTTATGGGAGCATTTTGAATATAACGGTGATATTTCATTTTTGAAAAATGCATATGAGACAATTAAAGAGTCAGCGTTATTTTTCGTTGATTATCTAGTAGAAACTCCTACTGGTGAGCTTATTACAACACCATCTGTATCTCCAGAGAACACTTATATTTTGTCCAATGGAGAAAGGGGCACATTATGTGAAGGTCCATCCATGGACAGTCAAATTATTTATGAGCTATTCTCCAGTTGTATTTCTGCTAGTAAGATATTAGAAATCGATGAAGAGTTTCGTCAGGAGTTAGCTCGTTTGAGAGATAAGTTACCGAAACCGAAAATCGGAAAACATGGCCAAATCCAAGAATGGTATATAGATTATGATGAAGCAGAACCTGGACATCGGCATATATCCCATTTATTTGCTCTCCATCCAGGAAAGCAAATTGTACCTGGAGAAACGGATGAATGGGCACGTGCTGCAAGAGTGACATTAGAACGGAGATTACAGCATGGTGGTGGTCATACAGGCTGGAGCCGTGCATGGATCATTAATATGTGGGCTCGCCTGCATGATGGTGAACGAGCATACAACAATGTTCATGAATTATTGAAATCATCAACATTACCTAATATGTTTGATAATCATCCACCTTTTCAAATTGATGGAAACTTTGGAGGTACTGCTGGTATCGCAGAGATGCTGTTGCAAAGCCACAATGATGTAATTCATATCCTCCCAGCACTTCCGAAAGCTTGGAAAGAAGGTAGTGTTAAAGGATTAAAGGCACGAGGTGGATTTGAGGTTGAAATCAAGTGGAGTAACGAACAATTAGAGTATATGGCAATAACATCTGAAAAAGGTGGAGTATGTAAAATTAGATTACCACATAGTCAAGGAAAAGTATTTGAAGTGGAAATTGCACCAGGTCAAAGTTTCGTGTATGAGTCACAACTAAGTGAAAAAACAGTATGAGTGGGAATTGATGGTGGTGTATGATTCCCATTGGAGTGAAAAATAGGTGATGATGGGAATCAAAGTGGTATTATGATTCCCGTTGAGGTGGAAAATTGTGGTGAATGGGAATCAAAGTTGCCTTATGATTCCCCTTGGAGTGAAAAATAGGTGAGGATGGGAATCAAAGCGGCCGAATGACTCCGGTTGAAGTGAAAAACAGTCGTGCATGGGAATCAAAACAGCTGTATGATTCCCATTGAAGCAAAAAACACGCATGAATAGGAATCATACAAGTTTCTTTTATAATTTTTATCGTGGCTCAAGATTATAGGTAAATAGCAAACTAGCTTATACCCATGTTAAAAGGATAAGCTAGTTTTTTATTAAATAGTTTTATTTTGAATACGCTCAATTGTTTTATGCAGGTCATCTGGTCGATGAAATTCGATTGGAGATACGCCTTTTTCAAAAATAACAGAATCTGCTTCTACTAATAAAACATATTTGTGGTTTATTTTTGCTAAATGGATGTTCTCTCCAAAATCGGCTAGTTTTCCTTTGATAGAAGTGTCGCCAATTTTTAATTTCAATTCTGTTTCAGGTGCAACTTCTACAATTTGCGCTGTAGCTTCCATTACTTGTTCTGTTGTTAAACGCTCCTGAATTTCCCTTTGAGGACTCGCTTCCCAGATTTCCATTTCTTTTTCGAACTGCTGAAGTTCTTCACTATTATCCTCTAATACTTCATGGAAATGTTCTTCTACCATCGTTTTTACTTGATTGCGTAAAATCTCTGGCATTGGCTCTCCATACTCCACAAACTTTAAAAAATCCTCAAAGTAGCGAGCATGTGAAGCTTGATGAATCTTTAATTCGCTTTCCTCTACCATGCCGTCTTCTGGCATATAAGGATACTGAATAGATTTCATGTTCTTTGTAGTAATCGCCATTTCTACATTTTTGATTAAAGTCGATTCGTCGGAAATGGATGCTACCTTTGGTTCGAAGTCGCATTTCATTATAAAGACAAAACGATCATCGAAGAACTTTTTTGGTTTTGCAGCAGCTACAAGAAATGCTCCGCCTCGAACAGCACTCGTATCAAGATACGCTCGCAATAATTCTTCACTTGCAGTTTGAAAATCAGTTTTTTGTTCTGCGGTCCTTAAGCGATGTAATAAATT
The DNA here is from genome assembly GCF_042655485.1 of Lederbergia graminis. NCBI lineage: Bacteria > Bacillati > Bacillota > Bacilli > Caryophanales > Bacillaceae > Lederbergia > Lederbergia graminis. Next base: position 41,265 of record NZ_JBHSMC010000046.1, read on the forward strand.
GTAATTTGGATTGGAACTAAGCTCATGCCCTTCTTCCACGATAAAACGTCCCAATTTTGTGGGTACTGTATCGGATTTTGGATGGCGTTCCACTTTTCGTTTGACGATTTTTGTTAATTCACCATCAAGGAAATCCTTAATCGCATGTTGTTCATACTCGTCTGTATCTAATGTTTGAAAATGTTTATAATGTTTTGTAGCATTGTCGTCATTACCTTCAACTTGAATTACATTGAAGGACAAATATAAAATATCGAAGTCCATGTACTCACCTTGTTTGTTTTATTCACAACTCTTCAAGTATAGGAAACTCACAATCTGGCGTCAATGGATATTGATGGTGGGAATTTTATGTGATAAATATCACTGTAATTATTTAGGTTAGGGTTATGATAAAATAGAGAGGATAGGGAGGTTATTTAATGGCTGAGCAAAAATTACAATCGGTATATGATCAGATTGGCCCAGACATGATTGAACAGTTAGTAAATGCATTTTATCCAAAAGTATATGCTGATCCAAATATAAGTCATCTCTTCGAAGGTGATATGAGTATTATAATGGAGAAACAAAGAATGTTCTTAACACAGTTTCTTGGAGGTCCACCGTTATATAGTCAAGAATACGGTCCACCTGCAATGCGCCGACGTCACTTGCCATTTGAGATTACACCAAGTCGTGCACAAAGTTGGTTAAGGTGTATGGGAGAAGCGTTTGAAGAGATTGGTTTAAGTGAACATCCTGTAGGTCCGATGTTTTATGAGCGACTTAAGCAAGTAGCTGCAATTATGGTTAATACAGAGGAGTGATCCATTCGGTCGCTCCTTAAAATGGGGGAAGAACGTTGGCAACCATATACAGTATTCTAGTGGTTATTCATATATTTTCTGCAATCCTTGGCATGGGCCCAGGATTTATTTTAACTTTTGTAGCAAGATCTGCGAAAACGATGCAAGAGTTAAGACATGCATATGCGATAAAGCATCGTTTACATATTTTTGTTATGGTTGGGGGATCGTCATTACTTATTTCGGGGTTATTAATGGGAGCAATCAACCCAAGTCTATTTTCAATGGGGTGGTATGTGACAAGTCTCACACTCTTTCTAATTGCTTTAGCATTTGGTCCATTCCTGTTAAAACCAATATCTACACCCATAAAAGAATTACTCGCAACATATGAAGGTGAGGAAATCCCCCCTGAATATTATCGTTTGGCTAAAAAGCTAGACAATGTGGAACACTTAGAAAATATTATTTTTCTAGTGATTATTGCATTAATGATTTTAAAACCATGGTGAAATTGATCTATGATGTAGAGAGATTTGCGCAGTTCTAAAAATAGCGCAGTCTCTCTATTATTTTCTAGCTAAGAAATCATTTATTGCTTTCCGATGACTACCAACCATTTTTTCAGGAAGATTGTTTAGTGGGTAGTATTGGATATTCAGTGACTCATCGTCATGAACAGATGCGGTTCCTTGTATAATATCATTCGTGACGTAAATCATTGTAACTGCATAGTATTCGTCTCCATTTTGGGCTACGACATAACTTTGAGGACCGGAAGATACATTCAGTAATTGTAGTTCACCAAGTGTGAGTCCAGTCTCCTCGAACACTTCCCGGCGTGCACAGTCTTCAGTTGATTCACCTAGCTCCATTAACCCACCAGGTAATCCCCATACACCATAAGGATAAGTGCGTTGCTGCAATAAAACTTCATTTTTGTCATTTAAAATAATGCAAATGGAACCGACTAGAATTAGTGGTCTCGTCCCCACTATTTTTCTTAATTCTTCTACATAAGACAAATTAATCACCTCTCTACAAGAGCTTATACATATTAAGTTTCCTATCATCTATTATGCACGAAAAAACTTATGGTGACAGGCTTATTGCGAATTTAGACCATTGCCTATCGAACTTGATCCTTGCAACTCACGTACATTCTTGGGAGATCGCATTTTATTCATGCGGGTTCGGCTGTTATTCTTGCGGGTTCACTTGTTAATCTTGCGGGATCACCTGTTATTCTTGCATGTTCACCCCATAATCTTGCGGCAACTGCTCACTTTCTTGCGAGATATTCCACTAATCTTGCGGTTGAACAGGTTATTTTTGCAGCTCCCTTGGATTCTTGCCCAATCACCCGTTATTCTTGCAGGTTCACTCCATAATCTTGAGGCAACAGCCCACTTTCTTGCGAGATATCCCACTAATCTTGCGGTTGAACAGGTTATTTTTGCAGCTCCCCTGCATTCTTGCGGAATAACCCGTTATTCTTGCATGATCACTCCATAATCTTGCGGCAACTACTCGCTTTCTTGCGAGACATCCCATTAATCTTGCGGATACACAGGTTATTTTTGCAGCTCCCCTGCATTCTTGCGGAATCACCCGTTATTCTTGCATGATCACTCCATAATCTTGCGGCAACTGCTCACTTTCTTGCGAGATATTCCACTAATCTTGCGGATACACAGGTTATTTTTGCAGCTCCCTTGGATTCTTGCGGGTTCGGCAGTTATTCTTGCAGGTTCACTTGTTAATCTTGCGGCAACAGCTCACTTTCTTGCGAGAAATCCCACTAATCTTGCGGATACACAGGTTATTCTTGCAGCTCCCTTGCAATCTTGGGGGATCACCCGTTATTCTTGCAGGTTCACTCCATAATCTTGCGGCAACTGCTCACTTTCTTGCGAGACATCCCATTAATCTTGCGGATACATAGGTTAATCTTGCAGCTCCCTTGCATTCTTGCGGGAACACCCGTTATTCTTGCGGGTTCACTCCATAATCTTGAGGCAACAGCTCACTTTCTTGCGAGACATCCCACTAATCTTGCGGATACATAGGTTATTTTTGCAAAATGATTCAGTAACATAACTTATTATTGCTCTTGTACATATTTTTCCTCCAATAGCAGAAAATAATGACGATTAATAAACGGAGGTGTTGCTGATGTGGAAGAAGAGTTGGCTCCTATTCGTTCTATTCGGAATTGGATTTGTATTGAATCATGCTGTATTTGCGACAGAATCAGTACAAACATTATTAGAATATCGTCATGATGTCACTGGTGATGGAAAGCCAGAGAAAATTACAGTTTACGGCATTCCTTTTGAAACGGGCTCTGGTTTTTTAAGGGAGATTTGGGCCATTATTGAATTAAATAATGGAGAGACGCTTAGGATTGATTATGAAGGTGGGTATGAACCGAAACTAGAATTTGCTGATTTTAATCATGATAACGTTGATGATATTCTCTTTTCTAGTCCTACTGGAGGAAGCGGTGGTCTGTATAATTATGCTTTACATACTGTTAAAGATAACAAACTCGAGGAAATTCCTCTTCCATCGCCACTTCCAATTGAATCGTCGTTTCAAGATAACTTTAAAGCTAGTATAAAAATACCTGGCATAGAAGAAACCATTATTTTGGATGTATCTGATCGTAAAGATGAATATATAAGGTTAGGGTTATATCAAAAAAATGGCTTATTAAATGAGCCGATGGAATTAATGCTTGATCCGATTGCAATGTTTGAAGTAATTGAAATGGAAGGAAAAGAAGGATACGGTTTAAAAAGTTTTCGGCAAGTAAGTGGTGCATATCATGCAGATCAACTAGGTAGGGTAGAAGTTGAGTGGTATTATGAAAATGGTGAATGGAACCCTATTCATGTAGAATGGGTGCCAACTGGAGTAAAAACTAGAAAATAAACGATATTAAAGGTCAATGCTCATCATGGAGAATTGGCCTTTTTCATTTTTATTAATATTTTCTTGCGTAACTTCCTAATCAATTGCATACTAATCAGTATACAACTAAGGGAAATAGGGGTTTTTACATGATTAACAAGCTAGAAAAATTGCAAGAAATGACACCTACAAGAGATCCATGGGAAGCATATTTGGATGTGGAAGAGCACGGACAATTAACATTATCGAATATTGAATTTACAACCACATATCTTTGCAACATGCGTTGTGAGCACTGTGCAGTTGGATATACTTTGCAGAATAAAGATCCGGATGCTTTGCCAATTGATCTTTTGTTAAAAAGACTGGACGAGGTTAAGCATTTACGTGCGATAAGCATTACAGGTGGAGAACCGATGTTTTCAAAAAAATCGGTGGAGCAATATGTACTTCCTTTGTTAAAATATGCCCATGAACGCGGTGTACGTACACAAATGAATTCCAATTTAACAATGCCTCTAGATCGATATTTGTTGATAGCACCATATTTGGATGTGCTTCATATTTCTCATAACTGGGGAACGGTAGATGACTTTATTGATGGTGGGTTTGCTAATATGGAGCGGAAACCATCTAGAGAAAGACGGGCACAACAATTTGAGAGAATGATAGAAAACAGTCGTGCATTAGCAGAAGCAGGGGTAATGGTTTCAGCGGAGACGATGCTAAATAAAAGAACACTACCACATTTGGAGCATATCCATAAACAAATCGTGGAGGAAATGAAATGTGCTCGTCATGAGATTCATCCAATGTATCCAAGTGACTTTGCATCGAATTTAGAGGTTCTTTCTTTAGATGAGATAAGAGATGCTATTCATCATTTACTAGATGTCCGCGATGAAAATGTATGGATGCTCTTTGGTACGTTGCCATTCTATCCGTGCAGTCAAAATCCCGAAGATACGGTGCTGCTGCAACGATTATACAAAAGCAAGAATATATCATTAAGAAATGATCCAGATGGAAGATCACGCCTAAATGTAAATATTTTCTCAGGTGAGGTAATCGTAACGGATTTTGGCGATACGCCAGCACTAGGTAATATTTTAACTGAACCATTACAACCGATGTTCGATCGGTGGATTGAAGGACCTCTCGCAAAATCACTAAACTGTCATTGTCCAGCCGTGAAATGCTTAGGGCCAAATATTTTAGTGAAAAATGCATATTACAAAGATGTGAAATTCGAAGATCGTAAAGCAAACCCAACTCTTTCTATGTAAATCCTATGATTTCGTAGGTATGTGGTAAAAGAGGATTGAATAGTGACCTGTATTCAAGAATTTAAGGTATTCGGTCAATATTTCGGTTGAATAGTGCCCTTAATTAAGGAAGTTATCCAAATAGGTAACGAATCATCTGGAATAGAGCCCTGAATAATAGATTTTATGATAATAGGTCATTAATCAAGAGGAATAGAGCCCTTGATTAGAGATTTAATAAGAATCGGTCATTAATCAAGGCGAATAGTGCCCTCCATTAGGGATTTAACCAAAATAGGTTACATTGGTTACATCGAGTCTTTATAGTATGAAATATTCGAGTAAATAAGAAAAAGGTTGAGATATTTACGTCTCAACCTTTTTTTTGTCATTGACTCACTTATTTAATTCGTAAATCGAGCCATTTTATTTCGTCTTCTGTTAGTTTAATCTCAGCTGCTTCGCGGCAGGATAGCATTTCTTTTTCGTTTTGTGGTCCGATTATTGCCGCGGCAGGGAATGATTGATTCAGTACATATGCAAGACTAATTTGAATGGTCTCCACACCTTTTTCTTTGCCTAACTGTTCCGCACGTCGATAGCGTTCCCAGTTTTCATTATTATAAAATACGCGCACTAAATCGGCATTTGAACGGTCTTCAGGTGTAAATCGTCCCGTGAAAAAGCCACGTGCTTGTGATGACCATGAGAATAAAGGTAATTTAGTTTGTTCATGCCAAGCAAGCATTGGCTCGTCAACAGATACACATCCTGCCCAATATGGTTCCTGTGCTTTTGCTAAGCTCAAATTAGGGCTGCTGAACGTGAATCCAACTAAGCCGTGTTTTTCAGCATATTCATTTGCTTCTTGCAGGCGTTCCTGTGACCAGTTAGATCCTCCGAACGCACCAATTCTTCCTGCTTCCACATGCTCATTCAAAATTTCCAAAATCTCTCCGACCGGAACATTTGGATCATCACGATGAAGCGCATACAATTCAACGTAATTAGTGCGGAGTCTTTCTAAACTTTTATTTAACTCATCGCCAATAGCTTGCTTATTAATTTGAGGGCCGTGCTGATTAGGATGGCCACCCTTCGTTAAGATAATTACATCATCTCGACGCTTATTTTCTTCCATCCAAATACCGATTGCTTCTTCACTTTTACCACCAGCATAAATATAGGCAGTGTCAATTGTATTTCCACCGATTTTTAAAAAGTTATCAAGAACATCCGATACTTTGTCGATGATATCGGGTGTAAAATAGTCAGAACCCATTACAAGATTAGAAATCTCTTTTTCCACATTAGGTATACGAATAGATTTCATATAGTCCACCAACCTTTAGTTTAGAATAACTCTTTCTCTTTTTTCAGCGGAGTCCAATGCTCCTTTTACTGCACGAATATTATGAATGATATCGGTTGCAGAAAATGGTACAGGTTTTCCACCTAGAACGCTATCAGCAAAACTATCTGCTTGTAATGCATATGGATTTGAAGCTTCCTTCTCTACTGTTACGACTTTTCCACCTTTTATAATGTCGTATTTATGTTCACCGAAGAAGGCATTTGGTAAAACGATTCTACCCTCAGAACCTAGTATTTCTACTTCCATACGACCTTCTGCCCACATTGCGCAGTCAAAAGTTAAGGCAACACCGTTTGAGAATTCCATCAAGCCAGAAGCCATCATGTCCACATCTCCATGCTCTGGTGAGAAAAATGCTTGAGTTGTAACTGCTTTAGGTTCTTCACCAAGTATAAGTCGAGCAGCACTAATTGGATAGCAACCAACATCATAAATAGAGCCGCCACCCCATTCCTTTTTATAACGGATATTATTGTAATCTTTTGGATTATTGAAAGAGAAAACACCGTGAATTCCTCTTATCTCACCAATTTCACCTGCAGCAATTAATTCCTTTATTTCTGTGTATTTATTGAGGTGACGATACATGAATGCTTCTGCCAATACTACTCCAGCTTCTTTACAAGCATCAATCATTTCCTGTGCTTCTGCCTCATCTAAAGCTATTGGTTTCTCGCATAATACATGTTTTCCAGCTTGTGCAGCCTTAATCGTCCATTCCTTATGTAAATGGTTAGGGAGTGGGATGTAAACGGCTTCAATTTCTGGATCGCTTAATAATTCTTCATAACTTCCATATGCTTTAGGTATTTCTAATTCATCTGCAAAACTTTGAGCTTTTTCTAATGACCTACTTGCAACTGCAACTACTTCATTTCTATTTGAAGCTCTAATACCTGGAATGACAGATCGTTTTGCAATTCCTGCAGTGCTAAGAATACCCCAACGAACTTTCTTCTCTGACATAATACTCGCCTCCTATTAGAATATAAGTCTAGTATATAACCTTCCAAACATTCTGTCATTCATTTCCTATAGTAAGTAAAATTAATGCTCTCGGAAAATATAATAACAATTCTATTCGTATGCTATTTTTAAATAAGAGTTTTGTTGGTTTTTGTCGAAATATTTTGGGTAGTAGTAGAATGATCCCTCCTTATTGAAACCTTTTTTAGTAATTGTCCGTTATTATATTTATTCGGTTATAGCACTATAATTCCAATTATTGGGGTAAAGTATATAATAGAAATACATTGAGAAGGAGTCGGTGGCAATGACTGAAAAAGAAATCCAACAATTAGATTTACAGACAACTACTGAAGATATGGATAAACACTATTCTGATACTAAATTTTTAAATAAGTTAAAGAAAACCGGTGGAAAACTAGCAGAAAAGGCAATCTATGCAAGTTTAGTTCTTTTTTATGCATTACAGAGCCCAGAAGTGCCAAAGAAATCTCGTATGTTAATACTGGGTGCTTTAGGCTACTTCATTTTCCCTGTTGATTTATTACCTGATTTTCTTCCAGCAGTAGGCTTTACAGACGATGCTTTCATTATCATAGCTGCATTTGGAAAATTAATAGGTGCAATTAATGAGGAAACGAAAGAGAAAGCGAGAAAACGAATGGAGAAATGGTTTGGCAAGCCAAATGAGAGTATATACGAAGAATAAGGCGTTTTGTACTATTTGAGTTATTTTCTAATCATGTTATGATAATCCCAAACCACATAATAGGATGACACTAGGGGTGCCTTTGAAAAGGCCGAGATTAAAGTATTACTTTAAAACCCTTTGTACCTGATCTGGTTAGTACCAGCGGAGGGAAGTGCGGATAATATACAGCAATAGTTTCTTTTGCGTAGCCACATTTCATCTCTGGAATGTGGTTTTTAATTTTTATACGGAGGGGAATTGCTGTGAAATTATCAAGTCAATGTTTACAAGCGTCAAAGGAATTATGGGATGCAAGTTTCAATCATCCTTTTGTAAAAGGGATTGGGACAGGGGAATTAAGTTTGGAGAAATTCAAGCATTATGTTTTACAAGATTCCTATTATTTATCTAACTTCGCAAAAATTCAATCATATGGAGGAGCAGTTGCTCAAGATTTGCACACTACAAATCGCTTGGCTATTCATGCTCAAGGTACATATGAAGCAGAGATGGGGCTACATCGTAAGTTTTCAGAACTTCTTGGTATTACGGAAGAAGAAAAGAAGAATTTTAAACCTGCTCCAACAGCCTATGCATACACTTCCCATCTTTACCGTGCTGCTTTTTCAGGGAAACTTGGGCATATTATTGCGGCATTATTACCTTGTTATTGGTTGTACTTGGAAGTTGGCGAAAGGCTAAAAGATTGTAAACCTGAAGAGCCTATCTATCAAGAATGGATTGCAACTTATAATGGAGAATGGTTTAGAAAGTTAGTTCTCGAACAAATTGAAAGACTCGATGAGATTGCAGATAAAGTAACACAAGCAGATCGAGATGAAATGGTAGAAATTTTTAAAATTAGTAGTTATTATGAATGGCAATTCTGGGAAATGTCATATACTTTAGAAGATTGGTCTGTTAAGGAATATGAAGTAACAAATGCTTAACTAATTGGGTGTCTCCATATGGAGACACCCTTATTTATTATTTTCTTGAAGTCATATTTTTAAATTGATTCATTAACTTATTTCGTGATTTTTCATTTCTTAGTAAATATGCTGCACCGAGTGCTACAGTTGCAAGAATGGTTTTATTTTTCATCTCCATATCTCCTTTCAAATGTCGTTCTCCATTCTTTTTCCCTAAAAGTAAGATATTAAACTGCTTGGCCAATAGTAAGATTTACTACAAATCGACATTTCCCGGGAAATGTGTCGATGGTGAAAAGTAAAGTAGTAAGTTTAGCGCATGAAATTTGTTTGTTAGCTGAATAATACAATGGATGTGTTTATTAAGGATTATAAAGGAGGAATTTATATAATGACAAAAGTAGCAGATGTAATGACTAAAAATGTTAAATCGTGCAGCCCGCAAGATGCTGTTTCCAATGCTGCAAAAATCATGCGTGATATTGATTGTGGATCTGTTCCAATTTGTGAAGGGAATAAAGTTGTTGGAATGATTACAGATAGAGATATCGTTTTAAATTGTGTTGCTGATAACAAGGATAGTAATGCAGTTCAATGTCAAGAATGCATGACGAGTGATGTCATTACATGTTCTCCAGACACTGACTTACATGAATGTTCTAGAATGATGGCCGAGCATCAAGTTCGCCGTATTCCTGTTGTAGAGAATGGTGCTATGGTTGGTATTTGTGCGATAGGTGATTTAGCAACAGTTGATATTCATGTGAATGAAGCAGGAGAAGCATTGAGTAATATTTCCGAACAAACTCATTAATAAGAATAGGAAATAAAAAGAACCAAGCTCTGAAGCTTTGGTTCTTTTTGTTTTTTGAATTTATGTTATTGCATTACCAGAAAAATCCATATGGTGAGTATGGGTAAAATGGATAACCATAAGGTCGGATGAACGCTCCAGCCGCAAGTCCTCCAAGAAAACCACCTAAGAATGGTGCTCCGAAAAATGGACGTCCAAAACCAAATGGGCGACCAAATCCGAATGGACGACCAAATGGACGTCTGTAAATTCTTTGATCCATAGGCATATGATAGCTAATTTCGTTCATATTATAATGTTCATTCATATGACATCCTCCTAATATTTCTATTTACTTCACTTCATCATATGCATTTATCCCAGTAGTGAAATAGGTATATAACATATACAAAAAAAGGAATGAAACAAATTAAACAAATGGAAGAACATGTCGATATAAAAAGTAACTAATTACATAACGGTAGGGGAGAAATCGTATGGTTGGTCAAATAACTGGTCAAGTATCTACATCTGTATCAATTAATAAAGCAACAGAATATGTAGAAAAAGTTATGAATGTGAATAATCAAGTAAATGATGGGTTTACATCCGAAGAGAATAGACATCCATTTCCTTCCGCAAAAGCGAAAGAAAATGTAAGGAATGTCGTGAATAGTATGAACGACTTCCTAGTAGCATCCCCTAATACTCATTTAAAATTTGAATTTCACGAACAACTCGATGAATATTATGTAACGCTTATAAACGAAGAAACAAAAGAGGTAGTAAGAGAAATTCCACCTAAAAAGATGCTGGATATGTTTGCAGCAATGACTGAATTTCTCGGATTGATGGTGGATAAGAAGGTTTGAGATGGAGGGTTAACCAATGAGAATCGCAGGATTAGCAAGTGGTATGGATATCGACTCTATAGTAAAGGATTTAATGAGAGCTGAGCGAATGCCACTTGATAAATTAAAGCAGAAGAAACAAATTCTAGAATGGCAACGGGACGATTACCGTGCTATTAATACAAAATTACTTTCATTTCGTGACAAGCTCGCACAATTAAAATTAACAAGTAATTATCGAGCAAGAACAACTAGCTCATCGAATGATGCATACGTATCAGCAACAGCAACAAGCGGTGCATCCCAAGCGTCATATTCGATATCAGAAGTAACACAATTGGCAAGTGCGGCTACGAGGGTGAATGCTGGGGAGATATCAGGTGATTCATCAGCTAAAATCGATCCCACTAAAAGTCTCCATAGTCAGGATTCAGCATTTGCTACCGGTATAACATGGTCAAAAGGCGTAGTCGAATCTAAAACACAGAATATAAAAGAAAATACTAATGCTATAGATCTAGGTGTGAAGAAAGATAACATACAAGAAACAGTGGTAAAAGTGAATGGTAAACTAATTCCACCTGCTGAGTATGAGATAGGACAAGATGGGAAAATAACGTTTGTTAGTGAATTGAAAAAAGATGATAAAGTTAAAATCGATTACGTTCTGAAAGAGAAAACAGTTGAGTTTACCTATTCAGGTGAAGAAGAACCTCCTAAGCAGTGGAGTATTGGTGTAACTAATATAAATGTGACATCAATTTTGATTGGTGAGAATGATGTCACAGATCAATTAGTAAAAGTTGAAGGTTCTGAGAGTAAATATAAAATTGACAATGTTGGTGTGATAGATCTCGCAACAGGAATCATTACTTTCGACGAGCTTGAAGAAGGAGAAACTCCACCATCAGATATTAAGTTAACTTATACTCAAAATTACTCTAACATAGAACTTAATACACACACATCAAAAGGAGAAGTGAACGAAAAGATATTCTTCACTAGCAGTGATTCTCTAAACTCCGTCATTCGTAAAGTGAATGATTCAGATGCTGGTGTAACGATGTTTTATGATTCATTCTCAGATCAAGTGACACTCACGAGAAAAGAAACTGGTGATTATAATCAAAATTCTGCAGTGAACGGTGGTAATGAAATCAATGTCTCAGGTGATTTCATGACTAAAGTTTTAAAATTCGAAGGTAGTACGGAAACCGGCGGAAAGAACGCCATGTTCACGATAAACGGTCTTACTACTGAACGTACTTCCAATACCTTCGACATGAATGGTGTAACCTTTACTCTAAAACAAAAGTTTGCTAAAGATTCGATTGAACCAGCAACCATTTCCATCGCAAATGATACAAATCAAGTTTTTGAGAACATAAAAGAATTTGTGAATCAATATAATGAACTAATTGCTGAAATTAGTGGGAAACTCAATGAGGAACGTCATCGAAGCTATAAACCATTAACGGACGATGAACGAGAAGAACTTTCAGACAAACAACAAGAGAAATGGGAGGAAATGGCTAAAAGTGGTCTTCTAAAAGGTGACCCTCTCCTTTCCGGTGTGTTAACGAACATGCGCCTAGACATGTCTAGTGTAGTCGAGACAAATGGTTTATTTAGCCAATTAGCAAGTATCGGAATTTCCACCACTTCCAATTACTTAGATGGTGGTAAATTACAAATTAATGAGGCAAAGCTGAAGGAAGCAATTGAACAAGATCCCGATTCTGTTGAAAGCTTGTTCAGAAGTGATGGAAGTACATCTGACCTCGGTATTATTCACAAATTATATAATACCGTTGATGCTTCATTAAATAGATTACGTGAAAAAGCTGGACGTGCGACATCCACTAACCAACAATTTTCAATTGGACGTGAACTTTTAAATGTAGATAAAAGTATCGATCGTTTTGAGGATAAAATGAAAATTACAGAAGATCGTTACTGGCGTCAATTTACAGCAATGGAAAAAGCAATACAACGTGCAAATCAGCAATCAATGTTCTTAATGAATCAATTCGGTGGCATGTAATACTTGCCATCTTTTACATAAATATTAGGAGTGAAAAAAGTGGCTAAGCCAAATCCATTTCAAGCGTATAAAACAAATTCTGTAACAACAGCATCTCCAGGTGAGCTTACATTAATGCTCTACAATGGTTGCCTAAAATTCATAAACATGGCGAAAATTGCCGTCGATAAAAATGATATCCAAGAGAAAAATACTAACATCCAAAAAGCACAAAACATCATCTCTGAATTGATGGTAACGTTAAATATGGATATGGAAATTTCCAAAAATATGATGGCTTTATATGATTTTGCTTTAAGAAGATTAGTGGAAGCGAATATTCGCAATGATAAAGCAATATTAGTGGAAGTAGAGGAAATTATTACAGAATTTAGGGATACATGGAAACAAGTAATTCAAAAAAATCGCCAACTTCAACATGCGTCAGGGAGTAATGGCGCCTAATGAATGCAATTGAACAATGTATCCAACTGACAGAAGAAATAATTCGTACTGCGGAAATAGTAGACGAAAAAGATCGTGATGCTCGTATAGAAAAAATAGATGCATTATTAGAGGAAAGAGAGCAATTATTTTCTCTAATGGAAGTACCTACTTCTCTCCGAGAAAGAAACGAGGGAAAAAGATTACTCGATCTAAATAAAAAGATGGAAAAAACCTTGAACAATTTACAAGCTCATATTCAGATGGATATAAATCAATTGAGCCAAAAGAAAAAATCGGCAAAACGGTATGGGAATCCTTATGCGGCAACAGAGAGCTTAGATGGAATGTTTTATGATAAGCGAAAATAAGACAAATAAATAGTAAAAACGACAAAAAAATTTAGAAAAAAAGCAGGATTTTTTAATTTATGTATAGAAGTATATATACATAGCATTTTATAAGGAGGAGTTATTATGCTGAACTTCCAAATTCGTGGTGAAAACATCGAGGTTACTAGTGCAATTCGTGACCATGTGGAGAAGAAAGTAAGTAAATTAGAGAAATATTTTAATGGAACTCCTGAAGCAAATGTTCATGTAAATCTTAAAGTTAATCCTGATAAAAAATCAAAAGTCGAAATAACTATACCAATGCCGGGTCTCGTTCTTCGAGCTGAGGAAACTAATAATGATATGTATGCGGCAGTAGATTTAATTGTAGATAAATTAGAAAGACAAATTAGAAAGCATAAAACAAGAGTAAATCGCAAATTTAGAGAACAAGGCAACGCGAAAGAATTTTTCAGCTCTACAAATGGCCAAACCGCTGTTGCAGTTGAAGAAGATGAGGACGAATTTACGATTGTCCGTACAAAACGATTTGATTTAAAACCAATGGACAGTGAAGAAGCTGTTCTACAAATGAATATGCTTGGACATAATTTCTTCATCTACACAGACGCAGAGACAAATGGAACAAATATTGTATATAAGCGTAAAGATGGAAAATATGGTCTAATTGAAACAAACTAATCAACACAAGCATACGATATAATAAGCACGCAATCACTACGATTGCGTGTTTTCTGTTTTATTTGTCCTCCACCTTTATTTATGTGAAAATAAATATTCCAATACTAACGTTTAAAAGGATGGCTAAAATAATGATAAAAGATTTGTTTATTGCCTTTTTTCGTTCCGGAATACTTGGGTTCGGTGGTGGACCTTCTGCTATTCCTCTAGTACATAGGGAAGTTGTTATCACATATAAATGGATGACGGATGAAGAATTTTCTGATGTTCTTGCATTAGCAAACGCACTCCCAGGTCCAATCAATACGAAGATGGCTGGTTATATTGGGTGGCGAGTTCATGGTTTTCTAGGGATGATCTCCGCTCTTGTTGCTACTGTTATTCCTACAGTTGTATTAATGATTGTCTTTTTAACGATTCTAACAACGCATAAAGATAAGCCGTGGGTAGAAGGAATGACAAATGCTGTTGTCCCTGTCGTTGGGGTATTAATGGGAATTTTGACGTGGGACTTCATTGTAAAGTCGAAGGATACGCTTGGTTGGAAATGGACAGTGATCATCGTAATCGCTAGTTTAATTATATTGGAATTATTAGGGATTCATCCAGCAATTGTGATTGTCACACTGTTATGTGTAGCACTTTTATCTGGGGGCAAAAAGCGAAAAGCAAGGGGCGAAAACTAGATGATATATTGGTACATATTCTTAGCCTTTTTCATTCCTGGAATTCTTGGATATGGGGGTGGTCCTTCTTCTATTCCTCTTGTCGAGAAAGAAGTTGTTGATCACTATGATTGGTTAACAGTAAATGAATTTAGTGAAGTACTTGCGTTAGCAAATGCCTTACCTGGACCTATTGCAACTAAAATGGCTGGTTATATAGGATATCAACAAGCGGGAATACTAGGAGCATTTGTAGCCTTATTTGCAACTGTCGCTCCTTCGTTAATTTTAATGATTACGTTATTAAGTATTCTGCTTAAATATAAGCATTCACCACAAGTTAAGAAAATGACGCAACTTGTAAGACCTGTTATTGCAGTTTTACTAGGCGTTATGACATGGGATTTCTTCCAACACTCTTTATCGATCGAGGGCGCAGGTTTTCTACATACCATCATCATCGGACTTTTGAGTTTACTACTACTTGTAAAGTGGAAAGTCCACCCAGCTTATGTTATTGGTGGAGCACTTCTTTACGGAGCTTTTATATTATAGATGCACGATAAAAGTAAGCGAAACGTAACAATGTTGTCACCAAAAGGTGTTAGTGATAAGATAAATAAGGGATAGTGTAGTTGTAATCACACATTTTGATAAAAAGCAACTATGAAGGTTATGTTTCAATGGAATATATACCCGTATTATAATAAAGGGGAGTTTTGTAGGATGGCTTTTTTAAATAAAATTTTCGATCCAAATAAACGTGAATTAAAAAAATTAGAAAAAATTGCTGATAGCGTTGAAGCATTAGCTGGAGACATGGAAAAGCTATCTGATGATGCTCTACGTGCAAAAACAGATGAGTTTAAAGAAAGACACCAAAATGGTGAAACGCTCGATAGTCTTTTACCAGAAGCATTTGCGGTTGTTCGTGAAGGTGCTCGCCGCGTGCTAGGAATGTATCCATATCCCGTACAAATTATGGGTGCAGCAACACTTCATGAAGGTAATATTGCTGAGATGAAAACTGGTGAAGGTAAAACATTAACTTCCACTATGCCTGTGTATTTGAATGCACTTGCGGGAAAAGGTGTTCATGTAATTACAGTTAACGAATACTTAGCAAGCCGTGATGCAACGGAAATGGGAGCTTTATATGAATTTCTTGGCTTAACAGTCGGTTTAAATACAAATGGTGCTTCTAAGGAAGAGAAAAAAGAAGCATATGCTGCTGATATCACTTATGGTACGAATAATGAATTTGGCTTTGATTACTTACGTGACAATATGGTTATTTACTCGGAGCAACGTGTACAACGACCATTGCATTATGCCGTTATTGATGAGGTCGACTCGATTCTAATTGATGAAGCGAGAACACCATTAATTATTTCAGGACAAGCGCAAAAGTCAACACAATTATATATTCAAGCAAACTCCTTTGTTAGCATGCTGAAGAAGGATGTTGATTACACATATGATGAGAAAACAAAAGGTGTTCAATTAACAGAAGAAGGAATAAATAAGGCGGAGCGCGCATTTAAAATTGACAACCTTTTCGATATTTCTCACGTAACGTTAAATCACCATTTAAATCAAGCGTTGAAGGCACATGTTAGCATGCATAAGGATATTGATTATGTTGTTCAAGATGGAGAAATTGTCATTGTAGACCAGTTCACAGGTCGTCTAATGAAAGGACGTCGTTTCAGTGATGGTTTACACCAAGCGATTGAAGCAAAAGAAGGCGTGGAGATTCAAAATGAATCGATGACAATGGCAACCATTACATTCCAGAACTACTTCCGTATGTATAAAAAACTGTCAGGGATGACGGGTACAGCTAAAACAGAAGAAGAAGAATTCCGTAATATTTATAATATGAGGGTTGTCGTAATCCCAACAAACAAACCTGTTATTAGGGATGATCGTCCTGATTTAATTTATGCAACTATTGATGGTAAATTTAAAGCTGTTGCTGAGGATATTGCAGAGCGCCATAAAAAAGGACAGCCGGTGCTAGTTGGTACAGTTGCAATTGAAACTTCAGAAATTATTTCTAATTATTTAACAAAAAAAGGTGTTAAGCATAATGTCTTGAATGCGAAGAACCATGAACGTGAAGCAGAGATAATTTTAAATGCAGGTCAACAAGGAGCTGTAACGATAGCTACCAATATGGCTGGTCGTGGTACAGATATCAAGCTTGGTGAAGGTGTGAAAGAACTAGGCGGCCTTGCTGTTATTGGTACAGAGCGACATGAATCACGTCGTATTGACAATCAGCTTCGTGGTCGTTCAGGCCGTCAAGGAGATCCGGGTGTAACTCAATTCTACTTATCATTAGAAGATGACTTAATGCGCCGTTTCGGTTCTGATAGCATGAAAAGTATGATGGCTCGTCTTGGTATGGATGATTCCCAACCAATTCAAAGTAAGATGGTTTCGAAAGCAGTTGAATCTTCTCAGAAACAAGTAGAGGGTAATAACTTTGACTCTCGTAAACGTGTTTTACAATATGATGATGTATTGAGACAGCAACGTGAAATCATTTATCAACAACGTAATGAAGTAATGGAATCAGAGAACTTACGTGGTATAGTTGAAAAAATGATTCAATCTGTTATCGAGCGCTCTGTATCCGCGTATACAGTTGTGAATGATGAAGATGAGACTTGGAATGTCCAAGGTTTAATCGATTATATTAATGCTAACCTATTACCAGAAGGTGATATTACTCCTACTGATATCGAAAACAAGGAACCACAAGAAATTGAGGAATTAATATTCGATAAGGTACTGATTCGATATAACGAAAAAGAAGAATTATTATCTCCAGAGCAAATGCGAGAATTTGAAAAAGTTATCTTGTTACGTGCTGTTGATTCGAAGTGGATTGACCATATTGATGCGATGGATCAATTACGTCAAGGTATTCATTTACGTGCATACGGCCAAACAGATCCGCTTAGAGAATATCAAGCAGAAGGATTTGCAATGTTTGAAAACATGGTTACTTCAATTGAAGAGTATGCGGCTAAGTATGTTATGAAAGCAGAAATTCGAAACAACCTACAACGGGAAGAAGTAGCAAAAGGTCAAGCTGTAAATCCTAAAGAGGATGGCGAAAAAGCAAAAAGAAAGCCAGTTCGTAAGCAAGAAAACGTTGGTAGAAATGAACCGTGCCCATGCGGTAGCGGTAAAAAATATAAACATTGCCATGGAAGATTGGCATAAATTATAACCTACAAATTAGTAGGAATCTTACTTTTGAGGTGTACAGGATGGAATTATCTGAAATAAAATCAGAACTAGAAAAAACAGCGAAACGATTGGCTGATTTTAGGGGGTCTCTTTGACTTAGAGGAGAAAGAAACCCGTATTGCGGAGCTTGATGAAAGGATGCTGGAGCCTGGATTTTGGGATGATCAACAGGTAGCACAATCTATTATCAATGAAGCAAATGGCCTAAAAGACCTCGTCAATGAATATAAAGAGTTAGTAGATACGCAAGAAAACTTGGAATTAACGCTTGAGCTCGTAAAAGAAGAAAATGATCCAGAGTTATTGGCTGAATTAGATTCTGAGTTAGAAGAGATGATGGAACAAATAGAGAACTTTGAACTACAACTGCTATTAAGTGAGCCATATGATAAAAACAACGCAATACTGGAGCTTCATCCGGGGGCTGGTGGTACAGAGTCACAGGATTGGGGATCTATACTCCTACGGATGTACACGCGTTGGGCAGAGAAGAAAGGCTTTAAAGTGGAAACTCTTGATTATCTTCCTGGTGAAGAAGCTGGAATTAAAAGTGTGACACTCCTGATAAAGGGACATAATGCCTATGGTTATTTAAAAGCAGAAAAAGGAGTTCACCGTCTCGTCCGGATCTCTCCATTCGATTCTTCCGGAAGAAGACATACGTCATTTGTTTCTTGTGAAGTAATGCCGGAATTCACGGATGATATTGAGATTGAAGTACGGTCAGAAGATCTGAAAGTAGATACGTACCGCTCCAGTGGCGCTGGTGGTCAGCACGTAAATACAACAGATTCAGCAGTACGTATTACCCATATTCCAACTGGAACCGTTGTGACCTGCCAAAATGAGAGATCACAAATCAAGAACCGTGAACAAGCGATGAATATGTTAAAGGCAAAACTTTATCAAAGAGAAATTGAACAAAAGGAAAAGGAACTCGCTGAGATACGTGGCGAGCAAAAAGAAATTGGCTGGGGAAGCCAAATTCGTTCCTATGTTTTCCATCCTTATTCAATGGTTAAAGACCATCGTACGAATACAGAAGTTGGAAACGTTCATGCTGTAACAGATGGAGATATTGATGTATTTATAAATGCTTATTTACGTTCACGTATATAAGAAGATTAGCCCAAGTGATCAGATGATTACTTGGGCTATTTGTATGTTCTTTTCACCAAATTGCTAAAAACACAAGTTGGAAAATAGATTATTCGGCAATATTAATTGGTATACTACAGATATGTAGATTAAATACGAGGGGGTATATGAGTGAATAAGAAACTTGTATTATGGTTAGTCGGTATTACATTTATTATTGTTTTAGCTGCATGTGGAGATGGTAGTAATAAAGATTCAAGCCCTGAAGCAATAGCGGACAGGAGTTGTATTGGCTGTCATGGTGAAAATCTACAAGGAAGAGATGGACTTGGTCCAGATTTAACTAAAATAGGTGCTAAATATAACAAAGAAGAAATTTTAGAAATTATAAAAGAAGGACGCCCAGGAATGGGTGCGAACATCATTAAAGGCGATGATGCAGAAAAAGTTGCTGCATGGTTAGCAGAGAAAAAATAATAGTCATGAGAATAAAAAACCAAACTATTTGAAAAGTTTTCAATATAGTTTGGTTTTTTATTTATAAGAACATTTCTATTTAGCTTTTTCCACTGATCTATTAGCCCCGAAATGCTCTGTCCATCAACATTTTTTTAGTATATCAGCTAGAGTTGAGAAGAAATAAATAGTTGATAAACTATGTTGTTGTAACCTCTTTTTTTAAAGGTTACATAAATTTGCTAATACAACAAAAATTTACATGGAATTGAAATGAAACTGTAATATAAAAATCCCTTAACATATCCCCTGCAAATGTTATAATAAATAAGGATTATCTTTCGGCAACAAGCGACGTAAAACAGCAGTTTTTTTCGACTTTACGGAAGAAAAAACAGTTTGCATCATTCTATTTTGCTACTCATATGTCAAATCATGGGTAGCATTTACTAGTATGGTGCCAATTCTTAGGGACCGGGTGATTACATGATTGAAATGCAAGATGTATATAAAAAGTACCCAAATGGAATAACGGCCGCTAACGGATTGAACATTCATATTAAACAAGGTGAATTTATTTATGTCGTAGGGCCTAGTGGTGCAGGTAAATCTACCTTCATCAAAATGATGTACCGAGAAGAGAAGGCATCATCTGGTACTGTTTTGGTAAATGGTGTGAATTTATCTAAGCTGAAAAATAGAGAGGTGCCTTTCTTTCGCCGAAATATCGGAGTTGTCTTTCAAGACTTTAAGTTATTGCCAACATTAACAGTATTTGAAAATGTTGCGTTTGCACTTGAGGTTATAGAACAAAGACCAAAAGATATAAAAAGAAGAGTTATGGATGTTCTTGCTTTAGTGGGATTAAAGCATAAAGTAAGAATGCTACCTAGCGAATTATCCGGTGGTGAACAGCAACGGGTATCCATTGCACGTTCCATCGTAAATAAACCAAAGTTAATTATTGCAGATGAACCAACAGGTAATTTAGATCCTGATACATCATGGGAGATTATGCATTTGCTAGAGGAAATTAACTTAAAGGGTACAACAATTGTCATGGCAACACATAATAAAGAAATCGTTAATACGATTAAGCACCGTGTTGTCGCAATCGAAAGTGGTAGAATAGTACGTGATGAGCAGCGGGGTGATTACGGCTATGAAGGCTAGGACATTCCGGCGCCATCTAAAAGTAAGTTTCAAAAGTCTTAAAAGAAATACTTGGATGACTTTTGCTTCTGTAAGTGCAGTAACAGTCACACTTCTATTAGTAGGAGTATTTCTAGTCATTATGATGAACATGAACAAATTTGCTTCTGATTTGGAAAATGATGTGGAAATAAGAACACATGTAGAATTAACTGCAACAGAAGAAGAGGAAGCGGAGTTAAGAAAGCAAATAGAGAAAATTGATTTAATAGATTCGATTGAGTATTCCTCTAAAGATAAAGAATTAGATCACTTAATAGACACGATGGGAGATTCCTGGTCCTTGTTTGAAGGCCAAGAAAATCCATTAAGAAATGTATTTATAGTCAAAGCAAAATCACCAACAGATACAGCTGTGATAGCAAAACAAATTCGTAAATTAGATAATGTTTATGCTGCAGAATACGGTGAAGCAAAAGTAGAAAGATTATTTAATGTATTAAAGACAAGCAGGAATGTCGGTATATTTTTAATTGCTGGCCTTGTTTTTACCGCAATGTTCCTCATTTCAAATACAATCAAAATAACTATCTTCGCAAGACGACGTGAAATTGAAATTATGAAACTGGTCGGAGCTACAAATTGGTTTATACGTTGGCCATTCTTATTAGAAGGAATATGGCTCGGGATCCTTGGCTCTCTTATCCCAATTGCTGCAGTTGCAACAGGATATTATTATGCCTACGATTTCTTAGTTACTCGTATACCTCAACAATTAGTACAACCATTAGAATTTAGTCCATTCGTATATCAAATCAGTCTACTTCTCGTATTAGTTGGAGTAATAATTGGTGGATGGGGTAGTTTTATGTCGGTCCGCCGTTTCTTGAAAGTATAAGAACTACCTTTGTAAAAAATACTCTTATTTTTATAATACTGGAGGACGGAGGGTTGCATATCCCTCTTTCCTTCAATAGTTCACGAAGTCCAAAGATTAATAGCTTTACATATTAATAGAGTAGATTAGACAAAAGGGTGAAAGGGGAAAAAGTGAGTTGAAAAGAAGTTCATTATTCTCATTGACAGTAGCGGTTATACTAGGGGTTTCATTTGTTTTTTCTCCTAATGGATTTGTGTACGCAGAAACATTAACGGATTTGGAAAAAAACAAATCAAATATTAAGAACGAAAGATCAGACTTAGAAGAATCTATTAAAGATAAAGATCATGAAATAAACGAAATAACAGGCCAACAAACTGCTGTAGAAGTAGAAATTCAACAACTAGAGGCAGAGATGGCTACTACAGATAAAAAAATATCGGACAAGCAAAAAGAAATTGAAGATACGAAGGCAGAAATAGAAAGACTTAAAAGTGAAATAACTGCACTAGAGGAACGTTTAGAACGACGCAATAAACTTCTTCAAGAAAGAGCAAGAAATATCCAGCAAAATGGTGGATCAGTTAATTATCTTGACGTCCTACTAGGTGCGGAAAGCTTTGGTGATTTTATTGATCGCTTATCTGCTGTGACTGTCTTAGTAGAAGCAGATAAAAAAATCATTGAAGAGCAAAAAGCGGATAAAGAAAAACTAGAAGCAAATAAAGAACAAGTAGAAAAAGATCTTGCTAGCTTAAATGATATGTTAAAAGAATTAGAGACACTTAAAGCAGATTTAGAGAAACAGAATAAGAAAAAGCAAGAACTTCTCAAACAACTTGAAGCACAAAAACAACATATTGAACATGAAAAAATGTCAATGGAAGAAGAAGCAGAATTATTAAAGCAACAAGAAGCTGCCATTCAGAAGTTGATTCAACTAGAGAAAGAAAGAATTGCAGAAGAAAAACGGAAAGCAGAAGAAGCTGCTAGAAAAGCAAAAGAAGAAGCAGAAAGAAAAGCAAAAGAAGAAGCGGAAAGAAAAGCACAGGAAGAAGCTGCTGGTAAGACTCCTGAAACAAGTAATGGTAATGAAGAATCAAACGAAGAAGTCGTCACTACACCACCTGTATCATCCGGATTGTTTATGAGACCAGCGCAAGGATATGTCTCTTCTGAATTTGATCATCGTTGGGGTGCATTCCATTATGGAATCGATATTGCTAAAGGTGGTACAGTTCCTATTGTAGCTGCAGCAGGAGGAATTGTTACTCGAGCAGGTTGGTCAAATAGCTATGGTAATGTAGTATATATCTCCCATTATTTAGATGGAAAAACATTTATGACCGTATATGCTCATATGCGTGAAACACCGAAAGTGGTTGTCGGTCAAATGGTAAGCAAAGGTCATCATATTGGATATATGGGCAATACAGGTCAGTCATATGGACAGCATTTGCATTTTGAACTTCATGAAGGCGAATGGAACGGCGCGAAGTCTAATGCAGTAAATCCAAGAAAATATATTAACTTTTAATTAAACGTACAGTCGCATCTAATTTGATGCGGCTGTTTTATTTTACATAAATTCATCAAGTACACCATACGTTATAGAGTATGATAGAATAGATGCAGAGAAAAAATAGAAACTGGATGAGAGGGACTGTATATGACATTTGGGACAATTACAGCTATTTTAGTCAGTATTGTATTAATTTTAAATATTATATTAGCTGGGTTTGTTCTTTTCTTAGAAAGACGTGATGCTAGCGCAACATGGGCTTGGTTATTAGTTCTATTCTTTATTCCTGTTGTAGGATTTATTTTATATTTAATATTCGGTCAAAATTTGAGTCGAAAAAAGATTTTTGAGTGGAAAGATACGAATAAAATCGGAATTATGGATATTACAAAATATCAAATTGAATTATTGGAAAAAGGGGAATTTCCTTTCAAAGATAATAAAACGGCTCAGTATAAAGATTTAATTTATATGCTGTTATTCCATGACCGAGCAGTTTTTACCCAAGATAACCATGTCGAAATATTTACTGATGGAAATGATAAATTTCAAACATTAATAGAAGATATTAAGTCTGCGAAAGATCATGTTCATGTAGAGTATTATATTATCCGTAATGATGAACTTGGTAAGAAATTGTTAGAGGTACTCATTGAGAAAGCAAAAGAAGGTGTCGAGGTACGCGTCCTTTTTGATGCAATGGGATCAAGAAGGTTAGGACGCAATTTTTTTAAGCCATTGATTGAAGTAGGTGGCCATGCGAGTGCATTTTTTCCTGCCATCCTTCCTCATCTTAACTTACAAGTAAATTATCGTAATCACCGCAAAATTGTTGTCATTGATGGAGCAATTGGCTATGTAGGTGGCTTTAATATTGGGGATGAATATTTAGGCTTAAATAAAAAATTTGGCTATTGGCGCGATACGCACTTAAAAATTTGTGGTAATGCAGTCTATGCCCTGCAAACTCGTTTTATCCTCGATTGGAATCAAGCTTCTACCCATAAAATTAGCTATGCAGAAAGACTGTTTCCAAAGCTTGAAGTGTTAGGTGAAACAGACATCCAAATTGTTTCTAGTGGTCCAGATTCAGAATGGCAACAAATAAAATATGGCATGTTAAAAATTATTTCCTCAGCTAAGAAATATATTTATATACAAACACCTTATTTTATTCCAGATGCAAGTGTACTAGATGCATTAAAAATTGCGGCATTATCAGGAATTGATGTAAGGTTAATGATTCCGAACAAACCAGACCATCCTTTCGTCTATTGGGCAACGTATTCCCATGTAGGTGAATTGTTAAAAACAGGTGGCAAGGTCTATATTTATGAAAACGGCTTTATTCATGCGAAAACAATGATTGCAGATGGGAAAATCGCTACAGTAGGTACTGCGAATATTGATTTAAGAAGTTTTCGACTGAACTTTGAAGTAAATGCATTCCTATATGACCAGGCATTAGTAGAAGAGCTTGTAAACATATTTGGAAATGATATGGAAAAGTCACGAGAATTAACAATGGAAGAATATAAAAATCGTTCACTAGGAATTAGATTCAAAGAGTCTATTTCTCGTTTATTATCTCCAATCTTATAATATGAGGTTATGTTGAAGCAGAGGTGGTTGTAAGGATGAAGAAAACCTTTGGAGTTCTTTTGCTAGGAGTACTTTGTGGCATATTAATCTTTCATGTCATACAAGATACAAAAGAAAAGAAAGCGGATAACCAAGCTGCGGAAGAATTTTTAATTGATGCTGCATATGAAACAAGTATAGGATCATTTGCAGAAGGTGTGTCTGAAGGAGATATTCCTCCAGATTTTGAATTAAAGACACTCGAAGGTGAAACAGTTAGATTATCAGATTTAAATGGCAAGAAAGTAATCTTAAATTTTTGGGCAACATGGTGTCCACCTTGTAAAGCCGAAATGCCTCATATGCAAAACTTTTACGAGAAAAAGGCAGATAAGTATGAAGTAGAAATTGTTGCTGTAAATTTAACTAGTAATGAGCGTGGAAGCAATATAGAGAAAAAAGTGAGCGATTTTATAGATGAATATAAATTATCATTTCCAATTCCACTTGATCAATCAGGAGACGTATGGGACAAGTATAAAGGAATTGCTATTCCTACTACTTATTTAATACAGTCTAATGGTCTTGTTCATAAACGGATAATTGGCCCAATGGACGAGGAAATGATAGAACGGTTAGTGAAGGAAATGAAGTAAGAAATGCTATATTATTTCTTTTTTTAGAAATTATGCAAAAATAAAGTTGACAATGTAAATGTTTGTAGATATACTAGTTTTCAAGAGTTACATAAATCAATATATTAGGATTATTCTTATCAAGAGCGGCGGAGGGATAGGCCCTGCGATGCCCGGC
Organism: Lederbergia graminis; assembly: GCF_042655485.1. Lineage (NCBI taxonomy): Bacteria > Bacillati > Bacillota > Bacilli > Caryophanales > Bacillaceae > Lederbergia > Lederbergia graminis. The sequence goes on from NZ_JBHSMC010000046.1 coordinate 66,774, forward strand.
AACCTTCAGGAGTTTATCTGAAAAGGTGCTAATTCCTACAGGTCGAAGCGGTCTGGAAGATAAGATGGGGATCTGTTAAATCAAGCCCTCTTCTTATCAAAGAAGAGGGCTTTCTGTTTTTGTAATAATTAATCCAAGTTTTCTACTCAACTTAATCAAATTTAGGAGGCGTTACAATGTCAGAACAAAACTTCAGACCAGAAACATTATTACTTCATGGTGCACAACAACCGGATGAAACAGGTGCAAGAGCAGTTCCAGTATATCGCACTACATCCTATGTATTTAAAAATACAGACCATGCACAAGCATTATTTGGATTACAAGAAACAGGTAATATATATACTCGTATCATGAATCCAACAGTAGATGTTTTTGAACAACGTGTTGCTTTACTAGAAGGTGGAACAGCAGCTGTTGCTCTATCCTCAGGTATGGCAGCTATCGCATTTTCTATTTTGAACATAGCTGGTGCAGGTGATGAAATTGTTGCTGCAACAGACCTTTATGGTGGAACATATAATTTATTTGCAGTAAGCTTACCGAAGTATGGCATCAAAGTTCATTTTGTAGATCCAAAAGATCCGGAAAACTTCCGCAAAGCAATTACTCCAAAAACAAAAGCTATCTTTGGTGAAGTAATTGGTAACCCAAGTTTACATGTATTAGATATCGAAGCTGTTGCTGATATTGCGCATGAGAATGGTATTCCATTGATTGTCGATAGTACGTTTGCAACACCATACTTATTAAATCCAATTGAATGGGGCGCAGATATCGTAGTCCATTCTGCAACTAAATGGATTGGTGGACATGGAACTGCTATCGGTGGAGTAGTTGTTGATGCAGGTAAATTTGATTGGACGAACGGAAAATTCCCTGGTTTCACTGAACCAGACAACACATACCATGGTATTCGCTTTGGAGTGGATATTCCAAATGCAGCATTTGCTACAAAATTACGTGTTCAATTGCTACGTGACTTTGGACCATGCTTAAGTCCGGACAATGCATTTATTTTCTTACAAGGTTTAGAAACATTACACCTACGTATTGCAAAGCACGTAGAAAATGCAAAAGCAGTAGCAGAACACTTACAGAAAAATGATGCAGTAGAATGGGTTTCATACCCTGGTCTAGAAGATCACCCTTCATACGAGTTAGCTAAAAAGTACTTCCCTAAAGGTGCTGGTGCGATTGTTAACTTCGGTATTAAAGGTGGACGTGAAGCTGGTAGAACAACAATTGATAACGTGAAATTGTTCTCTCACGTTGCAAACGTTGGAGATGCAAAATCATTAATCATCCACCCTGCTTCTACTACGCATCAACAATTAAATGCAGAGGAATTAAAACTTGTTGGTGTAACAGAAGAATTAATTCGTCTAGCAGTTGGTCTAGAAGCAATTGAAGATATTACTGAAGACCTTGATCAAGCAATTGCAAAAGCAGTAGAAGCAACTTCTGTAAAATAATAGAATGCTAGAGAACTAGAGCATATTTTATGTTCTAGTTCTTTTTTGATTTTTAATAAGGGGGATTCTTTCCATCATAGAAAAAACCTTCCCCAGCGTAGAAAAGGAAGCAACGAGCTTCGAAAAGGGTCCGTCCAGCGTTCAAAAGACATGACTGAGCGAACAAAAGGAGAGTCCCAGTGTCCAAAAGAACACCCATCATCGAAAAAAACTTCCCCAGCGTTGAAAAGGAAGCGTCGAGCATCAAAAAGGGGCCGCTCAGCATTCAAAAGACATGTCTGAGCACACAAAAGGAGAGTCCCAGCATTCAAAAGAACATCTATCATCGAATAACCCTTCCCCAGAGTTGAAAAGGAAGCGTTGAGCGTTGAAAAGGGTCCGTCCATCGTTCAAAAGACATGTCTGAGCAGACAAAAGGAGGGTCCCAGCATCGAAAAGTAAACCCATCTATAAATGCTAACTTAATAATGTACATAAATGATTGGATAAGAATGTACAGTTTTGATCAGTACATGCATACTTGATTTGAGGTGGGAAGAATGCATGTACAAC